>CAYXRE010000010.1:0-23153 GCA_964466125.1 uncultured Oscillospiraceae bacterium
CCGATATCGTAATCGGCTGCGCCGGAGGCGGCTCGAATCTCGGCGGCCTGATGGCCCCCTTCATGGAGGATAAGCTGATGGGCAAAAATGCCCCTTACTTCATCGCGGTGGAACCGGCCTCCTGCCCTTCAATGACCAGAGGCAAATTTGCCTACGACTTCTGCGACACGGGCAAGGTCACTCCGCTTGCCAAGATGTATACCCTGGGCGCGACCTTCATACCCTCGGCCAACCACGCTGGAGGACTGCGCTACCACGGCATGAGCCCGATACTTTCCCAGCTCTATCACGACGGTATGCTCGACGAGGCGCGCTCGGTCGAACAGACGGCGGTGTTCGAGGCGGCGGAGCGATTCGCGCGCGTCGAGGGAATCCTCCCCGCTCCCGAAAGCTCCCACGCGATTCGCGTCGCTATCGACGAGGCGCTGAGGTGCAAGGAGTCGGGCGAGGCGAAAAACATCGTGTTCGGGCTCACAGGCACGGGGTACTTCGACCTTGCGGCATACAAGGCATACAACGACGGCACCATGAGCGACTATATACCCACCGAAAACGACCTTGCGCGCGGGCTGGGCAATCTCCCGTCCATACCCGAAGTGCAGTAAGCCCACGAACGCGACGACTGCTTTTTATGAAAAAAGACCTGTTTTCTCCGCGTCTGCGCAGAAAACAGGTCTTTTTGATTACAGGGGATTATTTCGCCGCCGTTTCCTTCGGCTTTGCTTTGCGGGTCGTTTTCTTTTCACCCGACGTCAGCTCGGTTTCGGCTTTCGCCTTTGCCGCCGTCTTGGGCTTAGGGGCGGCTTTCTTCTTGGGCTTCGCCTTCGGCTGCGGCTCAGTTGCAGCGGCTTCGGGCGCGGGCGCTTCGGCGGGAGCCTCGACGGGCACCTCGGCTTTTACCTGTGTCTGCTCCGATTCAGCTTCATCGGCTTTCGTCTCGGCTGCGGCAGTAGTGTCCTGCGGCAGCTCGGAAACCGTCTTTGCGGCTTGCGACGCAGGCTGCAAGGTCTCGACCGGCTGTGAGGACAGCTCTGTCGACGCCGACAGCACGGGCACGGCGGCGTTCTGCGTCTTTTTTCCGCGCGTCAGCAGCGACGCGATAATGAACAGCGCGAATGCGGCTGCGGCGGCATAAAGCAGATAAACCGACCAGCCCTTTACGGACAAAAACAGACTTGTCTGGTATTCCGCCGCAAGCGGCTCGACGAATTTGAGCCCCGTTTTCTGCACCGCCTGTGTTATGTAGGCATTGACGTCGACAAAATTATATAGAATCTGTTGTAAGAAATAGCCGATCCCTCCTGCGAGCGCAAATGCCAGCGAGTCGGGCAGCAGGAAGGCGAGCCGCCTGCGGTTGAGCAGCAGAATGACTATAAACAACACCCCGCTCGCCGCAAGCAGCACGGTGAGCGTGCGCGGCTCGTTGGCAAGCTGAATCGCGCGGACCGCCGGTTCGCCGATGTAGGATTTTATGCTCTCGTAGGACACCAGCTTAAAGTCCTCTTTTTGCAGCACGCCGTCGAAAAGCTCGCTGATTATGCCGTCGAGCGCCTGCTTGTCATCGTCGCTCGGTTCAATGCCGAGCTCGGTCTGCGTGTCAACAACGGTCTTGATAAGCTCGGTCTTTATTTTCTGCGTGTCGAACTCCGGCTCGGCTTTTTCGTAAAGTATCGAGTCCATCACCCCGTTGACGGCGGTAGATATTACGTCGCCTTTGATTGTCGTTATGCTCTGCTCCAGCTTTTGCGCAAGCAGCTTTCCCTGCTCGACACTTACCGGCAAAGGCACCTTGACGTCCTTCACCTTGATGTCGCAAAAGCCGTGGTCCTCCGGCATCTCGCCGTTCATCTCACGAACGACATAGGTCGCTATGGTGCGCGACGCATAATCCGCTATGTCGGCGGACATCGTTCCCTTGTCCACCTCAGATTGCATATATGCGCTCGCGATGCTCAGCGTAAAATCATAAACGTCCTGCGAAAGGTCGCCGGTGTCCCCTCCGCCCGTAAGCAGCGGCAGCACCCGCACAAAATCGAACGCGCTGGTCAGCAGCTCGCTGTATTCGCTCTCGGTGACCTCGATTTCTATGACGGGGTCAACCTCGCTCATAAGTGTGGTGTGGGCGGCGACAAAGGTCTCGATGCGCCGCTTTTCGAGCAGCGGCTTTGCGCTCACGCAAAATACCGCCGCCAAAAGACACAGGGCGAGCAGCAGCGTCAGTATGATACTCAACAGGTTTTTCACGATTTTCATATTTGCAACCTCCACTGCTTAAATTGTACCACATCTTGCCCGCGTTACGCCGTATTTGCGAAGTTTTCTGACAATTTTTCGTCCGAAAGCGGGCAAAATTGTATTATTCACATTTTCTTTGCTATACTTAATACATAACCGACGTGGTTTCGGCGCTGTGCGCATACAGGCGCAGGCGACTATTCGATTAAACGGAGGACAAACGCATGAAAAGACGCGTGGGCATACTGACGAGCGGCGGAGACTGCCCGGGACTGAACGCGACGATACGCGGCGTTGCGAAGGCGCTGTACGAGCGCATAAGCGACGTGGAAATCGTCGGCATATCGGACGGCTACAACGGACTGATAAACGGCGACTACCGCGAAATGCAGCGCAGCGAGTTTTCCGGCATACTGACGACCGGCGGCACCATACTCGGCACCTCGCGCACCCCCTACAAGCTCATGCGGGTCGTCGGCGAGGACAACATCGACAAGGTCGCCAACATGAAGGCAAACTATAAAAAGATGGGGCTGGACTGCCTGCTCACGCTCGGCGGAAACGGCACCCACAAGACAGCGCAGCTGCTTTCAAGCGAAGGGCTGAACGTGATTGGTCTGCCCAAAACCATCGACAACGACATCTGGGGCACCGACGTGACCTTCGGCTTTCACACCGCCGTGGATATTGCCACCGAGGTCATCGACCGCATACACACGACCGCAAGCTCCCACAAGAGGGTCATGGTCATCGAGCTTATGGGCAACAAGGTCGGCTGGCTGACGCTTTATGCGGGAATCGCGGGCGGCGCGGACATCATATTGCTGCCCGAAATCCCCTTCTCTCTTGAGAGCATTGCGGACGCTATCGGGCGGCGCACCGAGCGTAAAAGCTCGTTTTCCATCGTTGCCGTCGCCGAGGGCGCAATGACGCTTGAGGAATCGAAGATGAAGAAAAAGGAGCGCGTACAGTACCGTGAATCGCTCGGAATGACGACCATTTCCGCAAAGCTCACCCGTGACCTCAGCGAGCTGACCGGCTTTGAGACGCGGCTGGTGCTGCCCGGTCACATCCAGCGCGGAGGCAGCCCGTCAGCTTACGACCGCGTGCTCGCGACCCGCTTCGGCGCGTACGCCGCACGGCTGGTCGAAGGAGAGATATACGGCGTGACCGTCGCGCTTCGTGACAACCTCGTCGTGGCGAATCCGCTGCTTGAGGTCGCGGGCAAGACCAAGGAGGTGCCGCTCGGCGACCAGATGATCGAGCTTGCGCGCGACATGGGTATATGTCTGGGCGACTGACGAGCCAAATACAAAAACACTGTCCCCCGCCCTCAGCATTCGAGGGCGGGGGTTTTATTATGTTATATTCGGATACTTGCGCCCAATACACGCGCAGGCGCTCTCGGTCATGCTGTGCGCGGAATACCTGACTGTTTCTCTAATGCCGGCGGACGCTTCAGCGCAAAAAGCGCTCGGAGAGCCGTGCAAACAGTGTGCGCTTCCGCCTGTCCTCGCCTGCGGCGGCGGCAGCCGCGAATCCCGAACCCGTTTGTATTTGCCGGATGAGTCGAGAAGCCGCGCCTTCACGTTGTCCGACATCATCGTCTCAAGATAGCGGATTATCCGCTCGCGCACTTCGCTGTCGTATATCGGACAGGCGACCTCGACGCGGCGCTCTGTGTTGCGGGTCATGAAATCGGCGGAGGAGATGTAGACCGCGCAGTCGTTGTCGCTGCCAAAGCAGTAGACACGCGAATGCTCCAGAAAACGCCCGACGACGTTCATAACGGTGATGTTTTCGGTGCGGTTTTTTACGCCGGGCAGTATACAGCATATCCCGCGCACAAACAGCATTATGCGAACGCCCGCGCAGGACGCGCGCATGAGCGCGTCAATGATTTCGACGTCGGTTATCGAGTTGAGCTTAAAGACGATCCTTCCGCCGCGCCCGAGCTTGGTCTGCTGCTCGATGAGCGCAAGCACGCTGCTTTTCAGCCCCGAGGGCGCGACCAACAGGTGGGAATAGACTCCCTCCAGGTTGCCGATTGCCATGTTCTTAAAGAATTCGGCGGCGTCCGCGGCAAGCCGCTCATCCGCGCTCATGAGCGAAAAGTCGGTGTACAGCTCGGCGGTCTTTTCGTTGTAGTTGCCGGTGCCGACCTGCGTTATATGCTTTATCTCTCCGCGCTCGCGGCGGGTAATCAGGCATATTTTCGAGTGCACCTTGTAGTCGGCAAAGCCATAGCTTATCTTGACCCCCGCCTCCTCGAGACGCTCGGACCAGTCGATGTTGTTTTGCTCGTCAAAGCGCGCGCGCAGCTCGATGAGCGCCGTCACGTCCTTGCCGTTCTCCGCCGCGGCGCACAGGTACTCGACCAGCCGCGCTTTGCTCGCAAGACGGTAAATCGTTATTTTAATCGACACGACCGCCGGGTCGCTCGACGACTCCCTGATAAGCCGCAAAAACGGCTCCATGCTCTCGTACGGAAAGGACAGCAGCAGGTCGCGGCGCTGAACATAGCGCGTCACGCTCTCTTTCGCGCTCGGGTGTGCGGGCAGACGGGGAACAAAGGGCGGGTCGGTCAGCTCCTTTTGCGTCTGCTTGGGCAGCCGTGAAGCGAGCGAAAAGGCGTAGGAAAGCATAAGCGGAGCGCGGGTGGTAAATATCTGGCTTTTGTCTATGTCGAGCTTTTCGCACAGATAGCTCTCCAGCCGCTCGTCGATTTTGCTTGTCGTCTCCAGCCGCACGACGGGCAGCGAGCGCCGTTTTGCGAGCATCTTGCGCAGCTTTTTGCGGTAGTCTCCGTCAATGTCGTACGCCTCCTCGTCGGGGGCGATGTCGGCGTTGCGCGTAATGCAGAACACCGTTTTCTCCTCAACCTCGTAGACGTCGAACACCGTGTCGAAAAACTCAAGCAGGATGTTCTCTATGCTGATGCAGCGCACCTCCGACGAGGGCAGGTAAACCATCGCGGCAAGCGTTGAGGGAACAGGTATAAAGCCGAACACCTCGCGCCCCTTAAGCTTCATTATCGCGCCCGCGTGCAGCACCTTGCTTTGAAGATGCGGGAAGGGGTGGTGAGCGTCCACTATCTGCGGGGAGAGCACCGGCGCAATCGAGGTGCGGAAATAACCTTTGACGTACTTTTGTTCGGACGCCGAAAGCTCTTTGTAGGACAGGTCGTAAACGCCGTTCGAGCGAAGCTGGCGCTCGATGTCAAAATAGGTCTTTTCGCGCTTTTCGTACAGCGGACGCACCGCCTTGAAGATTCTCGTGAGCTGACCTTTGGGCGTAAGCCCGCTTTTCTCGTCCACAGTGCTGCCCTTTATCTCGCACAGGTCAAACAGGCTGCCGACACGTATCATAAAGAATTCGTCCAGATTGCTCGTGAAAATCGAGACAAACTTCAGCCGCTCAAGCAGCGGCACGCTCTCGTCGTCCGCTTCCGCGAGCACCCGCTCGTTGAAGCGAAGCCATGAAAGCTCGCGGTTTTGCGTATAGCCGAGCTTGTAAATATCCGTTAGAGAATCCTTCATCTGCTGCTCCCTGCCGTAGATTATACGGGCTGCCGCGTGCGCTCACGCGCTCCGCGGTCGGTTTTGTTGCACACTTTCGGTATATATTGTATCAAGTAGGAGTTTTAACGTCAAACTATTGTATTATTCTTATAAAATAATGTTGTCACGAACGCGGTAAAATGATAAAATACAAATATCAATAGGAAATCGTGCCTTTTTTGTTGTGTATGACGATTTTTGCATCATTTACAGCAGCAAAACACCGCTAAGGAGTTGACATTGTGAAGAAGGTCAAAAAAGAGAAGCCCGTAAAGGTCAAGCGCCAGAAAAAGGACTACAAGCTCGGTACACGGCTTTGCGTGATAATCGGCTGTGTGCTCATCCCGCTCGTGGCGGTAACAGCCATTGTTTCGTCGGTCGCACTCAAGCCGGTCGCAAAGGACGTGCTGTCCGAGAAGACCGAACTTGGCTTTAATACCCTGTCCTCGACGCTGGATTATTATACGCTCGACATTGACCGCATGGCGCAGGTCATAAGGGTCGACGCGAACGTTATCAACGCTATCAAGGCGAACGACGCGAAGGCTGTTGACGCCGCCGTTGCGAACACGATAAGCTCGCCCATACGCGTGTTTGCGATAATCTATGACAGCCAGGGCAAGAGCCTTTGGTCCTCCGGAGTTCTGCCCAAAAACCTCTCGGGTCTGGACGTGCTCAGCTCCTCAAAAACCGACATCTACGCCGACGACACAGTGCTGCTGTCCGAGCGCGTCTACCGCTCGATATATGACACCAACGGCGACCGTGTGGGCGGTATATGCGTGGGCTACGACATGACCGACTATGCGATTGTCGATTCGGTCATGGAGAAATCCGGCGTAAACGTGACCCTCTTCAAGGGAGACACCCATGTGAGCACCACCATTCAAAAGGACGGCGCGCGCGTTATCGGAACGACCATGGCGGAGAACATCGCGGACATCGTGCTCAAAAAAGGGCAAAGCTACAGCGGTGAGACCTTCGTCGTTATCGAGAACATGATTGTTGAGTACAAGCCGCTCACCAACCTTGCGGGCGAAACGCTCGGCGCTATCTTTGCCGGACAGCCCACCGCCTCGCTTGACAGCTCCTACTCCACGCGCACGCTGCTCATTGCAGGCGCCGCGGCGCTGCTGCTTCTCGTGCTGATAATCATTATGCTCTCGCTGATGACGAACATCATCTCCAAACCCATAAAGAAGGTCGTCGCCGTAGCAAGCGAGCTTGAGCACGGCAACCTGCACACAGACAAGCTGAACATCAATACCCACAACGAGATTTCCCAGCTTGCGGACACGATGAACCGCATGACTGACGTGCTTGACTCCTACATAAGCGACATTTCCACCGTGCTTGAGGCGATGTCCAACAAGGACCTGACGGTCGGCTCAAGCGTCGAATACGCGGGAGATTTCGAGTCGATAAAGAACTCGATTGTCCTCATACGCGAGCGCACCACCGAGTTCGTCCGCTCTCTTGCGGGACTTGCCGAAAAGGTTTACAGCTCCTCGCAGCAGATTTCCATGGCGTCGCAGGCGGTTGCAAACGGCACCACCTCGCAGGCGGGCTCGCTGCATGAGCTGTCCGTATCCATAGGCGACGTTTCCGACAACGTCGAAAAGAACGCGAACGACGCCAAACGCGCCAAGGAACTGTCCGACACAACTGAGGTCAAGATAAGCGAACAGAACGAAAAGATGGCAGAGGCGCTCGAGGCGATGAAGGACATCGAGAACAAGTCCTCCAAGATTCAGAACATCATCAAGACCATTGAGGATATCGCCTTCCAGACCAACATCCTCGCGCTCAACGCGGCAGTCGAGGCGGCGCGCGCAGGTGCTGCGGGCAAGGGCTTCGCGGTCGTCGCGGACGAGGTCCGCAACCTCGCGTCCAAGAGCTCGGAGGCGGCGAACAACACCTCCGAGCTGATAAAGGCCTCGATAGACTCGGTGCGCAACGGTTCGGATATTCTGAGCTTCACCGCCGAATCGCTCAACGCGGTCGTCGAGCTTTCGACCGAAACGCACAGCCTGATAGAGAACATCTCCGCCCAGTCGCTGCAGCAGTCGGAGGCGATTAAGCAAATCACCATCGGCATCGACCAGATAAGCGACGTCGTACAGCAAAACTCCGCCACCGCCGAAGAGACCTCCGCGACGAGCGAGGAGCTGTTCGCGCAGTCGGACGAGCTGCAAAACCTCGTCAAGCAATATCGCTACTAAGCCATAGCACACCAAACAAAACAGCCGCCTGTATCGTTGATACAGGCGGCTTTCTTTTATTCCTGCTGCGCGCTTTGGGAGCTTTGCGGCTCGCTTGAGGATTGCTGTTTTTGCGAGCGGCTCATAATCCTTAAAAAGCCCGCGACGAGCAAAAACAGCGAGAATATCACACACACAGCCATAATTATGTTGCGCGTTCGGTCCTGCTTATTCGAGCGCTTGCGCTCGGCTTCCGCACGGTCGCGCTTGGGCGGAACATAGACCTCGCACGAGGCGTTTTCAACGTCCGGCTCAAGGCTCACGCTTGAGGAGCGCAGCACCACGCGGCGCGGCGCGTTCCGCGCAGAGGTTTGCTCGCTCGTCTGCGGCTGACTGTACGCCGTCAGCGCCCGCTTGAACTCGTCTGCGCTCACATAGCGCTCATCGGCGTCCACGCAAAGCGCGCGCATTATCGCCTCGCCTACGCCTGCCGGCAGCGCCGTTCCGCGCGTGTAGAAAGACAGCAGGTAGTCCTGCTGCGCCCGCTCACGCGCGTCGGGCGGAGTGTTCCCCGTTAACGCACGGTACAGACACGCGCTTGCGCAGTAGACGCTTGCTCTCGCGTCCAAATGCCCTCGCTTCGAGTAGGCTTCAAGCGGAGCGTAACCGTCCTTTATACTGCTGCGGGGGTCGGCGCTTTCGGCAAAGCGGACGCCGCGCGCGCTTATCAATATATCGTCCGGCGAAAAGCAAAAGCGCGGCGCACCCTCGCGATACAGCCGCTCAAGCTCATCGAGCGCGGGGAGCATGACCGCGAGCGCCTTTGCGCACTCCAGCCGTCCTCCGCTTTGCGCGATATAATCGCCCAACGTTATTTCCCCAACGATGTCAGTGATTTCAAATCCCTGCATAAGCTTTACCCTTGAACTGTCGTTTAATCTGCAAGTCCCCGACCGTTTCGGTCGGGGACTTGCCTTGCTGAGAAAACAGCTTTTGAATCAATACTTGCTTTTGCCCGAGCCGGAATTGTACGGCTGCGGGGTGTATTCCGGCTCACCCGAGAAATCGGACACCGGCGTGTATTCGCTTATCGCGGCGGGCTGCGTGTCGTAGTTGTCGGTCACGAGCACAAACTGGTCAACGAGATTCTTGAGAATCAGCGCCTGTCCGCTGAGCTCCTCGCTTGCCGCAGCGCTTTCCTCGGCGGTCGCGGAGTTGGTCTGGACGACGGCGGAAACCTGCTCCATGCCGGTGTTGACCTGCGCTACCGCGGTCGCCTGTTCCTCGGTGTGGGTCGCAATCTCGGCGACAAGGTTGGAGACCTTGACGACGTACTCTGCGACTATGCCGAGCGATTTGTCGGTGTCGCCGACTATCTTGGAGCCGTTGCCGACCGCTTCAAGCGTGCTGTTGATAAGTCCGGTGGTGTTGTTTGCCGCCTCGGAGGATTTCTGCGCAAGATTGCGGACCTCGTCCGCGACAACGGCGAAGCCCTTGCCCGCCGCACCTGCGCGCGCCGCCTCGACCGCTGCGTTGAGCGCAAGGATGTTGGTCTGGAACGCGATGTCGTCTATCGTCTTGACTATCTTGCCAATCTCGGAGGCTGTGGCGTTGATGTCGTTCATCGCCTTGACCATTGCCTTCATCTGCTCGGCGCTTTCGCTCATCGCCTTGCTGGACTTCTGGGTGTAGTCGTCCGCCTGCTGGGCGTTGTCGGCGTTGTTCTTGATTTGCTCGGAGATGAGCATAATCGTCGCGGAGAGCTCCTCGACGGAGGACGCCTGCTCGGTCGCGCCCTGGCTTAGCGCCTGCGCGCCGGAGCTTACCTGCTCGGCGCCGGAATTGACCTGCTCGGCAGCCTTGTTGATGTTGAGTATCGTCTCGTTCAGGCTTCTCTTGAGCGAGCGGACGCCGTCGAGCAGCTTGATATAGTCACCCTCGTACGCCTCGCGGTTGCGGCTGTGCACGTCGAGATTGCCGGAGGCTATCTCGTTGAAGCAGTAGTTGATGTCCTCGATTATGACAGTGATGTCATGTACGATTTCCCGCGTTGCGTCCGCAAGCACGCCCGTCTCGTCATTCGCCTTGACGTCCGGCACCGGCGAATAGATGTCGCCGTTGCCGAGTCGCTGCAGACGGTCGGCGCATTTGACGATCGGGTCGGTTATGCGCTTGGCGGAAATGAGCACTATCACGCCGCTTATTGCAACGGCAATCACCAGCGCGATTATGCAGTTGATCGTTGCCTGAGTTTGACCGGCGGTGTAATCGGTCTTGGGCGCGGAGATGGCAAGCGTCCAGCCGTTGGTTCCCTCAATGGGCGAATAGGCTATGTACTGTATGCCCGCCGCATTGGTTATCTCGCCGACTCCGAAGCCTCCGGCGTTGGAATCGCTTATCATTCCGTGAAGCGTTTCTATTGATTTCGCGTCGGTCGTCAGCGCATCGACGGTGGTTCCCGCCTTGACGACGTCGGCGCTTTCGTTGGCAATAATCGCGCCCGCGCTGTTGACTATTGACGAGTTGGAGTTTGCGCTGGGCTTGATGGAGGAGGTTATGACGTTCAGGAAGTCCTCGGGCGGAATGAAGGAAACGACCCCGACGACCTCGCTGTTCGGAACGCCGTCCTTCCAGATAGGCGCGGAGATGATTATGGTCAGCTCGCCCGTGACCTTGCTGACGGTCGGGTCGCTTATCCAAAAGCTGCCGCCCATGCTCTTTTGGAAGTACTCTCTGTCGGAATAATCGGTGCCGTCAAAGATGCTCAGACCGTCGGTGCCGATTATGCGTCCGCGAATGAAGCCGTAGGTTCCGATTGCACGGTCGATGACCGCCTGCTTTTGCTCGATTGTTGAGCTTTCCGAGTACAGCGTCGGGTTCATGCCCAACTCACACAGCGCGTCATTGTAGCCGCCGATTTCGTTGGATATGTTGTCCCCTGCGACCAAAGCGGTCTGGGAGAGTATCTGCTTGGTGGCTTTCAGGTTGTTGGTCTGCGACATGTAGATGCACACAAAGAAAATTATCACGCCGACGACCGCAACCATGAGGATATTGACGACGGTGAGGGTCGTGCGCAGCGAAGTGCGTCTTTTCACCTTGTCGATTTCTTCCTTTACATGCTCGATGCGCTCCTCGCGTTTCTCGGCGGCATTCTCGACCTTTTCCTTGATTTTCTCCAGTTTTTCTTCGCGCATAATTTTTCTCCTAAAAAGAAATAATAATGGTCGGCGGGTCCGTTAACCGTTTTGTTCCTCGAACGGACGAAGCAGCTCGTCCAGTATATCGCTTACATATTTGACCGCGTCCATGTAGGTCTGGGAAATGGCGTCTATCGGGATACCCAGTTTCGCCGCGAGCTTGCTCATCTTGTTCCAACTGCCCTTTTCATAGTAGATGCTCAGCTTCAGCAGCTCTCCGCACAGTCCCTCGTGGGTCACAAGACCTTCCTTTATCGCCTCGGAAATCGGCAGTTCCTTTACTGCGTCGTCGATTTTGACGTCCAGCAGCATATCCAACGTGGAGAACATTCCGAGCAAGTACGCCTCCGACTTGGTCGCAGGGAAGCCCGCGACATAGACCGAAAGGTCCTGACAGAACACCGCGCGCAGGAAGGAGAGCTTTATGAGCTCGTCGGTCATGCCGCCGTTCGGCACAAAGCCCAGCAGGTAAATCCACTGCTTGAGCTGTCCGAGTCCAATTACGGTCAGCGCCTGCTTTACGTCCTTGATGCGGTTGGGTATCGAGAAGTACGCGGAGTTGACCATCTTTATAAGTGAGAAGGTCAGCGAAACGTCGGTCGAGATAAGCTGCGCTATCTCGTCAAACTCCGGCTCCTCTTGAGAGACGGCGACCATCAGGCGGAAGAAGGTGGACTGCAGGTGGTCGATGCCCTTGACCTTTGCGGAAACCGTCTCGGCGATGTGCTCGCCTTGTATGTAGTCAAGCTCCAGCTTTTTTGCGAGCGCGTATGCCGCCTCGTCGTCCACATTGTAAGCCGCGAGCTTTTTGTTGAGGTTGCGCCCGATACTGACGATGTTTTCAATGCTGCGTCTGTCCGGCTTTTTGAAGTCCATCTTGATGATGTCGACATTCGGCAGGATATCCAGATGCCGGTTGTTGAACTGGAAGCCGGAAAATGCGAGGCGATAGCCCTGACGCTTGTAGCGCTCAAGAATCATCTTCGCAGTCGGGTTTATCAGCACATTGTCCTCAAACTGTATGACCAGTTTGCGCTCGTCGAATACGCGGGGTATGTTCTGCATGAGCAGGTTGGGCGTAAAGGTCAAAAAGCAGTCCTTATTGCTCAGAAAGCCCGAGCTGTCCACCTGATTGAAAAAGGAAACTATGGCGTTCGCCACCGTTGAATCGCTTTGATTGTAGAGTCCTCCTCCCCGCTCGAAGTACAGCAGTTCGTATGCCTCCACTTTGCCATTCTTGTTCATTATCGGCTGTCTTGCGATATAAGTTTCCATTGATACTTCTCCGTCGGCTTATTGCATTTCGTTGGACCAGTATATCTGCGCGACGTCTCCGTCACGAATAAGCTCAGAATAGGTGGCGACCGAGTCGTTGAGCAGCTGCACTATCGTGCCGTTCGGCTTCTTGGTGTCGATGTCGGCAAAGCCGAGCAGGTCAAAGAACTGATATTCCGCCGCCGCTCCGCGATAGGGCAGCTCGATTGTCTTGCCGTTGAGCGTAACCTTTATGCCCTTCGTGCGCGCGGGCGGTTCGGGCGTCGGCTTCGGCTCGTCCGGCTCGCTTGGAACGGAGTGCTCCGCCTCCGGCGCGGACGGCTGCTCGACAGGCGGCGATTCTTGCTTCACCGGCTCAGACTGATCTTTTCTCTCCGGCTGCGGCTTTGGCTGCGGCTCGGACTTGGGCTGCTCAGGCGGCGCTTGACGCGGCGTGAGCCTTTTCACCACCGAGACCTCGTCCTTGTCGCAAAGCAGATAGCCGTCCGAACGCGGTCTGCCGTTGACGAACATATCGTAATCCAACGGGTCTCCGTACATTTTTTCGACCAACTGACCGAGTGTATCGACCGAGCATATCTCGACGCTGTCGCCCGAGTTTATATGTGCGCTCGCGCTCGCCGGCTCACCGTTGAGCGTCGCATAGGTGCCCGCAAGCACGACCTCTCCTTCAACCTTGATGCGTATCGAGCCCTGAAGCGCCGCGAGGTCTCCGAAGATGACCTCGGCGTCCTCGCCGGGAACCGCCGGCTCAAACTCGATTGTGTCGCCCGGGTGTACCGTGTCGGTTATGGAGGCGCTCTCACCGTTGAGCTTTATCGTGGCAGGCTCGGTAAGCCCGCCGTAGACGGTGCGCCGCATACCGTTGAGCTCATAGTTGACCGCGCGTCCGTTCCTGCCGATTATCTGATTATAGCGATATCCGCCCATCTGCAGCACGCCGAGGACGGAGTTGTCCCATATATTGAACAAGTGCAGCTTGTCGCCGTTTATCGTCACACAGAAGGTGTCGCTCCCGTTTTGGGTCACGGCGGTTATCGCAATGCCCAGCGGCGTCGCGAAGTCGGGGCTTTGCAGATCGAAGTCGGAGACGAACAGCTTTTTTATGTAGACGCTGCCGCCGACGGCGACGGTATCCACGCTCAGCTCCAGCGCCTTCGCAACCTTTTCGCGAAGTTTCGGGGTCTTGCTGCCGCCGCCGACGAGGAACACCGCTGCGGGCGCATGACCGTTCGCTTCGAGTATGCGCTCACCGATTATCTTGGCAAGCGCCTGAACTTCATTATCTATTTTATTATATATTATTTCGGCGCTTTCTTCCATATCAAAACCGAGAATATTTTGATATTTCACCGTTTCTTTCGGGAAATCCGACATGGTTCGCTTAATTGTCTCGGCGGTGTCGAAATCCACGAGGCATTCGCGCATAATCGCCTCGGTAATCTCGTCCCCGGCGACCGTCGCAACGGTGTAAGCCTTGACCGAACCGTTCTCGCAGACGGCAATGTCCGACGTGCCCGCGCCGATGTCGCACAGCGCCAAATTGAGCTTTCGCAGCTCGGGCGGGATAATCGCGTTCATGGCGGCGATAGGCTCAAGCGTCAGCCCCGAAACGGTCAGCCCGATGCGGCTCATAAAGACTGTCCACGACCTCCTTGGGCAAGAAGGTCACGATGAGCGACGCGGACGCGAGCTTGCCCTTGTGCCCGATGAGCGTTTGAAATTCGTAGTCGTCGAGCAGATATTTTTGCACCGAGTAGCCGACGCAGAAGTAGTTTTCCTTTGCGTCCTGCTCTCCCGCAAGCACCTTGTAGGCGTTTTGCACCGCCGTGCGTTCGAGCCGAGCGACAAAGTCGTCGTCTATCTCGACGTCCTCCTCGACGGGCGCTTCACATTGGGTGCGCACGGTGCGAAGCACGCGTCCGGCGGCGGCGATATACACCGAGCTCAGCGACTGTCCGGTCTTTTGCTCAATGCGCTCCTTGACCTCGCGGGCTATCTCGGCGGTCTTTGTGATGTCCTCGATTTGACCGTCCACGACCGCGCGGGTGCGGTGTTCGAGCCGCTGGGTGTCCTCGACGCGAAACAGGTCGCCCTGCTGCTTTCCGAGCACGCCGATGACGCTGCGCGTGCCGATATCCAGTACGAATACGCTCTTTTCCTTTGTGCTCACCGCATTAACCCCTCTTTACCGAAGCTGTTATTTCTCCGAGCTCGCCCGTTCCCTTGCTCAAATCCTTCGCCGTCATAAGTATCTGGCAGTAGACGGCGGCGACTATCTGGTACAATTCCTCGGGGATGTTCACGCCGACGTCCAGCATACACATGAGCGACGCCGCCGAATCGTCGCGGTAGACGGGAATGCCCCGCTCCTCGGCGATGTCGATTATCTTTTTCGCGATGTCCCCGTAGCCGGAGGCGATTATGACCGGAGCGGCGTCCAGTTCGCTGTTGTATCGCAGCGCGACCGCTTTTTCGTCAGACTTTGACATCGACACCCATCCTTTTATACGGAAGATTTTTGAATACGTCCATGAGCGAGCGCGGACGTGTCAGCGGCTCAACGCGCATCTGTCCCGCCTTGTAGTCGGTGTGCGCAAGTATCTTCGGCACCGCCTTGGACAGCGGCGCGTAGCTGTTCTCCAGCCCTGCGGGCGTCAGCAGCAGAAAGTCCACCGTCTTGTCCGCCACAAAGAACTCCGCTTCAAAGCGTCCGGAGCCCTCTATATCAATCACCATGAGCAGGTGGGTCCCGCTCTTGCCGTCCGACTCGGAGCCGACGGGACCGTGCTCCGGGTTAATCCATATCTCGGAGAAGGCGTTGAGGTCCTCAAACTGCATGGGGACGATGAAATGCAGCAGCGGCGTGAAGTTGCACGGCGACGACAGCAGGCTTTGCAGCACCGCGTCGGTCTTTGCCGCCGAATTGAGCGATTCCTCGTTTTGCGCGCTTGAGCGGATGAGCGAGGTGAGGTTGTCCATAACCTGCGAGCGGTCGGACGCATTGCGGTCGTTTGTCATAAAGTATTCGTTCACGAGGTCGATGAGCTTTTGCTGCTGCGCTTCGGGAAGCATGGAGCGCAGACGGTACGCCGCCTCGGAGACGAACTCGTTGGAGGAATTAAAGCGCGAGAGGTTATAGGTCATCATGGACAGCGTTTTTTCGAGCTTGGGGTTGTTGAGCAGATTTCCCTGTATGCTGCGCATGAGCTGCTGCACCTGCGTTTTGAGCTGCGGGAAATTTGCCGCAGCCTGCGGCGACTTGAACTGCGCAATCAGCGAGTCCAGCTCGGACGAAAGCATATCCGAAGCGCTGAGGTTCTCGCGCAGGTAACCCAGCCCGTTCGCTATCGCGTCCAGAATGTCGCTGCGCGACTGCGCGGAGTTGATTGCCTTGAGCAGCGTTGCGACCGCCGTGTAGACCGTCTCGGTGCCGCTCGTGACGCCGAACGCGCCTTCCTGCGCGCCTTGCGTCTGGGCGTTTTGCGCGCCGTTTTCCTGCCGCTGCGCGGCGTCGCATATCCCGCGCAGAAAATCGAACAGCTCGCCGCGAAAGGAGGTCGCCTGCTGCTGCTGGGTGAGCAGCTCGGCGACGACGTCGTCGGGGTTGAGCAGTATGGCGCTGAACATCTGCTCGACCTCGGCGCTCAGCGCTTTGTTGTTCGCAGGCACGAGCCGGAATATCTCCTCCATGGTGGACAGGCTTTTCAGATAGCTGACCGCCACCGCGGGATCCCGAAGCAGGCTCATTAGTATGCTCGGGGTCTCCTCGCCCGCAAGCAGACCGGTGTTCTGCTGCTGCAGCTCGCTTTGGTTGTGAGTATGTATTACCCGCTGTGGGTCCTGAAGGCTGAAAACGCTTGCGGTATCCGGCGCGGTCGTGCGCGGCTGCATATTCGCGTTGCTGGTGCTTGTGAGCGGCGTGGTCACGCGAAGAATATCCGCCATTGCGTTCTCACCTCCTTGTGTGAATGCCATAAGCCGAGTGTTTTTGCATATTACTGCGCTTGGCTATACTTATTTATTATATTCTATCAAATAAATTAAAGTATTTACAGTTTTTTTGGCAAAAATATTGGACTAACACAGAGAATTTATTTATAATAGGAACATAATATGTTCACGGACGCTAAAAACATCATTTTTGCAAGGTGGGTGTAAAATATGGGCGCAATCGACCCCGGCATGGAAGCGATGCTTGATACCTTTATCCACGAAACCGACACCATGTTGGAACAGCTCGACGAGATACTTATGGAGTCCGAGCGGGCAAAGAATATCAGCGACGAAAATATCAACAGCATTTTCCGAATCACCCACACCATCAAGAGCTCCGCGGCGATGATGGGCTTCGGGAATATGTCCTCGCTTGCCCACTCGGTCGAGGACGTGTTTTACATCCTGCGCGAGGACCCCGCAAAGCTCTCGCTCATCTTTGATACCATCTTTGATTTGGTGTTTCAGACCTCCGACTACCTTAAAAACGAGCTTTGCTCGGTAAGCAACCCCGACTATGTCGAGGGCAATCCCGATTTTTTGATTTCCCAATTTGCCCAGCAGGCGGAAATGCTCAAGGGCTCTCCCGCGCCTGCGCCCGCCGCCGAAAGCGCGAGCCCCGAAAGCGCGCCTGCGCCGCAGACAGCGTCCGAACCTGCCGCAAGTGCAGCTCCCGCACCCGCCGCGCCCATTGCCCCAATTGTCGCCGGAGAGGACGAAATACGCATTCGCGTGTTCTTTGAGGACGACTGCCAGATGGAGAATATGCGCGCGTATATGCTGCTTACCCAGCTGCAGCACTGCTGCGCCGAGCTGTCCTCAATGCCACCCCACCCCGAGAATGACGGCGGGCTGTGCGGCGAGATAATCAAAAACGGGTTTGTCATCATCTGCAAGCCCATACGCGGCTCGGAGGAGATAATCAGCGTCATCGAGTCCGCGCTCAACATAAAGACCTATGAGATACTCGGCGACGAAAGCGCCGAGAAAAAGGAAGAAGAAACGCAAAAGGACGAGGCGCCCACAGGCGGCACCGCTCCTGTCGCTCCCGCCGCAGACGCGTCCAACCACATGACGGGCGCAAAGCAGAGCCTCATAAGCGTCAAACAATCCAAGCTCGACCAGCTCATGGATCTGGTCGGCGAGATCGTCACGACCGAGTCTATGGTCTCTCGCAATCCCGACCTTGAGGGACTCAAGCTGGACAACTTCCAGAAATCCATACGCGAGCTTCGCAAGCTGACCAACGAGCTTCAGGACATCTTAATGTCGGTGCGAATGGTTCCGCTTTACAGCACCTTCCACAAAATGGAGCGCATCGTGCGCGACATGAGCAAAAAGTTGGACCGCCCCGCCGAGCTTATTACGATCGGCGGCGACACCGAGGTCGACAAGACGATAAACGACGCTGTGGTCGACCCGTTCATGCACATGATACGCAACTCCATGGACCACGCCATAGAGCCGCGCGAGGAGCGTCTGCGTCTGGGCAAGCCGGAGGTCGGCAAGATAACCCTTTCCGCTCGCAACGCCGGCGGCGAGATACTTATCGACGTCTCGGACGACGGCTGCGGTCTGGACGCGCAGAAGCTGCTTAAAAAAGCCAAGAAAAACGGCATTCTCACCAAGCCGGAAAACGAATACACCGAGCGTGAGGCGTTCAACCTCATCATGCTGCCCGGATTCTCCACCAACACCGCCGTCACCGAGTACTCGGGACGTGGGGTCGGCATGGACGTCGTGCGCCGCAATATCGAGCAGGTCGGCGGCACAATTTCCATTGCGAGCACCCTTGGCGAGGGCACGACCTTCACCATAAAGTTTCCGCTCACGCTTGCCATCGTTGACGGCATGAACCTGTCGGTGGGCGACACGGTGCTCACCGTGCCGATAACCTCAATCAAGCAGTCCTTCAAGGTGTCCGACCCGACCCAGATACTGCGCAACACCAACAATTCCGAGATGATACTCATACGCGGCGAGTGCTATCCGATAATCCGGCTGCATGAGGCGTTCGGAATCTCCACGCAGGTGACCGACATCACCAAGGGCATACTGCTGCAAGTCGAAAGCGGCGGCGTCGGGGCGTGCATATTTGCCGACGAGCTGCTGGGCGAATATCAGGTCGTCGTAAAGCCCTTCCCGAACTTCTTTACCAAATACAACCTCAAGGAGCTCGGACTTTCCGGGTGCAGCATTCTCGGAAACGGTATGATAAGCCTTATCGTCGACATAAACAGCCTTTTGAAGAACTAGCTAAAGGAGACGCAGCCATGAGCGAGAACAACATTGTCGAAACGTCCGAAGCGTTGGAAGACCTCAGCGGACGGTACCTGCTTTTCTACATAAACGACGTCGTTTACGGCGTGACGCTGTCCGACGTGCTGGAGATAATCAATATTCAGTCGATAACCTACATCCCCAACACGGCGCAGTATGTCAAGGGAATCGTCAATCTGCGCGGCAAGATAGTGCCTGTCATCGACGCGCGGCTCAAGCTCGGGCTTCCCGAGCGCGAGTACGACGACAAGACCTGCATTATCATTCTGGAAATCGGCGACGCGCGCATAGGGCTAATCGTGGACAGCGTTTCCGAGGTCGTCGCGGTGGACACCGCCGACCTTTCCACTCCTCCCGCCTCCGGCGACGAGGCGATGCGTTTTCTTGAGTCAATATACGACTTCGGCGGCAAGGTCGCGCTGAATATAGATTTTCGCAAATTCTTCGCCGACGACCTCGCGCCGTCCGCAGTATAAATCGGAAAGGTCAGCGAGCCGTATGGAACAACAGCAGCCGCAAGCCCAAGCCGCACCTCTCATCGCCCTAACCGACGAAGAGTTCAATTATCTCGTCACCTATGTCTACAACAAGTTCGGCATTGACTTGAAAAAGAAGCGCCAGCTCATCGAAGGGCGGCTTTACAGCACCCTTCGCACAAAGAACATGAACACCTTCTCGGAGTACATACAGCTTCTTTCCGCCGACAAGACCGGCAACGAGATAAACGCATTTCTCAACAAAATAACGACCAATTATTCGTATTTTGCGCGGGAAAACGACCACTTCGACTTTCTGGCAAAAAACGCGCTGCCCTACCTTGAGCATTCGCGCAAGAACGACCTGCGCATCTGGTCCGCCGGCTGCTCCGCCGGACAGGAGGCGTACAGCATCGCCATGACCATCGACCGCTACTTCGGCGCGCGCAAGGGAGCGTGGGACACGACGATACTCGCGACCGACATCTCCACCAACGTGCTGGACAAGGCGCGCAGGGGCGAATACGACCAGGCGAGCTTGAACGACATCCCCCCGCAGTGGAAGCGGCTGTACTTCAAAGAGCTTGCCAACGGCAATTTCCAGCTTTGCGAGCGAATTCGCAATGAGGTCGTCTTTCGCATATTCAACCTCATGGACACCTTTGTGTACAAAAAACGCTTCGACATAATCTTCTGCCGAAACGTCATGATTTATTTTGATACCAAAACCACCAACGAGCTTGTGGAGAAATTCTACGAGGCTACCGCCGACGGTGGCTACCTGTTCATCGGGCATTCGGAAAACATCGACCGAGCCAACCTCGGCTACACCTGCGTTCGTCCCTCCGTCTATCAGAAGCTCAACAGAAAAGGATAACCGTTATGCCAATCCGCGTGCTCGTCGTGGACGACTCGGTGCTGTTTCGCACCAAGCTCCAGCTGAGCCTGTCCGCCGATAAAGACCTTTGCGTTGTCGGCTGCGCCGTAAACGCAAAGGACGCCATAGCCAAGGTCGAGGAACTCAAGCCGGACGTCGTCACTCTGGACGTCGAAATGCCCGAGATGAACGGCATTGAGTTCCTCAAGCATATTATACCCAAAAACCCCATCCGTGTCGTCGTGGTCAGCGCAACCCCTATTGAGGCGCTGTACGCTCTCGACGCGGGCGCGGTCGATTTTGTGCGCAAGCCGACAGGCGGAACACCCGAATCAGTCGATAAGTTTATCGAGGAGCTTTGCAGCAAGGTCAAGGTCGCAAGCACCGCACGCGTCCACACAAGGCTGCATACGAGCGAACCGGTCACCTCGCTTGCAAGCAAGCTCTCCTCTCGCGTCACGCTCGGCACCAAGGACTCGGTCGTCGCCATAGGCGCGTCCACAGGCGGCACGGAAGCGCTTATCGAGGTCGTCAAAAACCTGCCCGAGACGATGCCGGGCATTGTTATCGTCCAGCACATGCCCGCGAACTTCACGACGCTTTACGCCCAGCGGCTGGACAGGATATGCCGTATGTCCGCAAAGGAAGCGGCGGACTACGACCGCGTGGAGCCGGGAAAGATAATCGTCGGCGCGGGAGAATTTCAGCTTACGCTGAAAAAGGACGCAAAGGGCTACTATGTGCGCTCGGTTCGCGGCGAAAAGGTCAGCGGACACTGCCCGTCGGTGGACGTGCTTTTCGACTCGGTCGCCGACACGAACGCGATAGGCGCCATTCTCACGGGAATGGGTGCGGACGGCGCGCGCGGACTGACAAAAATGCGCCAGTGCGGCGCATACACGATTGGTCAGGATAAGGACAGCTGTGTGGTTTACGGTATGCCCATGGAAGCGTTCAAAATGGGCGGCGTCTGCCGTCAGCTCCCGCTTGACCAGATTGGCGACGAGATAATGTACCGACTTCAAAAAATAAAAAAGAGCGGAAGCTGACGAATCAGTACTCCCACTCTCCCTTGTTGACCGACTTTATCCTCATCTTTCCGTCCTCTGAGGAAAAGTACTGCGTACGACCGTAGTTCTTGCCCGTGTCCTCTGCGATGATAGGAATTCTCAGCTTCTCAAGCTGAGATTTGACAGCCGCAACGTTGCGCTCTCCGATGTTAGCGAGCGAGGAGTTTGCCACTCCCGCGAACATCTGCGCACCGCCGGCTATTTTTGCTTTTAAGAAGAATCTTTTCGCTCCCGCCGCTTCCATTTTGTCGATGAGCATGGGTATGGCGGTGTCGGCGAACTTCATCTTCTGCTTTTCATCGGGGTTAAACGTCGAGCTGTCGGGGAGCATGATATGGGACAGCCCCGCGACCTTCGTCACCCTGTCGTACAGACATATACCCACGCATGAACCCAGCGCGTAGGTCACGAGGACGTCGCCGCCTTTTGCCACGTTCAAATCGGCGATGCCCACCTCGATAGTGTTGCTCATTCATCCAACCCCAGACTCTTCATTATTTTCTCGAGCGAGTCGACTTCGGGGATAAGAAGTATCTGAGAGTCGAACGCAACTCCGTCCTGAATGAATTTATCTTCGATGAACAGAATCCTGTCGCCGATGTTCGCATAGTAGATTGCCGGAACGCTGAGTATGGAGCCTGCCATATCGACGCAAAGGCTCGGTACCGAGATATTGATTTCAAGGTTGGTGAGCGCCCCGATTGCGTTTGCGTAGGACGCCGCCATTATGTTTCCGACCTCGCGTATCGCGGACTCGCTCATGTCGTCTATCTCAAAGTTCTCGCCGATGCTCGTGCCGCACAGCGAGTTGAGCACCATGTGCGCAAATTCCTTGTGCAGCAAAAACATTATCATGCCCGTGACGTCGCCGGACAGCGACAGCAGCAGACCCACGAGCGGCTGCTCGGGACCCCCGAGGCTCTTGACACCCTCGTTGAAGTCGAGAAACCGAACGTTCGGAACCGAGATGTCCACCGGCTTTCCAAGCATATCGCTCAGCGAGGAGGCGGCGTTTCCAGAGCCGATGTTTCCAATCTCGCGCAGAGCGTCTATCTGCATGCTGTTGAGGTCGTCGTAGTTTTCTATCGCCATTTATATTTTCCTACTTTCGAAGACTGTTTACCGTCTGCTCGTTTTCGTCCGCGGTCGTGACGACCTTGGCGCTGAGCTGATACGCGCGCTGGGCGATTATCATGTTTGCCATCTCATCGGATACATCCGTTGACGACTGCTCAAGGTAGGTGCGCATGAGCGAGTACTCGCCCTCGGTCGAAAGCGCCGCCGCGCCGGACAACTCGTTTGCCTGATATTTGTTGCCCGCGACCGGCGTGAGCATATCGGGGTTTGCAAACTTGTACACGCCGATTTTTGCCGACAGCGCAGAGTAATCTATCTTGTCCGCGCCGCCGCTCACATCGACAACGATGCGCGCGCCGCCCTTGTCGAGCACATAGTCGCCCTCGGAGTTGACGAGGTAGGCTGAATTGTTGTTTATCACGCTCAGCTGGAAGGAGCCGTCGCGGGTATAGTAACGGTTCGCGCCCTTCTGCACGCAGAACAGACCGTTGCCGACTATACCGTAGTCGAGCGGATAACCCGTCGCCTTCATGCCGCTTTGCGAAAAGTTGATGCCGTTGAAGGTCGCCTTGACTCCGGTGCCGTGTATGGGGGTGTCGGCGGCGTTGACATACATCTGAGTGTAAAGCAGGTCGTTGAAGCTCAGGTGTGTGACCTTGTAGCCGGTCGTGTTGACGTTTGCAAGGTTGTTTCCGATGTTGTTCAAATACTCCGAATAAGCCCGAAGACCCGTTCCTCCGATATTGAACGCATGATTCATTATATGCTCCTTTTACTCGTCAGACGGCAGCTATCGAGGTAACTGCCTTCTGGTCCATTGTGTCGGTTATCTGAAGCGCCGAGCTGCAAAGCTGGAAGGCGCGCTGCGCTTGAATAAGCGACATCATCTCTTGGTTGTAGTCAACA
>CAYXRE010000011.1:0-23149 GCA_964466125.1 uncultured Oscillospiraceae bacterium
ACCCCACCGAGGTGGTGGCGGGCGAGGAATTCCTGCTCGGCGTGGTGTTCAAGAACACCTCGTCGCACGAGATAACCAGCTTCAAGGCGGCGATGACCTCCGACACCTTCCACCCCGTCTCCGGCTCGTCGTCCATCTTCATCGACGCGATTCCCGCGGGTGGGACCAAGTCCGCGACCATGCGGCTGACCTCCAAATCGGACGTCGCGCCCGGATCCTATAACGCTTCCTTCGCGCTCAACTACAACGACCCCAACAATGTGGACGGCACGACGCAAAAAATCGTCCCCGTGACCGACACCGAGGTCATCTCGATTCCCGTCAAGCAGATACCCAAGATCATGACGACCAAGATACAAATACAGCCCACCGAGGTATATGTCGGGCAGGACATCAATCTCATGTCCACCGTCAACAACACGGGCAAATCCAAGCTGTACAACGTCAACGTCACGGTAAACGACAGCGGCTCGCTGCTGAGCGAAACGCAGGCGTACTTGGGCAACATCGACTCGGGCGCGACGGGCAACGTGGATTTGTACATAACTCCGCTCGCGGCTGGCTCAAGCACGGCGACCATGCTCGTCACCTATGAGGACGAAAACGGCAAGCAGTACACCGCGCAGGAGACGGCGGATTTCACCGTCATGGACATGGGCGGCGACATCGGCGGCGATATGCCCATTGAGGACTTTCCCGTTGAGCCGCAGCAGTCGGGCGGCGGAATGTGGTGGCTGATAATCGTCGCCGTGGCAGTCGTCGGCGCGGTAGTGAGCATAATTATGATACGGCGTTCGCGCAAGAAGGCGCGCGCTCAGCGCGACAAGCTCGAGGCAAAGAAGCTGGAGGCGGAGTATCTGCTTGCGAAGGACGCGGCAGACAAGGGTAAGGAGCAATGAAATTCATAGAATTGCTGCGCTTCAGCTTTTTGAACCTGTGGCGCAGAAAGCTGCGCACCTCGCTTACGCTGCTGGGCGTCATGATAGGCACGGCGTCCATCGTCGTGATGATGTCGCTGGGCATCGGGCTGAACAGCTCATACATAAAGCAAATCGAAAGCTCCGGCACGCTGACGCTCATCACGATTAACAACTACGGCGGATACATGGGAGATTCCAAGGGCTCGAGCGAGAACAAAAAGCTCACCCAAAGCGTGATAAACGAATTCGCGTCCATGGAAAACGTTCTGTGCGCGTCGCCGGTGTATAATTTCAGCGTCATTGCCAAGGCGGGCAAGTACCAGTCGGATTTGAACGTGAACGCCATGAGCTACGAAATGCTGCAACTGCTCAAGCTGCCGATACTCGAAGGCGAGCTTCCCGAAAAGAATGCGCCGCTGACCTTTCTTGCGGGCAGCAAGGTGGGCTACAACTTCTACGACCCCAAGGGCGGCTCAAACCAGTGGGACAACTGGGGCGTCGGCGAGCCGAACGTCAATATGTATGAGACGCCGGTGTTCGTCATCTTCGATACCGACGCATATTACAGGGCGCAAAGCGGCGAGCAGGGCGTCGTTATGCCCAAGAAGTATATCATCAACACCAGCGCGCTGCTCGGACTCGGCAGCGAGGACGGCGGCTATTCCGAGTACGATTACTCCGTCTACGCCGAGCTTGAATCGGTGCAGAGCATGTTCAAAAAGCTGTTCAAGAAGAACGCGTGGCCCGGACAGTCCACCGACAGCAAGGGCAAGCCGATAAATCCCATGGAGTTCTCGCAGGCGTATGTGCTCGTGAACGAGGTGGACAACGTCGCCGCGGTGCAGCAGGCGATAACCGATTCCGGCTATCAGGCGTCCTCGCAGCTCGACTACCTCAAAATGGTGCAGGAGCAGTCCAAAACCATACAGTACGTCCTCGCGGGCATAGGCAGCGTCTCGCTGATAGTCGCCGCCATAGGCATCACCAACACCATGCTCATGAGCATATTCGAGCGCACCAAGGAGATAGGCATTTTCAAGGTGCTTGGCTGCTCGCTGGGCAACATCCGCTCGATGTTTTTGTGCGAGGCGGGCATGATAGGCTTCAGCGGAGGGCTGCTCGGGCTCGGGTTAAGCTTTCTGCTGTCATTTCTGCTCAACAATCTGCTCGGGGGCGGGCTGGACGGCGGCGGAGGTCAGACCTCGGTCATCCCGGTGTGGCTCGCGCTGCTGGGAATGGGCTTCGCGGTCGCAGTCGGCATGATTGCGGGTATCTCTCCCGCCATACGCGCGACCAAGCTCTCGCCGCTCGAGGCAATCAGAACGCAGTAAAATGAATAGAAAAAAGCTCCGTTTCCCGATTTCGGGAAACGGAGCTTTTGTGTTCAATACAGCTTGCCCTCGACGCTTTTCAGGTCCTCGAGCTGACCGATGTCGATGAAGCATTCCTCATCGACGGTGTACGCGCTCACCCGCTTGCCGCTCTCGCGGCAGCGCTCGATGACGTCGGTTATCGGGGTGAAAACGCCGTCCGGAATCATGTCGATGAACTCCGGCGAGACAACGTAAAATCCGGTGTTCGCAAGCAGCTCGTAGCAGGGCTTTTCAAGCATCTGCGTGACCTCGCCGTTCGCGTTCGTCTGTATCACGCCGTAGGGAATGGTGACGCTCTTTTTGCAGCAGACCATTGTTATCACGCTGTTCGAGCGGTTGTGGCGCTCAAGTATGTCCGCGTAGTTTGCCTCGACGACCGAGTCGCAGTTGGTCACGAACACGGGCGAGTCAAAGCGTCCCTTGTAAAAGCAAAGCCCGCCGCCCGTTCCGAGCGGCACGTCCTCGTCTACGAACTCCAGCTCCACGCCGGTGTCCACTTCGGAGAAATAGGACTTGATGAGATTCTTTTTGTAGTTGACCACGAGCGAGAAGCGCTTGCAGCCGAACTTGCGAAAGCGTCCGATTATCTGCTCGGTCATGGTCATACTGCCGACGGGTATGAGGGGCTTTGGCAGTATCTCGGTGTATGGCAGCAGCCGCGTGCCGAGCCCGCCCGCCATCATGATGACCGGCGTGTCGATTGCGCGTATCTCGCGGTGAACGGTCTCGGAGTTGAAGACGAGCGCATGAATGCGTCCGTCCTCGTCGAGCATGGGTACGCAGGTGATTTCCTTGTCGCGCAGCAGCTCGCGGGCGCGAGCCTCGTGGTAGCCGCGCACCGACATCGGCTTGTGGGATGCCGCGACGGAAATGGCGGTGTCCATGCTGCCGTGAGAAAGCAGAAAGCGCCGTATGTCGCCGTCGGTGACGACCGCCTCAAGACGGTCGTCGGGGGCGATGAACAGTATTTTGTAGCCGCCGTGCTCAAGCTGCTCGAGAGCGGCTGAAACGGTGGCGTTCGGGTCAATTATGAAATCGCGGTACTGCATTCGAGCACGCCCCTTATCGCATGATTTCCTTTATCGCCGCCGCAACCTCGCGCACGTCGTCCGCCGAAAGGTTGGTCGAGCACGGCAGGTTGACGATGTTTTCCCAATAATACTGAGCGCGCTCGATTTTGTACGCACGCTCGTTTTCATAGGGCTTGAGCGAGTGGATAAGCGCCCAGACGGGACGGGTCTGAATTTCGCGCTTGCCAAGTTCCTCGATGAGGTAATCACGCTTGTTTCCCGCCATGTAGGAATAGAACCAGTAGTTCGGCTCGACGCCCTCGCGGAAGGGCAGCAGCTCGACGCCCTCGCCCTTATACAGCAGATAGTTGGTCTTTTTGGTCGCAAGGAAGGTCGGCATCTGTTCCATCTGTGCCACTCCGAGCGCCGCCTGCACGTTGGTCAGACGGTAGTTGTAGCCCACTTCCTCGTGGATAAAGCGCATGGGGTCTTTCTTTGCCTGCGTCGAGACAAAGCGCATATGCTCAAGACGCGCGGGGTTGGAGCAGATTATCATACCGCCGCCGCCGGTGGTGACTATTTTGTTGCCGTTGAAGGAAAACACGCCCGCATCACCGACCGTTCCGGCGTGACGGCCCTCATAGCGACCCTCGCACCAACGGGAGCCGAGCGCCTCGCAGGCGTCCTCGAGCACCAGCAGCCCGTAATCGCGCGCAATGTCGTTGATAGCTTCCATGTCGGCAAGGTTGCCGAAGACGTGTACGACCACCACGACGCGTATGCGCCGACCGCTCGCTTTTTCGTACAGCGCACCGTCGCGCTTCTCGCATTCGTTTTCGCAAAATTCGCGCAGCTTAATAGGGTCAATGCACAGCGAATCGTCGCAGTCCATAAAAATGGGGTGCGCGCCGATGTAGTGCACGGGGTTGACCGACGCGATAAAGGTCAGCGTGGGCACGAGCACAGCCTCGTCGCGCTGCACGCCCAGCTCCATGAGAGCAAGGTGTAGCCCCGCCGTGCCGGACTGGCAGGCGACGGCGTCCTCGACGCCGGTGAACAGCGCAAGCTGCTGCTCGAACTGGCGGATGTACGGACCGCCGGTCGAGACCCATTCCTCCTCGACGGCGGTTGTCAGATATTTAAGCTCGTTGCCCCGAAGATTCGGGACGGAAAGCGGGATGAAGTGCGACATCAGTGT
Source organism: uncultured Oscillospiraceae bacterium (assembly GCA_964466125.1). Classification (GTDB taxonomy): domain Bacteria; phylum Bacillota; class Clostridia; order Oscillospirales; family Ruminococcaceae; genus JAUNBN01. Next base: position 4,502 of record CAYXRE010000011.1, read on the forward strand.
GCCTCCCTCAGATGTTGTATATACCGGATTTGTAGCCGGAAAGATTGCCGCGAAACCACTCTATGGTCTCGGCAATGCCGGATTTAAGGTCATATTTCGGCGCCCAGCCGGTGAGCGCTTTGATTTTGGTGTTGTCCCCGAGCAGGCGGTTGACCTCGCTCTTTTCCGGGCGCAGGCGCTGTTCGTCGCAGACTATGGTCGCCTGGGGGTTGAGCTGGGCGATAAGCTCGTTCGCAAGCTCGCCTATGGAGATTTCAACGCCTGTGGCGATGTTGACCTCCTGCCCGACCGCTTGCTTGCAGCTTGCAAGCGCCATAAAGCCGGCCGCCGTGTCCTTGACGTAGTTGAAGTCGCGCGTGGGCGTCAGCGAGCCGAGCTTAATCGACTGCGCTCCGCCGAGCAGCTGGGTTATAATGGTCGGTATGACGGCGCGCGCGGACTGGCGCGGACCGTAGGTGTTGAACGGGCGCACGATGGTCACCGGCGTGCCGAACGCGCGGTAAAAGCTTTCGGCAAGGCGGTCGGCGCCTATCTTGGTCGCGGAATAGGGCGACTGCCCCTGATAGGGGTGCTTCTCGTCGATGGGAACGTACTGCGCCGTGCCGTACACCTCGCTCGTGGAGGTGACCAGCAGCCGCGAAACGCCGAGGTCGCGCGCCGCCTGAAGGACGTTCAGCGTGCCCTTGATGTTGGTGTCAACATAGCTGTCGGGCGAGTGATAGGAAAAGGGGATTGCGATGAGCGCCGCGAGGTGATAGACGACGTCGCAGCCGTCCATTGCCGTGCGCACGCCGTTCGGGTCGCGTATGTCGCCGCAGAAAACGTCCAGCTCGTTCTTTATATTTTCGGGCAGCGTGTCCAGCCAGCCCCATGTGTTGAACGAATTGTAATATGAAAACGCGCGGACGTCCGCGCCGCTCTTGACAAGCTCCTCGGTCAGGTGCGAGCCGATAAAGCCGTCCGCGCCCGTAACAAGTATCCTCTTTGCCACAAAAAACACCCGCTTCCTTAAAAAGGTGGAATATGACTATAATAATATAATTACAGCGAAAATGCAAACAGGCGTTGTCCGAGCCCGGTTTTAGTGATATGATATTCTAAATAATTATTGCAAAAAGGAGGCGCGGCAATGGAGCGCAGATATACGGTAAGCGTGGTTAGCGGCACGCGTGCGGAGTTCGGACTGCTCGCGCCGGTCATAAGACATATACAGAAAAACGACGCGCTGAGCTTGCAGCTTTGCGTGACGGGGGCGCACCTTTGCCCTGCGCTCGGCGGCACCGTTTGCGAAATCGAAGCTGCGGGCTTCCCGATAGCCTTTCGCGCGCCCATACTCGGCGAGGACGGCACGGCGGACATCGCAGGCGCGGTCGCAAGCGCGATCATGCAGCTTTCGGCTTTCTGGAAGGTGCGGCGTCCCGATATGCTGCTGCTGCTCGGCGACCGCTACGAGACTTTTGCGGCGGCAAGCGCGGCGGCGTGCGCGGGTATACCAATTGCGCACATCGGCGGCGGCGACGTGACGCAGGGGGCGAAGGACGAGTTCTTCCGCCACTGCGTGAGCAAGATGAGCGCGCTGCATTTCCCTATCTGCCACACCTCGGCACTGCGGCTTATGCGCATGGGCGAAAGCCCGTGCAATATATATGAGTTCGGCTCGCTGGGCGCGGAGAACATATTGTCCGTCGAACCCATGAGCGAAAAGGAGCTTTCCGAAAGTATCGGCTTCGACTGCTCGCAGTCCTTCCTGCTTTGCACCTACCACCCCGAGACGCTCGGCGGCACCGACCCCAAAAGGGGAGTTCGCGAGCTGCTGGCGGCGATAGACGCGCTCAATATGCGCTGCGTGTTCACCGGCTCCAACGCCGACGAGGGCGGAAGCGCGATAAACGACGAGCTGAAAGCCTACTGCGAAAGCCGCGAGAGCGCCGTTTTCGTCGCAAGCCTCGGCGTTCGCCGCTATCTGTCGGCAATGCGGCTGTGCGCGGCGGTGGTCGGCAACTCGTCCTCGGCGGTCGTCGAGACCCCGACGCTGAAAACGCCCGCCGTGAACATCGGCATACGCCAGACGGGGCGTGAGACGGGCAGAAACACGATAAACTGCGCTTGCATGGCAATGCTCATCGAGCAGGCGATAAAAAAGGCGGTCTCGCCCGAATTCCGCGCGAGCCTTGAGGATATGGAAAACCCCTACGGCGGCGGTGACACGAGCGAGCGCATAGTGCAGACGCTTGTGCAGCGCCTTCAAGCGGGGATACCGCCGACCAAGACCTTTTATGACGGCGAGGAGCAATCATCAACGGAGGTAACGAAATGAAGATAGCGGTTATAGGATTAGGCTCGATGGGTAAGCGCCGTCTGCGGCTGCTGCGCGACTTTTTTGAGGGCAACGAGCTTTGTGGCGTGGACAGCAATCCCGAGCGCCGCGAGGAGGCAGAAAAGACCTTCGGAATACCGACTTATGAGAACATAGACAAGCTCATCGACAAGCACCAGCCGGACGCAGCGTTCGTATGCACTGCGCCGCTCGCCCACGCAAAGATAATCGAGGAGCTGCTGGAGTTCGGCGTGAGCGTGTTTTCCGAGATAAACCTCGTGGACGACGGCTACGACCTGAACGTGTGGCTTGCGGATAAAAAAGGCGTCGCGCTGTTTTTGTCCTCGACGCCGATGTACCGCAAGGAGACGCAGTACATAGAAAAGGCGGTCGGCGAGGCACAGTGCCCCGTGAGCTACACCTATCATGTCGGTCAATACCTGCCCGACTGGCACCCGTGGGAGAGCTACAAGAACTTTTTCGTCGGCGACAAGCGCACCAACGGCTGCCGCGAGCTGCTCGCAATCGAGCTGCCGTGGCTGGAGTCGGCGTTCGGGAAAATAACCGAGACAAGCGCGCGCCGCATCACGCTCGGCTCGCTCGGACTGGATTATCCCGACACCTATTTTGTGACGCTCACCCACGAGAACGGAACGGTCGGACAGCTGATGATTGACATCGTCTCGCGCAAAGCGGAGCGGGAGCTGACGGTAATCGGTGAAAAGCTGTTCCTGAAATGGGGCGGGACGCCCACGACGCTGTCCTACTACGACTTCGAGGCAAAAGCGGACGTGGCGGTGGACACCTACGAGAGCGTCAACAGCGACCCGCGCTACGCCGACAATATAATCGAGAACGCTTACGTCGATGAAATGAAGGCGTTCTTTGAGCTGCTTGCGGGCAAGACCCCGCGTATGCATTCGTTTGCGGACGACGCGCGGGTGCTTTCGATAATCGACGACATCGAGGAGGACTGAACGTGCGCATACTGTTTACCGGACTCGGGTCGATTGGTTCCCGGCACATAAAAAACCTTGTTCAGGTGCTCGACGAGCGGCACATCAGCTACACGATAGACGCGCTGCGTTCGAGCAGGCGCGAGCTGCCGAACGACGTCGCGCGCCACGTGTCGCATTCCTTCAATTCCTTTGACGAGCTGCGCTTTTCCTATGACGCGGCTTTCATCACCAATCCAAGCTCGCTGCACGAACAGACCATTCGCATCCTCGCACCGCTTGTCGGCGCGATGTTCATCGAAAAACCGGTCGTGTGTGACCCGTCGCTGGACATAGCGTCACTCGGGCTCAAGGAGGACGGCGTTTACTACGTCGCCTGCCCGCTGCGCCACACGCCCATCGTTCGCCGCATGAAAAAAATCGCGCAGGAGAGCAAGGTCATCGCCGCGCGGGCAATATGCTCGTCCTATCTGCCCGACTGGCGCAAGGGGACCGACTACCGCGAGAGCTACAGCGCGAAAGCCGAGCTGGGCGGAGGCGTAAGGCTGGATTTGATACACGAACTGGACTATCTGACATGGCTGCTCGGCGACCCGCTGGAGGTTTATTCGCTCAGCGGCAAATACTCCGCGCTTGAAATCGGTTCGGACGACCTAGCGGTCTATGCCGCCCGTTTTGAGAACGCTCTCGCGTCGGTGCACCTGGACTATTTCGGACGTCAAAGCAAGCGTGAGTGCGAGCTTTACACCGACAAAGAGGTGTATGACTGCGACATACTCTGCGGCAGCATAAGCCATCGCCGCGACGGACAGCTTGAGCGCTTCCCGATAGAGGATTTTTATATGAACGAGATGAACTATTTTGTTGATTGCGTCGAAAACGGCGTTGCCGACAACATGAACACCGTCGCGAACGCGCTTTCGTCGCTGCGCTTCGCTTGCGGAGAAGGCGGGGAAAACAGATGAATATACTTGTGACCGTGTGCGCCCGCGCAGGCTCCAAGGGGGTCAAATCCAAGAATATGCGCGACTTTCTCGGCGTGCCGATTTGCTACTATACACTCGCGGCGTACAAGCTGTTTTGCGAGCGGTTTGCACAGGACTACGGCGCAATCGACCTTGCGATAAACACCGACGCGCCCGAGCTGTACGCGCAGGCGGACGCGTCGGGCATAGAGTATATCCGCGTCGAGCGCAAGGAATCCCTTGCGGGGGACGCCGTCGCCAAGACCGACGTCATGCGCGACACGCTCGCCGAAGCGCAGAATATGACGGGCAGAAAATACGACTTTGTAGTGGACATGGATTTGACAAGTCCGCTGCGCAAGGTCGGGGACATAAAGAACCTCATAGACGTGTTTTTGAAAAGCGAGGACGCGGAGATTGCGCTTTCGGTGACCGAGTCCCGCCGCAACCCCTATTTCAATCAGCTTGCGCGCGGCAAGGACGGCTTTTACACCATTGCGATACAAAGCGACTACGTCGCGCGTCAGCAGGCTCCCGAGATATTCGACGCCAACGCCTCGCTTTACGCCTATTCAATCGGATTTCTGACGGGACCGTACAAGATACTCGCGCGCGCGAAGCTGGTGTGCTCGGTCATGGAGGACACCGCCGTGCTGGACATCGACTGCGAGCGCGACTACGAGCTCATGCAGCTGCTTGCAAGGTATTTCTACGACAAGGACGAGGCGTTCGGGGAAATCGAAACCGAAGCGCGCTCGCTCGCAAAGGGGTTAAAGCGATGAGAAAGACCGTTGTTTCGATTATGGCGCTGCTGTGCGCGCTGACGCTGCTGTGCGCATGCACGCCGTCTGAAAAACCGGGCGACGAGCCGACGACAGAGCCGAGCACGCCGACCGTTTCGCCCGAGCAGAGCGCTCCCGCGCCGTCGGTGGACGGACCGGTGTATTCCGGCACAGACGTCGCCGAGTCCCCGTTCGTAGGACGCTTTGAGAACACCTACGTCGCGCTGTTCGCGTCCACCGCCGACGAGACCTTTGTCGATTACGAGGAAGCCGAGGACGGCGAGCTGACTGTCACGCCGCGCGAAAAGCCGTTTATAGTCTGCCGAGAGGACGGCACGTTCAGCATAACCGTTGACACGCTCAACGAGGACCCGTCGGTGCACAAGTACGCGACGATTAACGGCACCTTCACCGTTGACGGCGAGAGCGCCGAGTTCACCGTCGCCGCGGGAAGCTACGGCGATTTCATCGGCTCGGACACGCAGAAATTCATCATGAAGCTCATCAACGCGCACGAGCTGCGCTACTGGGGCGACCAGATAGGCACCGTCACGGGCGGAGATATGTTCAAGCGGGTCAGCGAATAAACACAAGGCGGGCGGACAAGTGGCACTGGATTTTTTGTTTTTGTATGAGCACATCGTGCGCGAATTTGAAAACGACTGTCTGATGATGGCGGAGCTGGAGAAGCGCGGCTACAAATGCGAGCTGTTTCAGCTTATGGACAGGAAAAAGCTGAAATATAAAACGTGGAAAAAGCCGAAGGTCATTGTGACCTCGGCGATGTACAACAACGAGACGCTCAACAGCTTTGTTTTCAACAACGTAGGCAAGCTGGACAAGGTCGTCAACCTTCACTGGGAGGAGGTGCTCTCTCGCGAGCAGGAGGACAGCGAGTTCTATTCGCTGACCGAGAATGCCCGCAAGTGCACCCATATCTGCTGGGGCGAGGCGGCGAAAAAGCGCATTGTATCCAAGGGCGTGCCGGAGAACAACGCCGTCGTCACCGGCGCGGTGCAGCTGGACTTCCTTTATCCCGAATTTGACGGCTATTTCAAAAGCCGCGAGGAGATTGTGCGGCAGTTTTCGCTTGATTCAAGCAAGCGCTGGATTTGCTACATAAGCTCGTTTTCCTGCGCGTTCATGGACGACAAGGAGGTCGAGGAGCTAAACGAGATGACCGACCTCGACTTTGCGGGCTTCAAGGCGGTCGGCGCGCGTTCGATGAAAACGACCCTCGAATGGTTCGACCGCCTGCTGTGCGAGCAGCCGGACGTCGAGCTTATCTATCGTCCGCATCCGAGCGAATGGCAAAGCCCGCCGCTTGCGGCAATGAAGGAAAAGCACCCGAATTTCCACGTCATAACCGACTACTCGGTCAAGCAGTGGGTCAAGGTCTGCGACACGCTGCTGACCTGGATGAGCACCTCGATTGCCGAGGTCTATTTTGCGCACAAGAACTGCCTTGTGCTGCGCCCCGAGCCGCTGCACGACGACTACGACCCCGTGACCTATGAGAACTGCGATGCGATTGACAACTACGAGGATTTCGTCGCCGCGCTCGCCGACCCCGCGCGCCCGTTCCCGATTGACGAGACGCAGATGAAATCGCACTACGACGTCGATTTCTCCTATCCCGCCTACAAGCGGGTGTGCGACCTGCTTGAGCAAACGCTCAGGGAGCCGCCGCGCGACCGCCCGTTTTCGCAAGGCTACACGCCGCGCTGGAACGGCGCGAAGTATTTCGCGCTGCTCGGGCTCAAAATCATGAACACGCTGCATATCAACCCGCATTGGTTCGACTTTTTGCTCGGCAAAAAGATTACCGACATGGCGCAGCGGCTCATGGGCTACTACGCAAAAGCGCGCGTATCCGAGAAGGATACGCGGCGAAAGATTGACGAGCTGAGAGGGTATATATCGTGAGCAGCGCCGATTCCGCAAAAAATCTCCGCCGCAACCTCGTTTTCAACACGGCGGGAAACTTGATATATTTCGCCTGCCAGTGGCTGGTGACCGGCTTTTTCGTAAAGACGCTCACCGGCAGCGCGGGACTTGAGAACTCGGGACTGCTCGCAACGGCGATGGCGGTCACCAACGTTTTCCTGACCCTCGCAAGCTACGGTATGCGCACCTATCAGGTTTCGGACGTCAGCGGCAAATATACCCCGAGCGAGTACATCACCTCGCGTATGGCGACCATTGCGCTCGCGCTGCTGCTGTGCGCGGGCTACACGGCGATTCTCGGTTACTCCGCCGAGCAGACGGTGTGCATCTTTGTCTATCTGCTCTACAAGCTGCTCGAATCGCTGACCGACGTGTTTCACGGCTGCTGCCAGAAAAACGAGCGCATGGACGTGATCGGCATATCCTATGCCGTGCGCGGCGTGCTGAGCGTCGCGGCGTTTGTACTGGTGCTCAGCACGAGCGGCAGCCTCAACCTCGCGCTCGGCGTCATGACCGCGCTGTGCTACGCGTTCAGCGTGTTTTACGACATTCTCGGTACCAAAACATACTACGCGCCCTACCGTTTTGCAAAACCGTCACGGGTCGGCGCGCTGCTGCTCGAATGTCTGCCGCTTGCGCTTTATGTGTTTTGCAATACCGCGTCCGCATCGGTTCCGCGCATAATGCTTGAGCGGGTCATGGACACCACGGCGGCGGGGATGTACAACCTCGTCAATTCGCCGGTGCTCATACTGCAAGTCGGCGTCGCGTTCCTGTTCACGCCGTTCATAACCATGTTTGCAAACAAGCTGCGTGAGGGAGACAAAAAGGGCTTTTTGAAGCTCGCAGCGCTCATCACGCTCGGCGTGCTCGTCATCGGTGCGCTCGCCGTACCGGTCGTCATGCTCATCGGGCGCTGGGGGCTGTCGCTGCTGTACGGCGCAGAGGTCGCATCGAACAGCGCGCTGCTCGTGCCGCTCGTGATATGCACGGCGCTCACGTCGATTGTGCTGTTTTACTGTATGCTGCTGACCGTCGAGCGCTGCATGAGCGGGCTTATCATCTCCAACCTGCTCGGGCTGTGTGCCGCGTTTGCCGCAAGCGCTCCGCTCATTCGCGCCTATGGCTTGTTCGGCGCGTCCTACGCGAGTATGGCGGCGCTGCTCATCGAGGCGCTCGCGCTCGCCGCGTTCGGTCTGCGCGCGCTCAAATCCGAGCCGAAGAACGCGAAGGAGTAATCCGAAATCACGTAAATCCAAACACCCCGCCGGTATGCAAAGCCGGCGGGGTGTTTTTTATCTCCTTTTGCTGCAAGCGGAAGGCATAGCGTCAATCCTCAGACGCCCGCCTTGATTTTCATGTATTTCTCCTTGGTCGCCGCGCCGCCGCGGATATGCCGCTCGTCCCGATTGTGCTCAAGCACGGCGCGGCAGCGCTTCCACAGCGTCGGGTCGATGCGCCGCAGCTTGCGGCTGACGTCCGAGTGCACGGTGGATTTGCTCACGCCGAACTCCTTTGCGGCGCCGCGCACGGTGTCGCCGGTCTCAACAATATACCGCGCAAGCAGCACGGCGCGCGTCAAAGTATCGCTCATGGCAAAAGCTCCCCCGTCCATAGGTTGTACTAATTGTTATGAGCGGGAAAGTGAAAATATCCCGAAAACGCGTGTTAAGACTTAATTAACCTTTTGCGGCGCTGTTTGCAGCCGGATAAATGAAAAACCCCCGCTTTCATTAAAGCGGGGGCTGCTGTTGATTAGCGGCGCTTCAATAGCCGAACTGCTCACGAAGCTGTGCGACGCTCTTGGTGTTGTAAACCGGCATGAGAATCATGCTTGTGCCGTCGTCGGTCACCTTGTACATTCGCGCCGTGCCGTCAAAGAAGCCGGACAGTCCGTCCGAGAACATCGGTCCGAACTCGTTCACAAAGTAGTCGTCTACCTTTTGCACGAACACATAATCGACCTCCTGCGCGCGCAGATATTCCTCGAACATCGCGCGGTCAACGTTGGTCTCATAGCGTCCCTCGGCGGGGTCGTCCATGGCGACGAAGTCGCCCTCGTTGAGCGTCTTGACGGTGTAAGCGGGCTGGAACTGATAGTTGAAAAGGAACCATTCGCCGCCGTCCGAGTCCTGACAGACGTAGTATATTTTGTCGTCCGTCGTGAACGCGCCGTTGAACTTTGCCTCCTGCGAGGCAATCTCACTGCGCAGCGCGCCGATGCTTTCATAGATGAGATAGACCTTGTCGCTGGTCACGAAGTACTGGTCGAAGGCGACGGGCATGAAGTAGAACATCGCCGCCATGAGCGTGGCGCAGACCGCTGTGCCGGGCACGAGGCTGAGCTTCTCCTTAAAGCGCGGCTCGCCGATTGGGAACACGCAAAGCCCGACGAGCGCGAACATCCAGCCCATGGGATAGGAGGAAACATAGCGCACATAGGACGAGAGCGTGGCGACAGTCTCGCCGCTTTCGTGCGAGAAGATTGCGGCGTAGGCGTACGCCTGAAACGCGTAGTAGGCGAAGAAGCCGAGCAGCAGCAGCACCGAGGTCACGCAAAGGCGCACGGCGTTGCGCTTGTTTTTGGCGAATATTGCGATGACAAGCGGTATGGCGGTGAAGACGACGAGCATATCGAACACGGTTCCGAAGGTCACAAGCTGTGAGACGAAAAGCTCGTCAATCATCGCCTTGATTACGATGTTGAAGTACGGGTCGCGCCCGAACAGCATATCGACTGCGCTGTAAGCATAGGGCACCGAGACGCGCGCCATGTCGGTCACGGCGGCGAAGTGCAGCATCCACGCTTCATAGGAAACAAGCACGCTTGCGAGCAGCCCGACAGGCCAGATTATGCGAAGCCAGCGGCTGCTTTTCCCGAACACCTTTTCGCACGGGAAATTGCCGGAAATAAACATATCAAAGGTCATTATGACCGCCGCGACCAGCCCGAACGCAAGTCCGATGTCCTTGATGAGCGGCATGAGCGCGAGCGCGGCAAGACACAGCGCGTAGCGCTTGAGCGTCCGCTCGTCCGAGGAGAACCACGCGATAAGGCACGCGCCGAACATCACGCCGATTTGTATATCGGCATAAGCGGTCATGTATATGCGCTGCCCTTCGAGCGAGTACCAAAACGAGTACAGCCCCGCGAGAGACACGACGGACAGCACGGGAATGGCGATGAAGTTTTTCCATTTGAGCCGCGCAAACAGCATGGACATGGCGGACATGAGCATCACGTCGTAGGCAAGATACACGCGGTATTCCGAGAAGGTGCGCGCGAAGAACTGTGTAAAGTAGCTCCACACCGGCAGCGCGGGCGGGTAGGAGACGTTTATCTGGCTTGTGACAAACAGCGTGTACAGCCGGTTGTTCTCAAACACGTTCTTTGCCGCCGTTCCCCAAAAGGAGAACTCGTCCCACAGCCAGAAAATCGGCTTGTAAATCGACAGCACGATGAAGAAGAACGCGACCGACGCGATGAAAAAGCACATTCCGGGGCTGAAGAAGCGCGCGAACAGCTCGCCCGGCTTAGCCTTTTTGACAACGAATATCCACACGAGCGCAAAGACGGCGAGCGCAAAGACGACAAGACCCGCTATGTAAAGCAGGTCGAGCATGCCCATAAAGCACATGAAAAGCGTTATGAGTGCAACGCTCATAAAGGGCGCGAGCGCGGAGTTGAGCTTGAAGCGCCACACAAAGAACAGCGACAGCGCAAGCACCGCGAGCATTGGGATGAGAAAATCCATTCGAGGGCTCCTTTTCAGGTTAGATAGTTTATCATTACAAGCTCGCCGCACGCAATCATCGCGGCGCTCAAGCAGACATATATGCACACGTTGTCGCGGCGTTCGCGGCGGCACAGCATGGTGCGGTCGTTTGAGAACAACGCGTGAAGCCCGTGCGAAAGCAGTATGCAAAGCGGGAGGATAATCGGGATGAAGTAGCGGGACTGTACGCCGAGTATGCTCGTGCTGCCCAGCGTTGACCAGGTGCAGTAAAACCCGGTCACGACGACGGCGTATATCCCGACCGTGATCAGCGCCCACAGCCATTGCCTGCGCTTGGTGCTCATGAGCACGTCGTCGGTGCAAAAGAACGCGGTGAACAGTATCAGCGCCGGAGTGAGCAGCGAGGTCATGCGGCAGACCGCGTCCAACCAGCCGAAATCGCCGAAGGTTCCGAGATAAAAGGAATTATAGTAGCCGTCCACGAGCGCCGTGAGCGCATAGCGCACGGGATTGTGCAGGATGTAGGAAATCTGGGAGGCGACGTCCGCGCCGACGGGAGCTTCAACGCGCGGGATACCGTGAGCGAACGCCTGCGCGTACAGCAGCGAGCCGACGTAAAGCAGTCCGCCCGCGAGCACCGCCGCCGCGAACACGGCGAAGCGTCTGCCGCGTTTGAGCCGAAAGTTCTCCTTGGGTATGGCAAACACCGCGAAAATCAACGGCGCGTAGATGGGCTTTATCATCACCATGAGCGCGAAGGAAACGCACAGCAGCACCAGCTCGCTTGTCTTGAATTCATCGCTCAGCACTATGCCGAAGAAAACGAGCAGTGCGCTCAGGAACATCGAGTCATAGGACAGCGACGCGCCCATAAACAGCGTCATGGGAAGCAGCGCGGTGAGAATGATAGCCGGTCGAAAGCGCTTGGCGCGCGAGAGCGCATACCACGCGCACACCGCAAGCACCAGTGCGTTCGCGATGCGTCCGGCGTACATACATATCAGCGCTCCGCCTCCGAGCAGCCGCACGAGCTGCATTCCGAGCGCCGCGGGGATATATGGCAGCACAAGCTGTATGGGCGTGGTGACCGTCTGCTTGCCGGTGTAGGGCATACCCGAGCGCGAGTTGTAGCTTGAAAGCCTTCCGAGCACGGTGTCCTCGCCGGACTGGTGCACCGATTTCTCGAAAACTCCCGGGAATCGGTCGCACAGCCATTTTACGTCGTTGGGGAACTGCTCGTCATATTGAAAATCCAGCCGCCCGCAGGAGATTGAATACGCGCGCAGATAGTGCCAGTATTCGTCCGGTGTTTGAAGCGGCGCGTTGGAGACACTCATTATCGCGCCCGCAAGCAGCACGCAGACCCCGAGCTTTGCCGCGGGTGTTTTGAGCTTGACGCATATCGCGTACAAGCAGCCGTACAGCGCGCTCACGCACACGAACAGCCCGAGCAGCACCTCAAACTGCAATTCGCGCAGCGCCGTGAATATCCTTGTGCCCTCAAAGCCCGCGAGCAGCGCGAGCGCCGTTATATACAAGTAGACGCACAGCCACGCGTTCGGCTTTTCGCTCTTTTTGAAAAAGCGGAAGGCAATTATGCGATACGCCATGTATAAAGCAAGCAAAATGTATACCCAAAGTATAACCCGGGCGATGCTGAACGACTCGCTTTCGTAGACGTAGTTCACGCAAGCGCCGCTGAAGGTGACCGTCGAGCGCACCGTTTCGGTGGGGTAGATTCTGATTGACTCAAGCGAATCGGCAGGAATGGACGCGGTGTAAAGACCGCCGCGCTGCTCGACGAGCGGGGCGATGTATTCGCCGTAAGCGCCCTCGACCGTTCCGGTGTAGTAGACCACCGTTTCGGTGGCGTCGCCCGCGTCGCGGAAAAGCGAGACGGACAGGTTCTGCGAGGGGATGCCGCCGAGGTTTTCGGCGAGGAAGTAGGAGTTGTAGGCAAGCGCGTAATAGCGCCCTACGCCGTCGCTTTCGAACTCCCAAGTTTCAAAGTCGTCGTTTGTAAGCTGCGTTTTGGGATAATAGCTTTCCTCATGCGGGTTGGAAGCGCGCACGAAAAGCAGCTCCGCCGCCGTGCCGAGCACGAGCGCGCAAAGCAGGATAACTCCGATACGTATCAGCTTTTTCTTGTCAAATGAACGCATAAATCGCTCCGAACGTTTAAATTTCGATTAGCTCGTCCGCTTCAAAGTCCCGCTTGGCGGTGCGTCCGACCACGTCGAACCACTGCGTGGGCGGTATACCCGAGCCCGGGCGCTTGACCTCAAGGTTATCCTCGGTGAAGCAGTCACCCTTGCGTATGCGCGTTGCGGCGACGATGCTCTTGCGCGCGATGCTCATGTTTTTGCGCTCGGAGGCGCTCGGAGCTTTTATGCCGCTGCCGAGCGCAAGCTCGATGTGGCGTATGCAGCTTATCATCTGCTTGAGCTCGTCCGGCTCAAGCGAGCAGGAGTGGTCGGGTCCTATCATGGTGCGGTCGAGCGTGAAATGCTTTTCGATTATCTCCGCGCCGAGCGCGACGGCGGCAATCGGCGCTTCGATTCCCAGCGTGTGGTCGGAATAGCCGACGCGTCCGCCGAAGTGCGCGCGTATGTCGTTCATGGCGCGTATGTTCGCGTCCTCGTAGGGCGTGGGGTATTCGGTGTTGCAGTGCAGTATGCTCACCGACGGGCAGCCGTTTTCGACAAGCGTGTCGCGGGCGTACTCGATTTCGCCAAGGTCGCTCATTCCCGTCGAGAGAATGGCGGGCTTGCGGGTGCGCGCAATGGCGAGCAGCAGCGGCAGGTTGTTTATCTCACCCGAGGGTATCTTGATTATGGGCATTTTTATGGACATCAAAAACTCAAGGCTTTCGATGTCAAACGGCGTGGACAGGAACAGGATGTTCTTTTTGTTACAATAGCTGTTCAGCTCGCGAAAGCTGTCAAAGTCCAGCCACAGCTTCCTTATCATGTCCAGCTGGTTCTCCTCGACGTCGGTCGTCTCAAGCTGGTAGTCCGCCTTTTGCGCGAACACCGAGGCGACCTTTTCGGGAATGAAGGTCTGGAATTTAACGGCGTCCGCCTTTGCCTCGACCGCAGCGTCCACAAGCTGCTTTGCGAGCTTGAGGCTGCCGTTGTGGTTGACGCCCGCTTCGGCGATAATGAATACAGACATGATTTTTCCTGCCTTTCTGTTATTGCGCAATGCGTTTGCGGAACATACCTTCGTTCGCGATATATTGTTCAAGCTCGCTTTGGGTGAGCTGCTTGACGATATAGACGTTCATTTTGTGCTTGCCGAACAGTGCGCTCTCGCGGTAGGTCTCAAAGAACAGGTCGATGTCAACGTAGCCTGCGACCATCGCCTCGCCGATGTCCGCCGCGACCGCCCAGCCGTAGGTAAATCGTCCGGTCGGGCTGGTGATGTAAAGCAGCGAGCCGTAGGGGATGACCGAGGTGTCCACGGCGACAAAGCCCTGAATCATATACATTCCGCTCGCTCCGTACACGCCTGGATTGTAGCTGTATGCGGTGCACACGCCGTTTTCAAGCACCCGTTCATATTCCGTCGGCGCGTTGTCCACGATTTGTATGTCGGTGAACTGTGCGCCGTCGAGCGGAGACATATGCGCGTCGTCGTCGCCGACGAGCTTGACGAGATTCCACGGAAAGTCGTCGTAGACCTCGCTGATGATTTCGCTTTGGGTCAGCACACCGTCCACATAGGTGTCGCGGTAGACGCGGTCGGCAACGCCGTCGCGCTGTTCGCCCTCGTCCATATAAAGCTCCTCACCCTCGCTTATGAGCGGGGAGGGCTTGTCGACCTCCCGCCACGGCACCGTCTCGCCCTTGACCTCGCGCTCGGCATAGGTGACGCGCTTTACGGTTATGACGTCGTCTGCTTTCAGCTTGGTATCGGCGGCAGGCTCGAGCAGGTCGTTTTCTCCGAGCGTCAGTCCGAGCTTTTCGAGCGCGTTGGACACCGTCGCGTCCACGACGCGCACCGTCTGTTCTTTTCCGTCCGCCTTCACGCTCACGGGGAACGCGCGGGTAACGGTGAGATAGGAGGTACCGCCGAGCTTTTCGCACTTCACCTCGTCCGCCGCGTCGTATTCGATGTGCGCCGAGGCGAATATATCCTCGTAGTCGGCGCTGTCGCACACGGAAAGCCCGCGCAACACGCCGCTTTCGTAAATATAGCAAAAGCTCTCGTTGAGATACAGCGCCGTAAGCGGCGCGAGCAGCACAAAGGCGTAAAGCAGCGCCGCGAGAATGCCGTAGAGGTAACGGTATTCCTTCTTTTCGGCGTGAAAGCGCACCTTGCGCACCGTTCTGCGCGGCTTGGAAGAGGAAAAAGAACCGCTTATCGGCGGGTCGATGACTATCTCCTCGGTTATCGCGCCGACGGGGTTTTCGGGCTTCGTATCTGACGGTTCTTCGGTCGGCTGCTCATCTGCCGCTTGTTCCGGCTCGGATTTATCGTCCGACGCTTCCGGCGATGTTTGAACGTCGTCACTGGCTGTCGGTTCGTAGGACTTCGACGGCTCGTCGGTTTTTTGCATCTCGGGCTGCGTGGTTTCCGTCGCGGCGGTCTGCACTGTGTCGGAGGCTTCCGACACGCTCGGAGCGCTCTGCGCGTCCGCGTCCGCCGCGCTCTGCGCGGCGGCGCCGTGCTGCGGCACGGCGGGAGTCGGCGCAGCCGACGGCGCGGACGTCCCGACAGGCTCTCCCGCCGCGGAGTTGACCGCCGTGTGCGGCTGCTCTGCCGGAACGTTCACGGCTCGATGATGTCTTAAAAAATCAGGAAGAAACATATTGCCTCAAAGCCCGCTGACGTGCGCGTTTTGCAGCGCGGTGAACGTGCGGGAAAGAAAATCTGGGTATTGCGCGCTCATGTCGGAGATGTATTTCTTTATCTGCGCGCGCTCGGAGGTGCGGTCCATAGGACATGGGCTCGTGACCACAGGCAGCTTTGCGCGTGCCGCCGCCGAGGCGACCTCGGCTTCGGTGCACAGTATCATGGGGCGTATCATGTAAAGCTCCTTGCGCGAAAGGTAGGACACCGGTGAAAAGGACGCTATGCGCCCTTCACGGAACAGATTCATGAAAAACGTCTCCACCGCGTCGTTCATGTGATGCCCGAGCGCAATCTTGTTGCAGCCGTTTTCCAAGCACAGGTCGTGCAGCGCGCCGCGTCTCATGCGCGCGCAAAGTGAGCAGGGATTCTTCTCGCGGCGTATCTCAAAGATGACCTCGTACAGGTTGGTGCGCTTGATAATGTGCTTCACGCCGAGCGCTTCGCACAGCGCCGTTATTTCCGACCAGTCCGCGGGCTTGTTGTTGAAGCACGGGTCGAGGGTCAGCGCGGCGACGTCGAAATCGAACGGCGCGTAGCGGCGAAAGCGGCACAGCCCCTCAAGCAGCGCGAGTGAATCCTTACCACCCGAAACGCCGACAGCGACGCGGTCGCCCGCTTGTATCATGTCGTACATATCGCACGCTTTGCGTATTTTTCCTTCAACAAGTTTCATAATTACACCGATATTACAGTATAGCATAGTATTGTATTGTTTTCAAAATATATATTCAGTTCATTTCGGCTCGCGCGGGCGCAGAAAATATGATAGGATAGGGGAAACAAACGGGAGGCGCGCATGGAAAAATCGCCGCGAAACAAAACGCTCACGTTGGACGAAAGCGAGCAGACCGAGTACCTTGCCCGCGCTCTCGAGCCGCGCTCGCCGCTCACGCTTGAGGCGGTGCTCGGGCGCACGATACACGCTGACTGCCTTGCCGCCATGCCGCTGCTGCCGCGCGGCTTTGTCGAGCTGCTTATTGCCGACCCGCCGTACAATCTTCGCAAGGACTACGACGGCGGCGTATTCGAGCGCCGCAGCGACGAGGATTACCGCGCCTTCACCGACGCGTGGCTGGACGCGGCGCTGCCGCTGCTTGCGAAAAACGCGTCGGTCTACGTCTGCTGCGACTGGCGCTCGTCCGACATTGTTCGCGCCGCGCTAGAAAAGCGGCTTACCGTGCTCAACCGCATAACGTGGCAGCGGGAAAAGGGTCGCGGAGCTCAGAGCAACTGGAAGAACGGTATGGAGGATATATGGTTTGCCGTCAACGGCAGGGATTACGTTTTCGACCTTGAGCGGGTGCGCGTGCGCCGCCGCGTCGTCGCGCCGTACACCGAAAACGGCGAGCCGAAGGACTGGACGCGAAGCGAAAACGGTGGCTTTCGCGACACCTGCCCGTCAAATTTCTGGGACGACATAACGGTGCCCTACTGGTCGATGAGCGAAAACACCGAGCATCCGACTCAAAAGCCCGAGAAGCTCATCGCAAAACTGATTCTCGCAAGCTTGCGCGAGGGCGGCGTCGTTTTCGACCCATTTCTCGGCTCGGGGACGACGTCGGTCACGGCGAAGAAGCTCGGACGCGGTTTTGTCGGTATCGAAAGCAGCGCGCGCTATTGTGCAATCGCGGAAAAGCGGCTTGCCGCCGCGCAGCTCGGAGGGCGCATACAGGGCTTTGAGGACGGCATATTTTATGAGCGCAACGCAAGGCTGCGGTGAGCGCTCGACGCTTACTTTAGCAGCAACCGAGTTTGAAAACTCGCTTTAACGACACAAAAGAGCCTTTCCCCGCACACGGCGGGAAAAGGCTCTTGTTATAGCTATTGAAAGCTCTGGACGACTGTCAGCATCCTGCCGAATGACTACTCTTTCTTGTCGCTGTTCGGCTTCATGGCGCTTTCGGGCATTTCGGGAAGCGCGCCGGAAAGGGTCGCGCGCTCGATAGCTTTCCTGCGGTTGCGGCGGATTATCGCGCGCACAAGGAAGAATATCGCGACGCCGATTGCAAGGAAGGGCAGAGCGTAGATAATGCAGATGACCAGACCCTTGAAGAACTCGAGCACGGTGCGCGCGGAATCCTTGAGAGCCTCGACAAGGCGCGAGCCGAAGTCGGGTGAGGACACGGAGATGTTGCGGACCTCGCTCAGACCGATGTTCACCGTGCAGTAGCTGAGCTGATTTTCATAGCTTTTCATGGTGGACGTGTAGCTTTCGATTTCATAGCGCACGTCGGACAGATACTTTTCGATTTCCAGCATTTCGGAAAGCGTGCCCGCCTGCTTGAGCAGCTCGAGCAGCCGCGTTTCCTGAGTTTTCAGCGAGCTCAGGCGCGCTTCGACGTCTATGTACTGCGAGGTGATGTCCTGCGCGGAGTTTTCCAGCGACGTTACGTTGCCGAAGGTGTCGCCCTTTGCGAGGAAATCGCTGTATTTGTCGGCGGGTATGCGTACGGTCATGTTTGCGCGGCGCGCGTTGTAGTCGCTGCCGTAGGTCTCGCCGCCGTAGATGTTGGAGTTGGAGACGTAGCCGCCCGCCGCGTCGATGGCCGCCGCAATGGTGGCGTAGCTCTCATCGAAGTTGAGCGTCTCAAGCTCGAGGTAGGACGTGTAGATGATTTTTTTGCCGTCCCCTTGCGGGAACATTTCCAGCTGGGAGGACATATCCGCCGTGTTGACGCCTGTTGCGGAATCCTCCATGGCAGCGGGAGCCTCCGCCGCCGGCTCAAAGCCTCCGTCCTCCTGATACATCGCGTCCGAGTTGTATGAAGCGGTCGTGGTTTTTTCACTGGCAGCGCCGCAGCCTGCGAGCAGCATAGCCGCGACGAGCAGCATAGCGAGCACTTTATAAATCTTTTTCATAGCTTTACCTCCGTTGCGCCTTATATTTGGCGCTTTCATAGGATAGGTGCGCGGCAGAACGGTAAATGTTGCAGTATGCGGAAAAAATCGCCAAAAAATGATTTTTCCGCAAGAGAATTTTGTTTATTGACAAGGCAAAAACCTTGTGCTAATATTTATAGGCGACTTACGAAATGCTGGTGTAGCTCAGCCGGTAGAGCAGCTGATTTGTAATCAGCAGGTCGGGGG
>CAYXRE010000012.1:0-582 GCA_964466125.1 uncultured Oscillospiraceae bacterium
ATGTCGATAATCAAGCTGGTGCTCCAGCCGATAATCGAAAACGCCATCTATCACAGCATGGACTTTATGGACGGCGACGGGCTGATAACGATAAGCGGGCGCATGGAGAATGCCGAGATGTTCATCACCGTCGCGGACAACGGCATGGGCATTCCGCCGCAGATGATACAGCGGCTGCTGACCGACTATGTATCGAGCGGCTCTAGCGGCTCGGGTATAGGTCTTAAAAACGTGAACGAGCGCATAAAGCTGTATTTCGGCGAGGAGTACGGCGTGAGCATCGAAAGCGAGCTGGACGTCGGCACGAACGTCACGCTGCACCTGCCCGCCATTCCGTTCGGCGACATGAAGGAGTAGAGCGTATGGAAAAAAGAGAAAAAACGCTTATGCTCGTCGTGCTTGCCGCGATTGTGCTCGTCGGTCTGGTAACGGCTCTGCGTACGCTCGACCACACCGCCGAGGACAAGGTCTACCGCGTCTCGGTCGTTGTGGACGATTCGTCGGAGGATTATTTCTATCTGCTTCGCTCCGGCATCGACGCGGCGGCGGACCGGATCGCCGCCGCCACCGGCCGCCGCCCCG
>CAYXRE010000012.1:592-20434 GCA_964466125.1 uncultured Oscillospiraceae bacterium
TCGATATGAACATCGACGTGCATTTCATCACCTGCGGCGGCGACGACGTCAGCAAGCAGCAGTTCGAGTACATCATGCGAGAGGCGGAAAACAACGCAGACGCGATAATCGTCTATGCTTACAACGCAAAGCGGCTGTCGCGGCTGCTGGAGGAAAGCGAGCTTTCCTGTCCGCTCATAACAATCGGCTCGCCGCTTGCGACGACAAAGGAAAAGGGCTATGTGAGCGCGAGCAACGCCGAGGTCGGCAAAATGCTCGCCCAGCTCGTCGCGAACAGCGGCTGCGGCAAGGCGGTGCTTTGCAAAAACGAGTCTATGCGAGCGCATTTCACCACCCGCTACGAGGAATGTGCCAGATCACTCGACGAGCGGGGCATACCCTACGACACAATCGAGCTGTTCGGCGACCTGAGCACTGTGCCGTATTTCTTTACCGACGACGTGAAGTATGCCGTTGTCTCCTTTGACGCGGACACGACCGAGCTGTTCTTGTCCCAAAAGACGACCGGCTCCGCCACCAGGGTCTTTTGCGCGGACAGCTCCAACACGCTGCTCACGGCGCTTGAGCAAGGGCGCATAAACGCCATTGTGGCTCACAGTGAATACGACGTCGGCTATATGTCGGTCGCAACGGCCTACGGTCTGCTAGAGTCCGAGCCGATTCAAGACTTCACGCTCAACAACTACGTCATAACCGCCTACAATATGTTCAGCGATACCATATCCCGCGTTATAATGCCGGTTTCATAAAAAACGATAGGGGGAGAGAGCATGAAAAGAGGATTGCGCATTATGCTGTGCGCGCTGCTGTGCGCGCTGTGCTGCCTGAGCTGTGCTTCATGCGAAAGCGGCGAGGAGGGTCCGAAAACCATTCGCATAGGCTTCTTCATCTACAAGGGCGCGGACACCTTCATCTCGAATCTGACCGACTGCTTCAACACGATAGCCTCCGAGTACGAAGGAGAGGACGGCGACATCACCTACACCAGCGTTTTTGACGCGCGCGAGTCGCAGGCGACGCAGAACGAGCAGATTAAGCGGGCGATTTCGCTGGGCTACGACGTGCTTTGCGTCAACCTTGTTGACCGCACCGAGGCGGCGGCGGTAATCGACCTTGCGCGCGAGGCGGACATACCGATGGTGTTTTTTAACCGCGAGCCGGTAATCGAGGATTTGCAGCGCTGGGACCGCACAGTCTATGTCGGCACCGACGCGCGCTCGAACGCCGAGCTGGAGGGCTCGATCGTCGTGGACGCATGGCAGCGCGACCCGCGCTCCATTGACCTTAACGGCGACGGGGTTGTCAACTACATCATGATTGAAGGCGAGCGCCGTCATCAGGACGCGCTCATTCGCACCGAAGTCTCGGTACAGTACCTCAAGGAAAACGGCATGACGCTTGAGAAGCTGGACGGCGGCATGGCGAACTGGGTGCGCTCGCAGGGCGCGGCGCTTGCGGAGCAGTACTTCGGCGAGTACGGCGACAGCATCGAGCTTTTCATCTGCAACAACGACGACATGGCGCTCGGCGTGACAGACACGGTGCAGAAGCTGGGGCTGGATTTTCACAATATTGTCGGAATCGACGGCACGCCCGCGGGACTTGAGGCGGTGCGGGCAGGACGTATGCTCGGCACGGTGGTGATCGGTTACCGCGAGCAAGCGCAGCTCTTGTTCGACGCCGCGCTGGATTTATACAGCGGGATTCCGCGCTCGGAATTTGCGCAGTCGGATTTCGCGATCCGCGCTCCGTTGTACATTGTGACTAAGGACGACCCCAAGTGATTGACAAATCCCACAAACGGGTTGAAGAAAGTTACGAATCTGCAATTATTCGAAAAGAATTTTGATAGAATCGAAAAGAAAAAAACATTCAAAAACCGTTCAAATTTCTATAAACTTTTCAACAGAAGCTACAAGAAATGTGGCTTCAAAAGAAAATTTTTGGAGGATTGGACATGAAAAAGGTTCTGGCACTCGTGCTCGCGCTCGTGCTCGCTCTTACGCTCGTAGCGTGCGGCGGCGCTGCTGCTCCCGCTGCTCCCGCTGGAGACGCTCCGGCAGCCGATGGCGGCGTCACCACAAAGAAGGTTGGCGTTTGCATCTACAAGTTCGACGATAACTTCATGACCCTTTATCGTCAGGAAATCGAGAATTACTTCAAGACTCTCGAGTCCGACACCGTGAAGTATGAAGTCACCATAGTCGACGGCAAGGGCGACATGGCTGAGCAGACCAACCAGGTCGATACTTTTATCTCTCAGGGCGTTGATGTTCTCATAGTCAACCTCGTACAGTCTTCTTCTGCTGCTACCATCACCGATAAGGCGAAGGCCGCTGACATCCCCGTTGTCTACATCAACCGTGAGCCGTCCGCTGACGACATGGCTGCTTGGGACAAGATCTGCTACGTCGGCGCTGACGCCCGTCAGAGCGGCACCATGCAGGGCGAAATCGTTGCCAACCTCGCTGACAAGGGCGATGCGAACGGCGACGGCGTTGTCTCCTATGTTATGATAATGGGCGACCCCGAGAACGTCGATGCTCAGTACCGCACCGAGTTCTCCGTTAAGGCGCTGACCGATGCCGGCATCCAGGTCGAAGAGCTGTTCAAACAGCGCGGCGACTGGGATCAGGCTAAGGGCCAGGAACTTGCTACCACTGCTCTCTCGCAGTTCGGCGACAAGATCGACGTTATCTTCTGCAACAACGACGGCATGGCGCTCGGCGCTTATCAGGCTATCGTTTCCGCCGGCAAAGTTGACGCCGACGGCAAGCTTGCCGGAATCTATCTGCTCGGCGTTGACGCTCTTGACGAGTGCGTCGAGATGGTCAAGAATGGCCAGATGACCGGAACCGTCCTCAACGACCACATCGGACAGAGCCACGCGGCTGTCGACGCTGCCGTTAAGTACATGAACGGCGAGACCAACGACACGATGATAGTTGTTGACTACCAGATGATTACTGCGTAATTACCTGCACAACACCAAAAATGGGGATTGCGCACGCCCGGCGTGCGCAATCCCCGTATTCAATGCAAAGAGATAAGGGGAAAACACTATGTCGGAATATCTGCTCGAAATGAAAGGCGTGTGCAAGACTTTCCCCGGCGTTAAGGCATTGGACGACGTCTCGCTGAAGCTCATGCCCGGCAAGGTTCATGCACTTATGGGCGAAAACGGCGCGGGCAAGTCCACATTGATGAAATGCCTTTTCGGAGTTTACAGCATGGACGCCGGCGAAGTGATATACAACGGCAAACCCATTAAGATAGCGAATCCCTTTGACGCGCTTCAAAAGGGCATCGCGATGGTTCATCAGGAACTCCAGCCGATACCCGACCGCTCGATATCAGAAAACATCTACTGCGGTCGTTATCCCATCAAGAAATATCTCGGATTCATCGAGGTCGTTGACCACAAAAAGATGAATTCGGACACCAAGGCGCTGCTGGACAGACTCGGGCTGCCCTTTGACCCGACAGCGAAGCTCGGGACTCTCTCGGTTTCGCAAATGCAGCTTGCCGAGATAGCCAAAGCGGTCTCGGCTGACGCTAAAATAGTCATCATGGATGAGCCGACCTCCTCTCTTACGAAAAACGAGGTCGATACGCTCTTTGGAATTATAGATAAGCTGAAATCCGAAGGCGTCGCGATAATCTACATCTCGCACAAGATGGACGAGATACTGAAAATCTCGGACGAAGTCACCATCATGCGCGACGGTAAATATATCGGGACATGGCCTGCGAAAGAGCTTACGACCGACATGATAATCACCAAGATGGTCGGACGCGAGCTTACCAACCTTTACCCGAAAAAGAGCAACGAACCCGGTGAGGTCGTGCTTGAGGTCAAGGATTTCACCTCCATAAATCCCCGTTCCTTCAGAAACGTAAGCTTCAATCTTCGCAAGGGCGAGATACTCGGCGTCGCCGGACTCGTCGGCGCGCAGCGCACCGAGCTGATGGAAGGAATATTCGGTCTTCGCCAGAAGTCCAAGGGCACCATTACATACAAGGGCAAGAAGCTGAAGATACAGCGTCCGAGCGACGCTATCGAGCACAAGGTCGCGCTGCTGACCGAGGACAGACGTGGAAGCGGAATCTTCGGAGTGCTGTCGGTCGAGGACAACGTCGCCGTCGCGTCCCTTCGCCAGTATCTCGATTTCCACGTCATGCTCAACCGGCGCAAAATTGACAAGCTCGTAAAAGAGAACATCGAAAAGCTGAGCATAAAGACGCCGAGCGGCAAGACGCTTATCCAGTCGCTTTCCGGCGGCAACCAGCAGAAGGTCATCATCAGCCGCTGGCTTGCGAACAACCCCGACGTGTTCATCATGGACGAGCCGACCCGCGGCATCGACGTCGGCGCCAAGTACGAGATCTACTGCATAATCGCAGACCTTGCGAAGCAGGGCAAGAGCATACTGATGATAAGCTCGGAAATGGGCGAGCTCATCGGTATGGCGGATAGGATAATGGTCATGTGCGACGGCAAGGTCACAGGCGTCGTCGAGGGCGAGGACATGAATCAGGAAAAAATAATGGAATTAGCCACGCGCTTCGATTCCTAATCACGGAGGTAAACCATGACAAAGACAAAACCGAAACAGTCTGCGAAGGATTTCCTGCTTAACAACGCTATCATCATCCTCATGCTCGTCGCTGCGATAGCCGTCGGAATTCTCCGCCCGTCCTTCTTCTCGGAATCCAACGCCAAAAACCTCATTTCCAACACGGCGGTACGTTTCATAATCGCACTCGGCGTCTCCGGCTGCCTTATATCCAAGGGCACCGACCTTTCCGCCGGTCGTCAGGTCGGACTTGCGGCGTGCATAGCCGCGACCTTCCTGCAAAAAGCGGACTACCCCAGCAAGGTCTATCCCGAAATCGGAGAGCTTCCGATATGGGTAGTGCTGCTCGGACTGGTCGTTATCTTCGCCTTTGTGGGCTTCCTCAACGGAATTGTAATCGCGTGGTTCAAGGTTCCTCCCTTCATCGCGACACTCGGTATGCAGACGATAGTCTACGGAATATGCCTGGTTTTCACCGGCGCTCAGCCCATAGGCGGTCTTCGCTCCGACTACACCTCGATTTCGAGCGGCTCGCTGTTCGGCATCCAGTTCATTCCCTACCTCGGGGTGATTGCGGCGATAATCGGTGTGTTCATCTGGTTTTTATACAATAAGACCCCTCACGGCAAGTATATGTACGCAATCGGCGGCAACGAGAATTCCGCCGAGGTCAGCGGCATAAACACCAACAAGGTCAAGATAATCATCTACATACTCGCGGCTATCCTTTATGCGGTAGCGGGCTTCCTGCTCGGCGGCAAGGCGGGCGGTGCTTCGGTCAACCTCGGCATGGGCTATGAGCTCGAAGCCATCGCAGGCTGCACCATCGGCGGCGTTTCCACCAACGGCGGTATCGGCAGAGTCACCGGAATCCTTGTAGGCGTTCTGGTGTTCGAGCTGCTGAAAATCGCGATGCAGTTCATGGGCGTCGAGACCTCCTATACCTACATCGTTCAGGGCTTCGTCATAATCCTCGCCGTCGCGCTCGATATACGCAAGTATGTCGCCAAGAAATAAAATGAGCGAGCAGGACGACAACAGGCTCGAAAACAGCGTCGAGGAGCAGGGCATAGTCGAGCCCTACAAGAACCCTAAAGAGAAGCTGTATGACAAGATACATCTTTCCGTCAAGCAGCTGGACATTATCATTGCGATTATTGTCGCGGGACTTGTGATAGCCCTCACGCTCGGAATCCTCACGGGCAACAAAATCATATAGTTTCTTCCTAAAAACGCTCAAGTCCGCGGCAACGCGGATTTGAGCGTTTTAAATGCTTTTTCAATTCCCGAAAACACGCACCCCGTCCTTGAACGTCGCGCACACCGAAAGCGAGCGCAGCTCGTGCGGCAGGCATTCGAGCGGGTCGCGCTCAAGCACCGTCAGATCCGCTCGCTTGCCGGGCGCAAGCGTTCCTTTGTCGTTTTCCTCGCCGTACTGATAAGCCCCATACGCCGTCAGCGCAAGTAGCGCGTCAAATATGCCGATTCGCTGCGACGCGCCGAGCACCGCACCGCTCTCGGTGACGCGTTCACACGCATCCGCGAGCATTTCAAGCGCGTTGGGCAGCAGTACGGGAGAGTCGCGGTGAAAGGTGAAGGGAAGCCCCGCTTGCAGCGCCGAGGCGGCGGGGGAGATGTTCTGAGCGCGTTCGATTCCGAGATTTTTGATGTGCGCGTCGCCCCATTCGCGCACGTGCGAGACAAAGAACGAGGGCATAACGTTCAGTTGCTTTGCCGTTTCCATAGCATCCGGCGGCATTAGCTGGGCGTGTATCATGACGTTTCGCCGCTTGCTTTGCGTTTTGTGCGCGCGCAGAAACTGCAAACAAGCCGCGTCGCCGTTGCAGTGAGCGAGCAGCGGAACGTTCTGCGCGTTCGCCCTTTGAACCAGCTCGCCGACCCGTTCGTTGCTCATCGCAGGGTAGCCGCGATATTCCTTCTCACCTTCATAAGGCTGCGTCAGCCAACCGGTTTTCGCCTGCAAGCTGCCGTCAAGAAATATCTTGTATCCTCCGATTCGGTAATGATTTCGATAGCCGTTCGTGTACTCCGAAAATGTCGCTTCGGTGATGTCGCAGCTGTTTTCGTCGAGATAACCGATAAGGTCGAGCCGAAGCCCGCCGCCTTGCGAAAAGGAAGAGAGCAGCGAGTGCGCCGCCTTGTTCACCATGCCCTCCTGCGCCGTCGTGAAACCGTTTTCAAAGTAAAGCCTCTCGCATTTGCCCATGAGTGAAAACAACCGTTGGGCGTCGAGCGGCAGACGCGGAGCGACGAGCTTTGTGTACGCCGCCTCCTCGACAAAGCCGGTCGGCACGCCCTGTTCGTCGCGCTCAATGCGTCCGTCCGACGGCTCGGGGGTGTCCGCGTTGATCCCGCAGAGCTCAAGCGCTGCGGAGTTGAGCACCGCCATGTGCGCCGAAATGTGAATGATGAGCGCCGGACGAAGTGAGAATCGCTCGTCGAGCAGCGTCTTGTCGGGATGTCCGAGCGCGAGCTTGGTGTCGTCGTACCCGAAGCCGATTGCCCAGCCGTCTTGGTCGGAGAAGCGCTCGACCATGCGCTTCGCTATTTCGTCGGCGTCCCTGCACGAACGCAGGTCTGCGTAATCGAGCGTGCTCGCGGTAAAGGTGAAATGCCCGTGAGAGTCGATAAAAGCAGGCAGCAGCGCACGCGAACGCAGGTCGAAAAGCTTCGCTCGCGGACAGCGCACCAGCAGCTGCGCGAGCGTTCCGAACGCCGCGATTCTGCCGTCGCTTACCAGCATGGCAGGGTGTCGCGTGCGCTCCCTGTCCATGCTCAGAATTGTTCCGCCGTAAAAAATCGTGTCCATAGCGCCCTCCGGCAAATATACTGAATAATAGTATATGTAACGCGGTGGCATTTAATAATCAGCGTACGGGAGTTTCTCGTTATTTCGGAACATTAAAACGCGCGGGCTCGTATTTGCGAGTCCGCGCGTTTATTGTTATGCTTACAGCTCCTTGACCCAAAGCCCGTGCTTGTTGCAGTATGCATATATCGCAACGGGCTTGTCGCCGTCCAGCGCAAAGATCGCCGTGGGCGGATCGGTCACCTTGAGATATTTGAACTGTCCGCCGAACTCGGTTTTCAAGTAGACAAACTGAATGCTGTGGTCGTCGAGCATGGGGTGCAGCACCGAGCCGATCTGCACATAGACCCTGTCTCCGACAACGCGCGTCTGCGGAACGTGCTTTTCACCGCCGGCATCGTCGCGTTTGGCGACAAGCTCGCTCATCGGTTCGCCGCAGCAGACCACCGGCACGCCGGAGTCGTTGAATTTCTTTATCACATTTCCGCAGTGTTTGCAAAAATAAAACTCGTGTTCAGACATTTTTCATACCTCCGTAATGAAATAGGTCTATAATAAATAAAGATTACTGGTTATGGAAAAGCTATCACTGTGATTAGTATATCAGTTAAAAGCAGTATTTATTTGTATAAACTATGAATTCGGAGGAAACATGATGGAACCCATTACACTGACCGCGGACAATTTCGACAGCGAGGTATTGAAAAGCGACAAGCCGGTGCTGGTCGATTTCTGGGCTACGTGGTGCGGACCGTGCCGCATGGTCTCGCCGCTTGTAGACGAAATAGCGAACGAGAACGAGGACGTGAAGGTCGGCAAAATCAACGTTGACGAGCAGCCCAAGCTCGCTGAGCGCTTCGGGATAATGAGCATACCGACGCTCATGGTCTTCAAGGGCGGAGCGAGCGTCTCCAAGTCGGTCGGCGCGCGCTCAAAGGAAGCGATTCTCGAAATGCTCGGCAAATAATCGCAAAACACACAGTTTCATAATAGCCATACTGACAAAGCGCGCCCGAGCTACACAGCCCGGGCGTGTTTTTGCGCTTGTCCGTGTCGTATGAACACTGCTTTTTCAAAACAGATTTATGACGCGTGCCCGATTGACAAACCGCAGGGCTTCGGGGGATAATGTAAGCGATTAATCCGTTGTGCAGCTTTTCTGCGCGGCGGACGCAGGACACGACATATTCAAAGGAGCGAGCCGTGACAAAGAGCTGTAAAACATATATCCATGTTTGGGCGTGCGCGGCGGCGCTTGTCTATGCGGTCATTGCGGGCTTTGCGCGGGAGTCGGTCGCGGTGCGGGAATCGGACGACGGCTTTACCGCTGTATGCGCGCTCACGGTGTTTTCACTGCTTTGCCAGCTGCTTATCGCCCGCCGCGCCTTTCGCGGCAGCGACGAGACGCGATATATCTTCGGCTTTTCTCAAAGCTCAGTAGCCTTTTTTTCGCTTGCGTTTACCACGTTGTCCGCCGTGCTGTTCATGTCGCTGCCCGACATATCAGTCTGGGTCGCGTTGGTATTGTATCTGCTGCTCTGTGCGCTGTGCGCTGTCTCGGCGCTTAAAGCGAAGCCGTCTGCGAATGACGGCGAAGCAGAGCGGGCGCAGTTGAAAAAAGCGGCGCTCATCAAAACGGTAAAAAAGGTCGCGCTTTTCGCGATCCCGGCTGCGGCGGTCTGCGCCGCGCTCGCATTTTTGCTCATAAACAAGGTCGTCATTCCAAACAACTATCAAAAAGCGTCGGAGCTTATGCGCCAAGAGGACTACAAGGGCGCGTTCGCCGTGTTTACGACGCTGGATTATGAGGACAGCGCCGCGCTTGCAAAGCAGTGCGAGGGGATAATCGAGCAGCAAAGATACGCTTCGCAGACGTCGGCGGGGCAGCAGACGGGCGTCGGCTCGACGGTGGCATTCGGGGGCTATGAGCAGGACGGCGACGTTTCCAACGGCAAAGAGGACGTCGAGTGGCTGGTGCTTGAGCGCAAGGACAACATGGCTCTGCTGCTTTCCGAGCGCTGTCTGGACTGTCTGCCGTATTACGAGCGGGACGCGGACAAGGACTGGGAGAAAAGTACTCTATACGTCTGGCTGAACTCGGATTTTCTTGATGCCGCGCTTGTGCCGCAAGCACGCGAAGCGGTCTGTGCCGTCGGCGCAAACAAGGTCTTTTTGCTGGATTCGTCGCAGACGGTCGAGTACTTTGTGTCCGACTCACGCCGACAGGCGGCTGCTACGCCCTACGCGAGAGCGCACGGTGCGTCCGGCTTCGGCAGCGGCAGCGACTGGTGGCTGAGCGGCTATAACTATGTCGGCTCGGACGGCGGCATAAGAATCGAGTCGGGCGTCTATTACTCCAGCGCCTACAAGCACATCGCGGTGCGTCCCGCAATGTGGATTGACACAGATAAGCTCCCGAACTGGAGTTGACCCTTGCGGACGTGATGCTCTGGTCTGCACGGCGAGAGTAAAAATAGCGGGCGGCACAAAGTGCCGCCCGCTTGCTGTACCTATGAAAAGATTTTCTCCGAAAGCGGTGAAGCACTGTGCCCGCGCTTTACTGTTTCAGCTTTCGGATATACGCGGCGCACGCCAGCCCCGCGTACGCACCGTCACAAACCGCTTTTGAAACTTGCAGCAGTCCGCCGGTGCAGTCGCCCGCGGCGAACAGCCCGGGAACGGTGGTGCTCATATCGGCGTTCGTCTGTATCTTTCCGTTCTCGCTCACCGCGCCGATGGAGCGGGCAAGCGAGGCGCTGTCCGCGCTGCCGAGCGCGACAAACAGTCCGTCGATGTCCAGAGTGCTGCCGCTCGTGAACTCAACTCGCTCCAGCCTTTCGCCGCCCGACAGCCGCGCTACGGCGTTGGTTATGACCTCAAAGCCGTCCGCTTCAAACGCGGGCTGTTCGCCGTCGGTCAGTATTGTCACAGAAGCAGCGGTGTTCACAAGCTCGTTTGCTTCGTGCAGCGCAAATTCCCCCGCGCCCAGTACGGCGACTCGCTTGTTTTTGAAAAAGAATGCGTCGCACACCGCGCAGTAGCTCACACCGCTGCCCTCAAATTGCGCGAGTCCCTCGATGTTCTTGCTCTTGCGCGCGCTGCCCATCGCGAGTACGACGGCTTTCGCGTCCAACTCAAACGAGGAGGTTGCGACGGTGTATTTCTCGCCGTCAAAGCGCACTCCGACGACCTCGTCCGCGATGAGCTGCGCGCCGAGAGCGCGAAGCTGCTCAAGACCCGTTTCGTAAAGCTCAAGTCCGGAAAGCGGACGCTCAAGCCCGTAGTAGTTGCCGATTTCCTGTGCCCTCGCAAGAGAGCCCGCGCCGCTGTGAAAAACGGCTGCGCTCAGGTTTGCGCGCATGATATAAAGCGCGGCGGATGCTCCCGCCGGTCCTGCGCCGATTACCGCGGCGTCGTACAGCTTATTACTGCTCATAGCCGTTGGGGTTTGCGCTTTGCCAGCGCCACGAATCCATGCACATATCCTCAAGCGTGAGCTTGGCGCTCCAGCCGAGTTCTTCTCTTGCCTTGGTCGGGTCGGCGTAGCATTCTGCTATGTCGCCCGCGCGTCTTTCAACTATGCGGTAGGGGATTTCCTTTCCGCTTGCGGCGGAAAACGCCTTGATTACGTCCAGCACCGAATAGCCCACGCCGGTGCCGAGGTTGTAGGTCACAAGCCCGCAGTTTTCCGCGAGCTTTTTGAGCGCCGCAACGTGACCTTCCGCAAGGTCGCAGACGTGAATGTAGTCGCGCACGCCCGTGCCGTCGGGAGTGGGATAATCGTCGCCGAACACCGAAACCTCCTTGAGTTTGCCGACTGCGACTTGCGCGACATAGGGCAGAAGGTTGTTGGGGATTCCCTGCGGGTCCTCGCCGATACGTCCCGAGATGTGCGCGCCGATGGGGTTGAAATAGCGCAGCAGCGCGATGTTGTATGTGTCGTCCGCGCGGTACAGGTCGCGCAGAATATCCTCGATCATCAGCTTGGTGCGTCCGTAGGGATTGGTCACCGAAAGCGGGAAATCCTCGCGGATCGGCACGCTCGCGGGGTCGCCGTAAACGGTCGCCGACGAGGAGAACACGAAGTTGCGAACGCCGTATTTCTTCATGGCGCTCAGCAGATTGAGCGTCGAGCCGAGGTTGTTTTTGTAGTATTCGACCGGCTTGTAGACCGACTCGCCGACCGCCTTGAGACCCGCGAAATGAATTATCGCGTCGATTTGATTCTCCGAAAACAACTTCTCGACCGCCGCTTCATCGCAAAGCTCGGTCTCGAAAAAAGGAATGTCCTTCTTGGCAAGCTCGCATATGCGCCTGACCGCCTCCGGCTTGGAGTTGGAAAAGTTGTCCGCGATGAGCACGTCGTAGCCCGCCGCGGCGAGCGCGAGTACGGTGTGGGAGCCGATGTAGCCGGCGCCACCTGTGACTAAAACTCTCATAAATTCCTCGCTTTGTATTATTTGCTTAAATTATACTTTTCGTATGCGCTCTTGAGCTCAAGCGCTTTGCTTTCGGGACAGTTGGGGTTGCACCACGCTCCCGCGCCGCTTTCGGAGGACGCACGGAACTGCTGCACGTTCGCCGAGCGCATGGGGGGCATGAACTCGATGTGGAAGTGGTATATTTCCTCGACATTTTCGATGTCCGAGTTGATGGGCGCGTTGTGCATACACATCATGTACGGGAACAGCGTGTCGAACAGGCTGTCATACATTCCGCTGACGGCGCGCACCGTTTCGCCGAGCGCGTCGAGCTGCTGCTCGCTCATGTGTGCAAGGTCGCAGACGTGCTCGTTTGCAATGACGTGAACGCCGTAGGTCCAGTTGGAGAAAAAGGGAACATAAACGGTGAAATAATCGTTCGAGAACACGATTCTGCGTCCGTCGCGTTTCTCCGCCGCAAGCAGCTCGCAGAACAGGCACCTGCCGTTTTCGCCGTAGTATTCGCTCGCCGACGCGAGCTCCTGCTCAAGCACCTTGGGGATGTACGAATAACCGTACGCCTGACCGTGGGGGTGGGGCATGGTGACGCCGACAGCCTCGCCGCGGTTTTCAAAGATGTAGGAGTATTTCAGCTTTGGATCGTCGCGCATATCGCAAAACACGTCCCGCCACAGCCGCGCGAGCTTGTGAACGTGCTCGTCGGACAGCTTGGATACCGTGCCGTGGTGGTCGGGAGAATACAGCAGCACCTCGCATTTGCCGTAGGACGGCGCGACCTTGAACAGCTCATCGGTATCGACCGCGTCCGGCGTCGGCGGCGTCGTGCTCAGCGCGGGAAAATCGTTGGGGTAGCGGTAAACGTCGTAGCTGTCCGGCACCTTGCCGCTGCCCGGGCAGAACGGACACCAGTCCTTGGGCATCTGCGGGCGGGACTGACGGTTGCCCGCGACCATAATCCAGTCTTTTGTTATAGGGTTCCACCTGAGTTCAGACATGATACTCCTCCGTGTCGGAAATTTTCGCAACAAGCGTTCCGCCGACCGGGCGCACGGACAGCACAAAGCAGTGTCCCTCGCCGAGCACCGATTCGATGCGCCGCTTGAATTCGTCAACTATGTCCAGCGGCACGAACGCCTGAACCGTTCCCGCAAAGCCGCCGCCGTGTATGCGGAACGCTCCGCGCCCGCACAGTATATTGTCGCACAGCGCGAGCGTCAGCGCAACCGCCTGATGCTTGGTCGCGCCGGTCGGCAGCACGTTTTGCAAGTACATGAACGACGAGCGTCCCGACTCGCGGATGAGCGAAAGGAAGCGCTCAAAATCGCCCTGCTCAAGTGCGTCGCACACGCGGTGCACCCGTTTGTTTTCCTCATAGACGTGTATCGCGCGCAGCACTCCGCGGTCGCCTCCCGCAATACGCGCCTCGGGTATTCTTGTCATAAACAGCTCCTGCGGTATCTCGCGCAGCACCTGTTTGCCGAACACCGCGCACACCGATTTCAGCTCGCGCGTGATGGCGGCGTATTCGTCGGTCAAATCAGCGTGGTCGGCGCCCGAGTCGATTATGCAAAGCGCGTGCCCGCTTTTGGAAAAGTCGAAATCTATTCGCTGGATGAGCGGCTTTGTCGTGTCCTCAAAGTCGATAAACACCGCGCCGCCGACCGAGGACGCCATCTGGTCCATCAGCCCGCAGGGCTTGCCGAAGTAGACATTCTCGGCGTACTGCCCGATTTTCGCAATTTCGACCGAGTCCACCTCGCTTGCGCAAAAGAGGTTGCTGATTATCGTGCCGACAAGCACCTCAAACGCGGCGGACGAGGAGATGCCGCTGCCCTTGAGCACGTTGGAAATCGTGTATGCGTCAAAGCCGGTGATTTTATAGCCAAGCTCGGTGAACTTTGCCGCGACCCCGCGCACGAGCGAGGCGGACTTGTTAATCTCGTCCGGCTGCACTTCGAGCTCCCGCAAATCAACAACGTCCATGTCGTACCCTTCCGAGAGCACGCGTATCACGCCGCGCTCATTGGGGCGAACGGCGGCGATTATGTCAAGGTTGACGCTTGCGGCAACGACGCAGCCGTGCTGGTGGTCGGTGTGGTTGCCCGCAATCTCGGTGCGTCCGGGAGCGCTGAAAAGCATGGTCGCGCCGGTCCCGAATGCCTCATGAAAGCCCGCAAGCACCTTTTGAAAACGCGCAATCGCGGCTTTTTCGTCCGAACAGCAAAGCTCCCCGAGCTTTTTGGAAAACTCCGCGCCGGAAAAGCAGTCGTTCCAAAGCATATTATCGTTCATCGCAAGCTCTCCTTCGTTGGGCGTTTGACCGCCCGCGTTACTTGAATTCTACCATATTTACACCGCCGATTGAATGTAATATTTTATACTTATACTTCAAAAATGTTGGATAATATGTTAGAATTACGACTTGTAACGAGCTTATCGGAGTGTTTTATGCAGACCATAGACGCCAAGACGATAGTGACTGCCAACAAGTCGGATATCTGGTTCGGCACCAACTACACGATGAACATCTATAAAGGCTGCTGCCACGGGTGCATATACTGCGACAGCAGAAGCGAGTGCTACGGCGTCGAGGACTTCGACACCGTTCGCATAAAAAGAAACGCGCTGGAGATAATCGAGCGCGAGCTTCGCAGCAAGCGCCGCACGGGGCTTATCGCGACCGGTTCGATGAGCGACCCGTACAACCCGTTTGAAAAGCAGCTCGAACTGACGCGAGGCGCGCTCAGGCTTGTCGAGCGGTACGGCTTCGGCGTCACGATTGCGACCAAAAGCTCGCTTGTGCTGCGCGACGTCGATATTCTCAAAAGAATCGCAAGGCGCGCGCCCGCCGTGTGCAAGATAACGATTACCTGCGCCGACGACGACCTTGCTGCGAAAATCGAGCCGAACGTCAGCCGCCCGTCCGAGCGCTTTGAGACGATAAGAGCGCTGAGTGACGCGGGGATTTGCTGCGGAGTGCTGCTCATGCCGGTGCTGCCGTTCATCACCGACAACGCCGAAAACATAAGCGAAATCGCGAGAAAAGCGGGAGAGTGCGGCGCCAAGTTCATCTATCCCGCCTACGGCGTGACGCTGCGCGCCAACCAAAGACAGCACTTCTACAATATGCTCGACGAGCGCTTCGCGGAACTCAAAGAAAAGTACATCGAATATTTCGGCGACGCGTACGAGTGCGGTTCGCCCAACGCGCGTGAGCTCTCCGCCGCGCTTCGAGAGCAGTGCGGGCGCTTCGGTATGGCGCACCGCATGCCGGACATAATCGAGCTTATCAAAAGCCCCTACGACACACAGCAGACGACATTGTTTTAATCGGAGGATATTATGAAACGAATAGCCAGCTTTTCCGTTGACCACACCACGCTCAAGCGCGGCGTCTACCTTTCGCGCACCGACGGCGACGTGAACACCTACGACGTCCGCATGAAGCAGCCCAATCAAGGCGACTATCTGTCCAACGGCGCGCTGCACACCTTCGAGCACCTTTTCGCCACCTACGCGAGAAACTCAAAGTACTCCGAGAGCATAGTATATGTCGGTCCCATGGGCTGCCGCACGGGAATGTATCTGCTGACGCGCGACACGATGAGCCACACCGAGGTCATCTCGCTCATCAAAGACACCTTTGAGTTCATCGCCGACTTTTCGGGTGAGATACCCGGGGCGAAGGAAGCGGAGTGCGGCAACTACCGCGAGCACGACCATGAGGGCGCGCGCCGCGAAGCCGCCGCCATGCTGCCGGTCCTTGCGGACTGGACGCCGGAAAAACTGAAATACTGATTCACCGCTCGACGCGCCGCGCCGGGAGAGAAAACGCTTGTCCGGCTCAACGGAGGTCGAGATGAAAACGCAGAACAACTACACAAAACCCGTGCTCGCGGCACTGGGAGTATATACTCTTTGGGGATTTACCTTTCTTGCCGCGAAGATAGGGCAAAGCTATGCGTCGCCGCTAGTCGTGCTGATGTACCGTTTTGATACGGCGGCGCTCGTAATGGCGATTCCGTGGATGCTCGGCAAGCAGAAGGTGAAGCTGCGCGGAAAGAACGTCAAGGGGCTCATATCGCTTGGGCTTTGCGAGCCCGTGTTGTATTTTCTCGGGGAACAGTATGGCTTGAAGCTGTCCACCTCCTCTTTCTCGGGCGTAATGATTGCGGTCATACCTATCGTCACGCTTATCCTCGCGGCGATTTTTCTACGCCAGAAGCCGACCGTGGCACAGTGGCTTTTCAGCGCGCTCTCGATTGCGGGCGTGATTGCCATCGCGCTCATAAACGGCGGGGAGGGAACGGTCAGCTTCGCCGGAGTGGCGCTGCTGTGCGTCGCCGTTGTATCCGGCTCGGCGTTCAGCGTGATAAGCTGCCGCATATCCGACCGCTTTTCGGTCTATGAGCGCAGTCTTGTGATGCTCGCCATGGGCGCGGTGTTTTTCACCCTCGCCGCGTTCGTCGAGAATATCCGCACGCCGCAAAACCTCATTGCGCCGCTTGCCAGCGCCGACTTCATTCACTCGGTGCTGTATTTAAGCCTCGGGGCGTCGGTCGCGGGCTACACGCTGTTCAACTACGCCGTTGCAAACGCGCCGATGGCGAACGTCGCGACGCTGTGCAACCTGACGACGGTGATTTCGGTCGTCGCGGGCGTGGTGATTCTCGGCGAGCCGTTCTCGCTGCCGTCGCTTATCTCGCTCGTCGTCGTCCTCGTCGGCATAATCGGCGTGCAAAAGTGCTCAGCCAAGCCGGCAGCGTCCGACGAAGCGCCCGCGCAGCAAGGCGGCAGCTCTATACAAAGCTGACATAAGCGGGGACGTTACACAATAACTAAACAGGCGAACGGCTGAAAAGCCGTTCGTTTTCATTTTATGAACGGCAAAGCGGCAGCGGGAAATCCCGCTGCCGCTTTGCTGCTGGTTTCGATCGTATTCAAGCGCTTTGTTATTTCTCGTTCGCCGCCGCCAAATTGACAAGGTGCTCGTAAAGCTGCGTCCGCGTCGTTTCCCGTGAGTTTTCCGAGATGGATTTTTCAACGAGCCGCGACAGATAACTGAAAATCGCGCCGGACATCTCCGTGTCAATCAGCTCAAAGACAAGACACGGATTGGTCTTTTTCATAATCAGCGTTTTAAGATTCCGCTTGGTATACAGGACGGTCTGTCGATAAAGCGTGGCGTCGTCGATGATGACACGGTAATTCGGGTAGGTGTCAAGATAATGGATGGTTTTCTTGAGATGGGCGATGTAGTCCTGCACGGAATAACAATACGGACCGTCCGCAATGAGATTGGTAAAGGGAATCGGTATTCTTTTGTAGACAATGTCCGAAACGGGAGGAATCGGAACGATGTCGGTAACACGGCATCGATTGAGCTGCTTTTGTGTGGATTTGACGCGCATTTTCAGGTAAGAGGATATTCGCTTACCGCTCGGGCTGTTCTGAAAAAAATCGTTCTCAAAAATCTCCTCGGGCAAGGTAGAGGTCGGCAAACAGCTGCCTTTATATATGGAATCCGAAAAAGACTCATGAAACTCGCGCAGGCAGCCGAACAGATCCTTCAAGTCGGAAGAATTGTGTATAAGCAAAGAGGCCTGGCAGCGCTGCTTGATTGAATCGAACTCGTTCTCTCGAGCGGCAACGGAATACGGGTCGGTCGACATAGCCGTTTCCATGCTTTCCTTGCGGCCGTAAACCGAAGAAGAAAACATGGCAATCTGCTTTGGGGCGACAAATATCGTGCGCCGATGCAGCTCGTCACGCGCAAAAGGATAGTGAAACTGGTTGACGGCGCCCATTGAGAAAATCGGAAGCCATCGTTCAACGGAGTTCAAAGAATCCTCAAGGCTGGTGTTTACCGAGCGTATGTATTCAAACCGATAGCCCTTATTAACCATCGAAATCAGCTGAACAGTCAGCGTTTTTGAATACAAGTCGTCGCTCAGCAGCCAGCCGAGGCTCTCGTCGGAAAACAGTTTAATTACGCAAGGTGTGTTCCTTTGGAAATGTATGACAAAAAATCAAACAAAGCCTGTCGTTTTCCGCTGTCGCCGCGATATACATTGAACGTGTTCAAAGCCGTGGTTTCGGGATAGACGTCATTGCATTCGCAGCAAATAGATGAAAATGGCTCGGGGGGAGGGTCAACGTCATCAATATTATGGAATATATTCTCCAAACTGTCGTCCGGATAATCCGAGGACTCGGTGAGCCATTCTGAAATCAAGTCCACCAGTTCTTCAAAGGGCATTATTGTTTGCAGTTTCGGGTTTTTTATAAGCAGAAAAAGTGAAGACTGGTCTTTGCCGCCGTTCTTCAGCGCAAGGTATTCGGATATTTTCTGCACGACCTGCGGCTTGGGCGTTCCGCGGGTGCCCGTTTTGATTCTGCTTATTGAGGATGGGTCGACCCTCAACGCTTTTGCCAGTGAAGCATTGGAAATATTCAATACATCCATTGCATTTGACAGCTTCTCGGAAAAACTCATTTTGCGTCAACCTGCCTTCTTTCGGTTTATTCTTGAGCAGCAAAACACATGGAGTCAAACCGTCAATAACCAAATTGTGTTAAGCATATTTTACCACGTCCGGCGCAAATTGCAACACAAAATGATGTAAAATTTATGTAAAAACAATGCCATAATTGACCAAAATGTCACGGCTGGAATCGTTGAAGGCACCCGCCAAGCGTACTATCCTTAAAGTAAGCAATAATAGGTCATTTAAATATTGTCGCAAAAAAACGGGGGTGTAAGTGACAAGCATATTCATCGGTATCTAATTCGAGTTCTTACAATGAAAAGGAGTAGGCTATGAAAAAGGTTCTATCCATATTATTGGCTGCGGCTCTGATGCTTACGCTGATTCCCGCAACGATATTTGCGGCGAACCCTGTGAGCAAATGGAACGACGGCGGATTGACAATCGGCTTTGACGATATTTCCGGCGGGTACACAACCCCGGACATCACCTATGGCGCGGAGGGTGCTGTCATCAATGTCGAGGTCGATACCTCTAAGATAAACACAAAGAACATTGATGACAGTGTTAAGGCTGCCATCCTTGCACAGAATTCCGGCGCAGGCGCACAGGCGGGTGTTTTCTACGGAAAAACAACACTTGCCGGTGTAACCGATGCTTATCCGGACGCGACCATCAAAGAGATGCAAAACGGCTGGGAAAGCTTTGCGGCAGTTCCTGCTGCCAACTGCACCGAAGAGACTGCCGATTCTTCTCTCACCGAAAACTGGCCTGCTCTCGGCAGAGTCAAAGTTTTCAAAGACGGTGAATGGAAGAGCATGAGTGCGTGCGGCATAACAAGCGGCGTAGGCACGAGCATCGAAGACGAGATACGTGCAGCCTTGGGTAAAACCAACGGCGAAGAGCTTGTCTACGGAACGGATTACTATTTTGCGATTTACTATGACTACACGTTCTATTTCAAAACATATTTCATGGATGCCAGCAGAAGCATAGTCGGCACCGAGCAGTATAAGATAGTCTTTTCCGTTAAAAGCGAGTCCGATAAGTGGAACGACGGCGGATTGACCATCGGCTTTGACGATATCTGCGGCGGATTTACGACTTCCGACATCACCTATGGCGCGGAAGGCGCGCTCATTGATGTCGAAGTCGATACTTCGAAGATAAACTCAAAGAACATAGACAGCAGCGTTAAAACTGCGATTCTTGCTCAGAATTCCTCTACGAACGCACAGGCGGGTGTTTTCTACGGACAGACTTCACTTGCCGGTTTGGCTGATGCCTACCCCGGTGCAAGCAGCAAGGACATGGAAAGCAGTTACGTGAGCTTTGCGGATGTCGGCGCAGTCAACACCGACGGCGATTCTTCTCTCACCGAAAACTGGCCGGCACTCGGCAGAGTCAAGGTTTTCAAAGGCGGTGAGTGGAAGAGCGTTAGTGCGTGCGGCGTAACAAGCGGCGCAAACAAGAGCATTGAAGATGAGATTCGCGAAGCCTTGGGT
>CAYXRE010000013.1:0-979 GCA_964466125.1 uncultured Oscillospiraceae bacterium
CAAAACAAATGGCACAATTGCGACCCAAGATAGTCAAGCTCTGCAAGGTGGTCGGCGGACTGACCGGCGTGATAAACAAAATCGACGAGAACGCGCCGGAGTATTACTCGCTCGCGTCGATACTGACCGACGACGAGGCGGACGTCGCCATCGCCGCGGGACTTCGCAAGGAGAGAACGGCGGAGTATCTCGCAAGCAAGGTCGGCAAGCCGGTCGAGGAGGTTCAGAAGCTCGCGGAGCACCTCGCGTGGATCGGCGTTTTTCGCATAACCACCGACCCCAAGGACAAAAAAGACCGCTTCTATATGCAGATATTCGCCCCCGGAATCATGGAGATGCTCGTCAACAACCAGCAGCTGCTCAAGGAGCACCCCGAGGTCGGCAAGGCGTTTGAGGAGTACACCCGCATACGCATGGCGACCATGGCGCCGATGATACCCAACGGCTACGGGCTCATGCGCGTCGTCCCCGTCGAAAGCTCGATTAAGGACATCGAGGGCGTAAACAACTTTGACAAGCTGTCCTATTACATAAACAAATATGACATATTCTCGGTCTCTCCGTGCTCGTGCCGCGCGGCGCGCACCAGCATCGGCGACGGCTGCGGACATCTCGACCAGGATATGTGCGTACAGATGGGCAAGGGCGCGGAGCATTATATCCGCACCGGACGCGCGCGGCAGATAAGCCGCGAGGAGGTCTATGAGATACTCAAGCGCGCCGAGGACAACGGGCTCATGCACGATATGCCCAACATCGAGGAGGCGGGCGAAAGCTCCGCGATATGCAACTGCTGCGCTTGCGCGTGCTTCGGACTTCGCGTCGGACTCATGTACGGCGCGCGGGACGTAATCCGCTCCAACTTTGTCGCTCAGATCGACGAGACCAAGTGCGTCGCCTGCGGACAGTGCGTTGAGAACTGCCCTGCGAACGCGCTCAAGCTCGGACAGAAGATATGCACCAAAAAGCCGCTGCTCAA
>CAYXRE010000013.1:998-19023 GCA_964466125.1 uncultured Oscillospiraceae bacterium
GTCAGGACGTCGTCGAGACCGGCACCTCGCCGTGCAAGACCGCCTGCCCCGCGCACATCGCCGTTCAGGGCTATCTGCGGCTTGCAGCCGAGGGCAGATACACCGACGCGCTCGCGCTCATAAAGAAGGAAAACCCGTTCCCCGCCGTCTGCGGACGTATATGCAATCACCGCTGCGAGACCGAGTGCACGCGCGGCACGGTCGATACTGCTGTCGCGATAGACGAGGTCAAGCGCTTTATTGCCGACCACGACCTGAACGCCGACACCCGCTATATCCCGCCCATGGTCAACCAAATCGGC
The DNA here is from genome assembly GCA_964466125.1 of uncultured Oscillospiraceae bacterium. GTDB lineage: Bacteria > Bacillota > Clostridia > Oscillospirales > Ruminococcaceae > JAUNBN01. The sequence continues at coordinate 1,301 of CAYXRE010000013.1, forward strand.
AAACCCTACGACGAGAAAATAGCGATAATCGGCGCCGGTCCTGCGGGAATGAGCTGCGCTTATTACCTCGCCGCGAAGGGCTATAAGCCCACCGTGTTCGAGAAAGCCGAGCGCCCCGGCGGAATGCTGATGAACGGCATACCCGGCTTCCGTCTCGAAAAGGATATAGTGCAAGCGGAGATAGACATTCTCAAGGAGATGGGCGTCGAGTTCAAGTGCGGCGTCGAGGTCGGCAAGGACATAACTATCCAAAAGCTGCGCGAGCAGGGCTACAAGGGCTTCTATCTCGCGATAGGCGCTCAGGGCGGACGTGCAATCGGCGTCAAGGGCGAGGATGCAAAGGGCGTGCTTGCCGGAGTCGATTTCCTGCGCGATGTGAACCTCGGCAAGGACGTCAAGCTCGGCGGCAATACCGTGGTCGTCGGCGGCGGAAACGTCGCGGTGGACGTCGCCCGCACAGCCGCGCGCGTCGGCTCGAAAAAGGTCTCTATGTTCTGCCTTGAGTCGCGCGACATAATGCCCGCCGCCGCAGACGAGGTCGCCGAAGCGGAGCGCGAGGGCATCGAGGTCAACAACTCGTGGGGTCCCAAGGAGATATTGGTCAAGGACGGCAAGGTCGCGGGCGTTGTGTTCAAGAAATGCACCAGCGTTTTCAACGACGAAAAGCGCTTTGACCCGAAGTACGACGAGAACGACACGATGACGGTGGAGTGCGACAACGTGCTGCTGTCGGTCGGACAGTCGATTCTCTGGGGCGCGCTGCTTGAGGGCACCAAGGTCGAGCTGAACCGCAACAACACCGTCAAGGCTGATTCGCTGACCTATCAGACCGCCGAGCCGGACATCTTCGCGGGCGGCGACGTTTACAGCGGACCGAAGTTCGCCATTGACGCCATTGCCGCAGGCAAGGAAGCGGCTATATCGCTGCACCGCTTCGTGCACCCCGGTCAGACCCTCACCATGGGACGCGACCGCCGCGTGTACAAGGCGCTCGACCGCGAGAACATAAATCTCGACGAGGGCAGCTTTGACAAGACCGCGCGTCAGGAGCCGGGCTACAACGAAGCCAAAGCCAAGAGCTTCGGCGACACCCGCGTCACCTTCACCGAGGAGCAGGTCCGCAAGGAGACCGCCCGCTGCTTAGGCTGCGGCGCGACCAAGGTGGACGAGTATATGTGTATAGGCTGCGGGCTTTGCACGACCAAGTGCGAGTTTGACGCGATACACATGAAAAAGGCGCGCGAATGGGAGGCGCAGGAGTTTGAGAAGATGCCCATTCATGTCGTCGGACACGTTCTTAAAAAGACCGGCAAGATAATCGCCAAGCCCTTCTCGGACTGAAGTCATGCATGAGATGGGACTTGCCGACGCCGTGCTCAAGATGGTGGACGGCATCGTGTCAAAAGAGGACGTTCGCGGAGTCAACAGCATAACGCTCGAAATAGGAGAGCTCAGCGGCGTTGTGCCGCGCTTCATGAGCGACTGTTGGCAGGCGGTGGCGGACGGCACCAAATTTGAGACGACCGAGTTGAAGATAATTTCGCTTCCCGGAACGGCGCGCTGTGAGGACTGTAAAGCGGTGTTCACCGCAAACGTAGACGACCTGCGCTGCCCCAAGTGCCGCGGCGCGAAGCTGACGCCGCTTTCCGGCATGGAGATGACCATCAAGGAGATAGAGGCGTTTTAGCGCAAAACAGCATACAATACGAACCCCCGCAGGTCTTTCGACCTGCGGGGGTTTTATCCTTCCGTCGTTTTCTCCAAGCATTGCACAGTGCCCGACTCGGATTCTGTTTATTCGGCGAATTTTTGATTTGACTATTGCTTTTTCGGGATTGATGGTTTACAATACGCTTTAGCACATAAAAACTTAAAAGCGCTAAAGTAAGCGAGGAAACCCATGTCCAGAGAAACGGTAATTTGCCTGACGATTGCGATTTATGTCATCTTTATCGCGGCAGTCGGGCTGCTCAACAAAAAAAGCTCAAAGAACATAACCGAGCTCACTGTCGGCGGACGAAACGCCGGCGCGTGGGTGAGCGCGCTGTCCTACGGCACAGCGTATTTCTCGGCGGTCATGTTCATCGGCTATGCGGGCGGCAGCGGCTGGAAATACGGGCTTTGGGCAAACCTCGTGGGCATAGGCAACGCGGTGATAGGCTCGCTTTTTGCGTGGCTGGTGCTTGCAAAGCGCACTCGCTCGCTGACGCGCACCCACGGCATAAAGTCCATGCCGCAGCTGTTTGAAAAGCGCTTTTCCAGTTCGGGAATGCGGCTGTTCAGCGCCGTCGTCATCTTCTTGTTTCTCATTCCATACTCCGCGAGCGTCTATAAGGGACTGTCCAGCGTCTGCTCGGTGCTGCTCGGGGTGGACGAGAGGATTTGCATGATAATCATTGCGCTCGCGTCGGTCTGCCTTGTGACTCTCGGCGGCTACGCGGCGACGCTCAAGGCGGACTTCATACAGGGCATTGTAATGCTCGTCGGCGTGTCCGCGCTGATAGTTTCGGTCGTGCGCTGCCGTCAGGTCGGTGGCTTTGCAAAGGGCATGGCGGAAATCGCGCGGCTCACGGGTGAGCTTTCGCTGGGCTTAAAAGAGCACATCGCGGTGTGGGCGACGGTGCTGATGACCTCGTTCGGAACATGGGGTCTGCCGCAGATGATACATAAGTATTACGGTATAAAGGACGACCGCGAGATTAAGCGCGGCACGGTGATTTCGACGCTTTTTGCGCTCGTCGTCGCGGGAGGCGGCTACTTCATCGGCTCGCTGTCCCACCTGTTCTTCACAGAGCTTCCTGCGGGGGGCACCGATTACATTGTGCCCAATATGCTTGTTTCGGCGGATTTGTCCTCGGTGCTGCTCGGTGTGGTGCTGGTGCTGCTCATTGCCGCGTCGGTCTCGACGCTGTGCTCGATAACTATAACCGCGTCCTCGACCTTCACGCTGGACATCGTGCGTGAGCGGCTGCTCAAGGGGATGAGCGAGCGCGGCTCGGCGGTGTTCATGAAATGCGCGGCGTTCGCGTTCATCATCGCAAGCTATTTCATCGCCAACACCACGACGCCGATACTCGACATGATGTCCTACTCGTGGGGCGTCGTATCCGGCAGCTTTCTTGCGCCGTATCTGCTGCTGCTTTACAAAAAGAACCTCGGACGCGGCGCGGCGTGGGCGGGAATGCTCTGCGGCTTTTTCACGGCGCTGCCGCCTGTCGTCTGCAAGCTGTTTTTCCCCGACGCGGCTCTGCCCTTCTTCGGCAAGATAGCCGACATGGGTCCGCACTTCGCCTGCCTTGCGATGGCGCTGTCCTTCATTGTCTGTCTTGCGGCGAATGCGCTCGCAAAGGAAAAGGCGCAGAACGAGGCATTCTACGCCGCAGCGTAAATCAAATGACTGTCAGCGCCCTGCCGGAAAGGCGGGGCGCTTTTTCGTTAAGAAAGCAAGCGGCGTGAAGAGCCGGTGCAGCCGAAGTGAAAAACATCCATGCGGTGAGCGGAGCGTAAATGTGCGGTTAAATCAATTGCGCCGCTTTGAAATCGCTTTTATCTGTGCGGCAGGGGTTATCATATTCGACAAGCGAAAACCCGTTTGCGAAGCGGCGCATGATAATATACAATATAATAATTGCACTCACACGCGGAGGACGAATGATTAGATATATACTGTTTGATGTGGACGACACGCTGCTGGATTTCAAAAAATGCTCGAGCGCGGCAATAAAAAGCTGCTGCGAGCGGTACGGTGTGGAATATTCGGACGAGCTGTTTTGCGCCTTTCTCGAGTTCAACGACGAGCTGTGGCTGGAGTTTGAAAAGGGGAACCTGACGCGCGACGAGCTGCACGCAATACGCTGGAAAACTCTTTTTGAGCGCCGCGGAATCGACACGGACGCGCACGGCTTTGAGCAGATGTACATCGCGCTGCTTGCAGCCAGTCACGAGACCGTTGACGGCGCTCTCGAACTGCTCAAAGAGCTTGAGGGCAGGTACGAGCTTTGCATTGCGAGCAACTCGACGCTTGAGCAGCAGACGGGACGTCTGCGCTCGGCGGGAATGCTGGGATATTTTTCGCAGATGTTTGTCTCCCAGAGCATCGGCGCGCCCAAGCCGACTGCCGAGTTTTTTTGCGCGTGCATGAGCGCGCTCGGGCAGCCGCCCAAGGACTCGGTGCTGTTGGTCGGCGACTCGCTGAGCGCGGACATAAGCGGCGCGGCGGCTTTCGGAATCAAAAGCTGCTGGTTCAATCGCGCGCACAAGCCGCTGCCGGACGGACTCCGCCCCGAGCTTGTCATAAGCGCCCTCAAAGAGCTGCCGCCGCTCATTGATACTCTTTAATTCGCCGCTTGAACAGGGCGCGAAAAAATGGTAAAATCATACTCGCGCGAAAGCGCGAAATGCGCAAGGATAAAAACACGTCCCGGTAGGTAGTCCGGGAGCGGCGAGAGCCGTCAGTAACCTGCCTCCTCGGTTGTCCGTTCTTTGCGAAAAGCATATTTGAGGGAGGGACAGTCATGCCGCTTGTGAAAGCGTCGCTGACGGTGTTTTTTGAGGACCCGTTCTGGGTCGGCGTGTACGAAAGGCGCGAGGGCGCGCGCTACGAGGCGTGTAAGGTCACCTTCGGCGCGCAGCCGAAGGACGGCGAGGTGTTCGATTGGCTGCTGCGGGGCTTCAACTCGCTGCGCTTCAGCCCGTCGCTGGACGCTCCGCCGGAAGAGGATCGACGCATAAACCCCAAGCGTATGCAGCGTGAGATACACCGCACGCTGCAAAGCACGGGCGTCGGCACCAAGGCGCAGCAGGCGCTCAGCGCCCAAAGGGAGCTATCCAAGCTCGAGCGCACCGCAGATTCCCGCGAACGACGCGAGCAGGAAAAGGAGCAGCGCTACGAACTGCACGCACAAAAACGCAAGGAAAAGCACAGGGGTCATTGACCCCTGTGCTTTTTTCACGAGATTATTGTGTGTCGTTTACTCCTGCTTCGACGGTTCGGCAGCTTCCGTTTCGGCGTTCTCCTTTGCTTGCTTGATTTGTGCCGTGAGCGTGTCATACAGCGCGCGCTGGTCTATCGGCTTGGAAATGTGCGCGTTCATGCCCGCTTCCTCGCACTTTTGTATGTCCTCGTCAAAGGCGTTGGCGGTCATGGCAATAATCGGCACGATAAGCGCGTCGGGGCGGTCGAGAGAGCGGATAGCCTTCGCCGCGCGTATGCCGTCCATGACTGGCATATTCGTGTCCATGAGAATCGCGTCGTAATAACCCGGGCGCGAGGAGATGAAGCTCTCAAGCGCTTTTTTGCCGTTCTCTGCGTAGGTCACAAGCACCCCTTTGGCTTCGAGCAGCGACAGCGCGATCTGCGCGTTTACGGGGTGGTCCTCGACGAGCAGGACATTTTTCTTCTTTAGTGAAGCCTCTTTCTTTGCGGGTTTGGCATTTTCGCCCTTGGCGCTCTCGCCGTCCGCCTTTCGCTCTCCGCGCGGGAACAGCGGCTTGGGACGCTCGGACGGGGAATCGGGAGTGACGTCGGCGGGCTGAGCGCCGTTTTCATCAAGTGTCTGTGCCGGCTCGGCGTCCGCTTGAGCGGGAGCCTCGGTCGCCTTGGGAGTAACAGTCTCGAAGCTTAGGGATATGCGGTACTCGACGCCGATTGCCTTCACCTTTGCGCTGATCGTGCCACCCAGCCGCTCGACCAGCTTTTTGGCAAGCGACAGCCCGAGTCCGGTGCCCTGCGCGGACAGCTCGCTTTCGCTGTGCTTCCCAGAGTCGAGCGAGAATATGCCGTCGAGGAATTCCTGGCTCATGCCCGAGCCGTTGTCGCGCACGGTGAACTCGCAGCCGAGCGCGTTGGAGTCGCCGCGCGGGGGCTTGACCTCGCCTCGCAGCTCGACGTAGCCGCCGGCGGCGGTGAACTTGACCGAGTTGGAGATGAGATTGAAGAATATCTGGTTGAGCCGCAGCTTGTCGGTGAGAATCGTATATTCCATGCCCGCAACGCTTGGCTTGAAGGAAATACTCTTGCTTTCGCAAAGCGGCTGGATGACCGTGTCAAGGTATTCGGCAAATTCCGGCATGGGGTAGGATTCATACTTCAGCTCGATGTTGCCGCTCTCGACCCGCGTCATATCCACAATATCGTTCACAAGCCCGAGCAGGAAGTTGCCGGACATATTGATTTTCTGCAAGTAGCCCGCCGTCGTCGGCGGATTGTCCTGGTCGAGCGCAAGCAGCGTCATGCCGATTATGCCGTTCATGGGGGTGCGCAGCTCGTCGCCCATGGCGCTCAGATACTGCGCTCTCGCCGCGCTTGCGCGGTTGAGCTCCTCGTTGCGCTTGCGGTCCTTGGCGTGGCGTATGACAAGCAGCACCACGAGCGTGAGCAGCGCGAGCATTGCCGCGCTCACTGCGAAGAACAGCGCCGGGTCGCGATAATAAACGTCGCTTGGGGAGCTGGTATCCGCGCTGTCGAGATTGTCGTTCATGATGTTGCTCAGCTCGTCGTCCGAGATGCTCGCAAGGCACTTGGAGAGAATGGTGTAAAGCTGCGGGTCGGACGCGCGGGAGACGCCCAGCGAGATGTTCTGAACCGGCAGCCCTATCGTGCGGCAGCAAAGCGTGCCGTACTTTGCAAACGCCATGCAGTAGTTCGCCTCGCTCGCGCCGAGAAACGCGCAGTCGGCTTTGCCGGACGCGACCGCCTCGACGCATTCAAGCGCGTTGGAGTACTGCGTGAAGCTGAGCTCGGGATAGCTTTCGCCGACCGTCTTTTCAATGCTTTGTCCCGCGCAGACCGCCGCCGTGCGCGGCTCGACGTCGGGGCTTTTGCTTATGCGCGCCACGCCCGCGCTGATGAGCGGGGCGGTCAGATAAATCGAGTTTTCCCGCGCGAGCGCGTAGTCGGTGTCGGCGGCGCAAAGCACATTTGCGGCGGATTTGTCGCCGTCGAATTCGCCGAGCGGGACGAAGTCAAAGACAAGCCCGCTTTGCTCGCTTATGCGCGATAGCACGTCGGGGATTATGCCCCGAACGTTCCCGCCCTTGTCGCGGTATTCAACAATGCAGCGCGCGGGGTCGTACAAATAGGTTATCGTGCCCGCCGAGCGCACAAAGGCAAGCTCGCCCGGCGTAAGCGACGCTTGGGCGCCCGAGCGCTTGAACCAGCGGTCGTGCAGCTTGTTGCCAAAGCCGGGGTCGAGGGTGTTGAGCTGTTCCAGTCCGTAGTTGAGCCCCGAGAGCACCTCGGCGTTGCCCTTGGTCGTGGCAAAATAGTAATATGACGAGTCAAAGCGCGCAATCACGCGGCAGCCGTCCCGCTGCTCGGCGGAGCTTTTGAGCACCGCGTCCGCTTTGCCGCTTTCGAGCGCCTGATACATCGCCTCGTCGTTCGCATAGGCGGTTATGGTGTAGCTGAAGCCGTTGCTCTTTGCATAAGCTGCCAGCGCCTCGTCGCGCGCGCTGTCCTTTGTCGAGGCGACGCGCAGCCCGCGAAAGGAATCGAAATCCTCAAAGCCGTAGCCGTCCGCGCTTGAGAGCACCGCAAGCTCGGTGGAGTTTATGCCCGCGGGCATGGAGGTGTAGTCGTAGTATTCCTCGCGCTCGTCGGTCTTTTTGACGGTGCCGAGCACGTCGATGCGTCCGCTGCGCAGCATGGCAAGGCATTCGGACCAGCTCGCGCTGACAAACTCGTAGTCCCAGCCGGTGTACTGCGCGACAGCCTCCAGATAGTCGTAGTTGTAGCCCGAATATCCGCCGTTTCCGTCGCTTTGCTGAAGCCCGTCCATGGCGTACCAGCCGACGCGCACCGTTCTTTGCGCGCCGAACGCGGGAAGCGCAAGCGACGCGAGCAGCACAACGCAAATCAATATAGCGGCAAATCTCTTTTTCTTCATACTCAAATCTCCGCGCAGCAAGCGCAAATAATGTAGACTTATATTTATTATACAATAAATCCGCTCAAAGCGACAGAGCTTTATCGTATACCTCACGCTTCGCTTTTTTGCGTATTGCATTCTTTGCCGCAGGGTGTTAAAATAACAAGGAATTTTATATAAAATATATTTATGCATTTACTGCGGGCGGTGAAAAATGAAGGACGTTATAACTGATATATACAGGAAAATACGCCTTTTGCAGTACAAAAAGCTGTTCGGAACAATCAAGGAAAAAAGCGGGAGCCTGAGCGCGACCGAGGCGTTTTCTGCCGAGATAATCTATCTTCTCGACCATCCGACCGTCGGGGAGTTCGCAAAATTTCTCTCTATCTCACAGCCAAACGCTTCCTACAAGGTCCACTCGCTCACCTCAAAGGGCTACATCGTCAAGGAGCGCGGCGCGCACGACAAGCGCAAGAGCCGCCTTGCGGTGACGGCAAAGTTTTTGGATTATTACGGCGGACGAATGACCTTTCTCGAAGGGCTCGAGAGGGAATTCACCGATTCGGAGAGCGAGACGTTCAAAAAGCTTGCGGACAAGCTTGAGGACGCAATTCGCAATCTGTGACGCGCCGTATTAAATATTTGGAGGGATAACAGATGGATATTTTCAAGAAATGTCAGCTGAATCCGCTTGCAACGCAGGCGAGAGAGCTGGACATCTACCCGTATTTCCACGCGCTTGAATCGCGCCAGGACGTCGAGGTCATAATGGAGGGCAAGCGCCGCATTATGCTCGGCTCCAACAACTACCTTGGGCTGACGGTCAACCCCGACGTCATTTCCGCGGGAGTCAAGGCGCTTGAGCAGTACGGCACAGGCTGCTCCGGCTCGCGCTTTCTCAACGGCACGCTGAAGCTGCACCTAGAGCTTGAGGCGGAGCTCGCCGAGTTTTTGCACAAGCAGGCGGTCGTGACCTTCTCGACCGGCTTTCAGAGCAATCTGGGTATAATCAGCGCCATCGTCGGGCGCGGCGACTACGTCGTGTGCGACAAGGAGAACCATGCGAGCATCTATGACGGGTGCAAGCTCAGCTACGGCACCATGGTGCGCTATAAGCACAACGACATGGAGGACCTTGAAAAGACCCTCGCGAAGATACCCGAGAGCGCCGGCATACTTATCGTCACCGACGGCGTGTTCAGCATGGGCGGCGACATTGCCAAGCTGCCCGAGATTGTCGCGCTTGCAAAGAAATACACGGCGCGCATCATGGTTGACGACGCTCACGGTCTGGGCGTAATCGGAGAGGGCGGACGCGGCACGGCGAGCTATTTCGGACTTGAGGACGAGGTGGACATCTACATGGGCACCTTCTCCAAGTCGCTCGCCAGCCTCGGCGGATACATGGCGACGAGCGCAGAAATCGCCGACTATGTGCGCCACGCCTCCCGTCCGTTCATCTTTTCCGCGTCCATTCCCCCCGCAAACTGCGCGGTCGCTCTTGCAGCTCTGCGCGAGCTGAAGGCTCATCCCGAGCTTCCCGAGCGTCTGGGCGCTCTCGCGCAGTATATGCGCGACGGACTCAAAGCGCGCGGCATAAAGATTCGCGAAAGCTCTACACCTATCATTCCGATATACACCTACGAGCCCATGCGCACCCTTGAGATAGCCAAGCGGCTTTACGAGCGGGGCGTGTACGTCAACCCGTCGCTGCCGCCCGCAACGCCGCCGACCGAGTGCCTGCTGCGCACCAGCCTTATGGCGTCGCACACCGAGGCGCTGCTTGACGAGGCGATGGACATCATCAAGGAAGTGCTGGAGGAGAGCAAATGAGCGCGAAGGTCGCAGTCGTGACCGGCGCGAGCAGCGGCATAGGCAAGGACGCCGCCAAGCGCTTCGCCGACAACGGCTATGTCGTTTACGGCATCAGCCGCACGGGCAGGGACGAAAACGGCGTTATACACATATCCGCCGACGTCACTAAGCCCGAGACGCTCGAGAGCGCCTACAAACGGGTGTTCGACGAGCAGCAGCGTCTGGACGTGCTCGTCAACGACGCGGGCATGGGAATCTCGGGAGCAATCGAGTTCACCGAGCTTGCCGACGCGCGCCGCATATTCGACGTGAACTTCTTTGGCACCTTTTGTTCGATAAAGGCCGCGCTGCCCTATCTTCGCAAGACCGACGGCGCGCGCATCATAAACCTAAGCTCGGTCGCAGCCCCTGTGGCGATACCCTTTCAGGCGTTTTATTCCGCGACCAAGGCGGGAATAAATTCGCTGACCATGGCGCTCGCAAACGAGCTCAAGCCCGCCGGAATCAAAGTGAGCGCCGTCATGCCCGGCGACGTGCGCACCGGCTTTACCGACGCGCGGGTCAAAAACGAGAGCGGCGCGGAGCTTTACGGTGAGAAAATCAAGCAGGCGGTCGGCGCGATGGAAAAGGACGAACGGGGCGGAATGGAGCCCGGCGTCGTCGGAGAGCTTATCTATCGCATAGCGCAGAAAAAGAACCCCAAGGTGCTTTACACCGCCGGCGGTAAGTACAAGTTTTTTGTGCTGCTCACCAAGCTGCTGCCCGCGAACGTCTACAACAAAATCGTCGGCGCGATGTATTAATCGCTCTTGACATCCCCCGATTATTCGTGTAGAATATCGAGCAATAACACCGACAAATGCTTTGACGGAATTATGAAACGGAAAAAGAACCTCAGAAAAGTGGCGGTTGATGCGAGCCACCGGTCGCGTTCCGAATCAGTCTCGTTCCCGAGCAGAGCCTCCGAACGCTTGCGCTAAGAGGCTACGGACGCCCCGTTATCATGGCTTTGGGATTTTGCGATTCCGAAATGAGCGACCGTGCGAGAGCACGGTAAGCGGGGTGGTACCGCGATAGAAATATCGTCCCCGAGGCAATTGCCTCGGGGACTTTTTTGTATGAAAAAGGAGAAGAAACGATGAAAAAGCTGACGGTCTGCGACATAACGCTGCGGGAGTTCGCCAAGAGCGGCGAGGTCTCGCTTACTTTCAAGGAGAATATCGAGATAGCGCGGCTGCTTGACCGCGTCGGCGTTTCGGCGATAGAGCTTGCACCAATACAGAATGAGCGCGCCGATTCGCTGCTCGTCAAATCCATCGCGCTCGCTGTTCGCAAAAGCGCCGTCGCGCTGCCCTGTGCGCTGAGCACCGAGGGAGTGGACGCGGCGTGGAACGCCCTTCGCGACGCAAAGACGCCGATTCTTCAGATAATCGTTCCGACCTCCACCGTCGGCATGGAGTATCACACCCACAAAAAGCCTGCCGCCATGCTCGCGCTCATAACCGAGCTTGTTTCGCGCACCGCCTCGCTTTGCGAGCGCGTGGAGTTTGTCGCGCTTGATGCGACGAGAAGCGAGCGGGAGTTCCTTTGCTCCGCCGTAGACGCGGCGATAAGCGCCGGCGCAAAGACGGTCACGCTGTGCGACAGCGCAGGGATAATGCTTCCCGACGAGTTCGCCGCGCTCATACGCGAGCTGCGCGAAAAGACTCAGCTTGCGAGCGTCGCGCTTTGCGTTCAGTGCTCGGACGAGCTGAGCCTTGCGAACGCCTGCGCGCTCGCGGCGATTCAAAACGGCGCGGACGGCATAAAGGTCTGCTCGAAGGACGGCGGGTGCGTTTCACTTGAGGAGTTCTCGGCGCTCATTCGCGCTCGCGGCGCGGAGCTGAACGTATCGAGCGCCGTTCGCATAACCGAGCTTTCGCGTGCCTCACGCCAGATAGACTGGCTGACCCATTCCAAGCGCAGCAGCACCTCCGCGTTTGACGGCGGCAGCTCCAAGGCGGCTGACGTCGAGGGAGTGCTGGTCGAAAGCGACGGGCTGGGCGCGGTCAAGAAAGCGGTTGCGAAGCTCGGCTACGACCTGTCCGAGGACGACCTTGCGGCGGTCTACGAACAGTTCAAGACGATTGCGCACAAAAAAGACGTCGGGGCGAGCGAGTTGGACGCGATAGTCGCGAGCGCCGCGCTTCAGGTGCCGCCTACGTACACGGTGGAGTCCTTTGTCATAAACTCCGGCAATGTCATAACCGCGACGGCGCACATACGCTTGAACAAAAACGGCAGCCCGCTTGAGGGCATTGCAATCGGCGACGGTCCCGTAGACGCGTCTTTTCTTGCGATAGAGCAGATAATCGGACATCACTACGAGCTGGACGACTTTCAGATTAAAGCGGTCACCGAAGGACACGAGGCAATGGGCTCGTCGGTAGTGCGGCTGCGCTCGAACGGCAAGGTATATTCGGGCAGAGGTATTTCCACCGACATAATCGGCGCGAGCATAAAGGCATACATCAACGCGCTCAACAAGATAGCATTCGAGGAGACTTGACATGAGGCTTTCATTTTCGACTAACGGCTGGGGCGGTTATTCGTGGACACAGCTTTGCGACACGGCAAGCTCGCTGGGGCTTTGCGGCGTCGAGCTGCACAGCCTTGAGCGCATTGCGCCGGACGAGCGCACAAGTCCGTTTTGCCGCGCAAAAGCACCCGCAACAGTGCGCGCGCTGTTTGAAAGTTCGCTTTGCATACCCTGCATCGACGCGGTCAAAAGCATAACTGCCGAGGGCAGCTTTGAGGAGATACAAAAGCTGATTGCGACCGCGCGCGACCTTCGCGTGCCCTACCTGCGCATTCACGAGACCTCTCGCGAGCCGGAGGTTTTCCCGCGCGTTCGCGAGGCGATAACAAAGGTGCTGCCGACGGCGTGCGAGAGCGGGGTCTGCCTGCTCGTCGAGACAACGGGGCTTTTCTCGGACACCGCGCTGTTAAGCGAGCTGCTCAACTCCTTTTCGAGCGATTCGCTCGGCGCGCTGTGGGATCTGCACCACCCGTATTTCGAGCACGGCGAGGACGCCGAGACGACCATTCGCAACCTCGGCGCGTATGTGCGCCATGTGCATATCAAGGACTCGGCGCCGAGCGCGAACGGGCGGGAGTACTGCCTCATCGGAGACGGCGAGCTGCCGCTCGGCGACATGATGGACGCGCTCGCGTCGATAAACTACGACGGGTGCATCTCGCTCGAGTGGAACCCCGAGTGGATACCCGAGCTTTCGGACATCGAGATAATCCTTTCGCATTTCGTGACCTACATGAACCGCTTTATGCCGACGGCGAGAAAGCGCAGTCATCTGTATTCCAACAAGCGCGGTACGGGAAAATTCGTCTGGAAAAAGGACGCGCTCATTGAGCGGACATTCTCGCAGGTGCTCGATCGTGTAGTTGAGGAGTTCCCCGACCAGTACGCTTTCAAGTACACAACGCTCGATTACACCCGCACCTACGCAGAGTTTCGCGACGACGTGGACGAGTGCTGCCGTATGCTGCTCGCGCTCGGCGTTCGCGAGGGAAGCCACGTCGCGGTGTGGGCGACCAATATCCCGCAGTGGTACATCGCCTTCTGGGCGGCGACCAAGATTGGCGCGGTGCTCGTTTCCATGAACACCGCATACAAGATACACGAAGCGGAGTACCTGCTGCGCCAGTCGGACACCCATACGCTCATTTTGATCGACGGCTACCGCGACTCGGACTATGCGGGCATAATCAGCGAGCTTTGCCCCGAGCTGAAAACGACGCAGAAGGGCGAGCCGCTGCACTGCGCGAGACTGCCGTTTTTGCGCAACGTGATAACGGTCGGCTTCGAGCTGCGCGGGTGTCTTGAATGGAATGAGGCAATGCAGCGGCGCGTGAGCGTGCCGCGCGAGGAGGTCGCGCGCATTGCTGCGAACGTCGATGTCAACGACGTGTGCAATATGCAGTACACCTCCGGCACGACCGGCTTCCCCAAGGGGGTCATGCTCACCCATTACAACATCGTCAACAACGGCAAGTGCATCGGCGACCGCATGGATTTGTCCACCGCCGACCGCATGATGATTCAAGTGCCGATGTTCCACTGCTTCGGCATGGTGCTCGCCATGACCGCCGCGATGACCCACGGCGCGACGCTGCTGCCGCTGCCGTACTTTTCGCCGCGTCCGGCGCTCGCGTGCGTCAACGCCGAGCATATCACCTGCTTTCACGGCGTGCCGACCATGTTCATCGCCATGCTTGAGCACCCCGACTTCAAGAAAACCGACTTTTCCTATATGCGCACGGGCATAATGGCGGGCAGCCCCTGCCCCGTGCCGGTCATGCAGGACGTCGTGAACAAAATGCACATGGACGAGATAACGATTGTCTACGGACAGACCGAATCGTCGCCCGGGTGCACCATGAGCTCGACCGACGACTCGCTCGAGGTGCGCGTCGCCACCGTCGGACGTCCGCTGCCGGAAATCGAATGCCGCATCGTCGATCCCGAGACCAACGAGGAGCTGCCGGACGGACAGACGGGCGAATTCGTGGCGCGCGGCTACAACATAATGAAGGGCTACTACAAAATGCCCCGCGCGACCAAGGCGGCAATCGACAAGGACGGCTGGCTGCACACGGGCGACCTTGCGTGCCGCACGAGCGAGGGCAACTACCGCATAACAGGCAGACTCAAGGACATGATAATCCGCGGGGGAGAGAACATCTATCCCAAGGAGATAGAGGAGTTCATCTATACCCATCCCAAGGTGCGCGACGTTCAGGTCATCGGCGTGCCGGACAGTACGGCGAGGAGATACTGGCGTGCGTGATACTCAAGGACGGCGAGAGCATGGACGAAGCGCAGATGAAGGAATTTGTCTGCGCGAGCATGGCAAAGCACAAGGTGCCGCGCTATGTCGATTTTGTAAGTGAGTTTCCCACCAACGCCGCGGGTAAGATACTCAAGTATAAAATGCGCGAGAACGCAATCGAAAAGCTCGGACTTGCGGACGCGGCGGGAATCGAGACTGCATAATGGAAAAAACAAAATACCCCGTAATCGACTGCCACTGCCACATCTATCCCGACGCGATTGCGCCCCGCGCCGTCGCGGGCGTCAGCAGCTTTTACGGAATCAACATGGGCTTGGACGGCACGGTCGCAACGCTCGTGAGCGAGCACGAGAGCGCCGGAATCATCCGTGCGCTCGTGCATTCGGTCGCGACGACGCCGCATCAGGTCTCGTCCATAAACCATTTTATCGCGAACGCCGTCGCGCAAAGCTGCGGAAGATTCATCGGCTTCGGCACACTGCACCCCGATTCGGACGACATCGCCCGCGACATCGACGAGCTGGTGTCGCTCGGACTTCACGGCGTGAAGCTGCACCCCGACATTCAGGGCTTCAAAATTGACGACTACCGCTGCTTGAAGATATACGAGCTGTGCGAGGGTCGGCTTCCGATACTGTTTCATCTCGGCGACAACCGCTACGACTTCTCCAATCCCAACCGCATAAAGCCGATTCTTGACATCTTCACGGGACTCACCGTCATTGGCGCGCATTTCGGAGGCTGGTCGATTTGGGAGCGCGCGAGCGAGGAGCTTTGCGGGTGCAAAAACCTCTTCGTGGACTGCTCGTCGTCGCTTTACGCGCTTTCGCGCGAGCAAGCGGTCGGAATAATCCGCCGCTACGGCGCGCAAAGGGTGTTGTTCGGCTCGGACTATCCGATGTGGAGCCCGAAGGAAGAGCTGGAGCGCTTTTTATCGCTTGAGCTTGAGGACGGGGAAAACAAAATGATTCTTTACGAAAACGCGCGCGGGCTGCTGCAAATACTCGACTGACCGCGCCGCGGCAATACACCCGAATGAGACAAATCGGCGCAAAAAACCGAAATACCGAGATTATCGCTTGACAAACCGCGCTTGCAGCCATATAATCAGAACAAATCTGAACAAAGGCGACGACGAAGACGGACGAGGCGCTTCACCTCACAGAGAGTCGGGGACAGTGGAATCCCGGCAGACGCAAGCCCTCAAGCTCCTATCACTTCCGAGCCGAAGGTCCCAAAGCAGCAATGCAAGTAGGCGCCTTCCGTGTATGCTGCGTTAATGCATAGAGCTTGTTGGAGCTTGAAAGCGGCGTCGGAAACGACGCAATTTGAGTGGTACCGCGGGTATATAATTTCGGTTATAACTCGTCTCAAGGGTTTTCTTGAGACGGGTTTTTTTATTTTGTCGATTACGGAGGGTATTTTATGAAAACGACCGGCACTCTCGATACGCTGATGGAAATTGCCGTACGCATACGGGATATGCGCGAGATAGCGGGGTATTCGGTCGCGCAGATGGCGCGGCTGACCGACACGAGCGAGGACGAGTACGAGGCATACGAGGCGGGCACCGTTGATTTTCCCTTCACATTTATTTATAAATGCTCGCTCGCGTTCGGCATCGGCATAACCGACATACTCGAAGGCGAGAGCGCTCATTTGTCCTCCTACACCGTCACGCGCAAGGGCGAGGGACAGCAGACCGCGCGCGAGGACGGCATCGAAATCAAGAACCTCGCGCCGCTTTTTCGCGAAAAGCTCGCCGAGCCGTACTACGTCAACTACGAGTATCAGGAAAAGCAGCAGCATCGTCCCATTCACCTGACCACCCATTCGGGGCAGGAGTTCGACCTTGTGCTCAGCGGCGAGCTGAAGGTGCAAATTGGCGAGCACACCGAGATACTGCGCGAGGGCGACAGCATCTACTACAACTCCTCGACCCCTCACGGCATGATTGCAATCGGCGGCAGGGACTGCGTGTTCTGCGCCGTCGTGCTGCCCGGCGAGGCGGCTCCCGAGCGGGTCATACGCGAGAGCATAGTCTCCGCGCGCCAGTCCGAGCGGCTGCTTTGCAAGAAGTTCATCAACACCAAGAAGGACAGGAACGGCGCGCTGACCGAGATTTCCTTTGTCAATGAGGACAAGTTCAACTTCGCTTTCGACATCGTGGACGAGGTTGCGAACAAGTACCCCGACAAGCTCGCCATGCTGCACCTCGACCGCGACAAAAACGAGCGCCGCTTCACCTTTGCGGATATGAAGCGCGCGTCGGCGCAAAGCGCCAACTATTTCAAATCGCTCGGCATCAAGCGCGGCGACCGCGTCATGCTGGTCTTAAAGAGGCACTATCAGTTCTGGTTTGCCATTCTCGGGCTGCACAAGCTCGGCGCGATAGCCATTCCCGCGACCCATCTGCTGCAGGAGCATGACTTCTCCTATCGCTTCAACGCGGCGGGCGTCAAGGCAATTCTGTGTACCGCCGACGGCGACGTTGCGCACCAAGTCGAGCTTGCGCAAAAGGACAGCCCGACGCTTGAGACCAAGATTCTCGTCGGCGGCTCGCGCGAGGGCTGGCACGACTACGACGAGGAATACAAGCTGTTCACCGGAAAATTCGAGCGCACCGAGGACGCGCCGTGCGGCAGCGACGATATGCTCATGTTCTTCACCTCTGGCACGACCGGCTATCCCAAAATTGCCGTGCACTCCTATACCTATCCGCTCGGGCACTACATCACCGCGCGCTACTGGCACACCGTTCACTCGGACGGGCTGCATTTCACCATCGCGGACACCGGCTGGGGCAAGGCGCTGTGGGGCAAGCTGTATGGTCAGTGGCTGTGCGAGGGCGCGGTGTTCACCTACGACTTCGACCGCTTTGACGCGACCGACCTGCTGCCGCTGTTCAAGCAGTATAACATCACCACCTTCTGCGCGCCTCCGACCATGTACCGCATGATGATAAAAGAGGATTTGTCCAAATACGACCTTTCCAGCGTTCGGCACGCGACGATAGCGGGCGAGGCGCTCAATCCCGAGGTGTTCCGTCAGTTCGAGCAGGCGACGGGGCTTGCGGTCATGGAGGGCTTCGGGCAGACCGAGACGACGCTGAGCATCGCCAACCTTGTAGGCGAGCCGCACAAAATCGGCTCGATGGGCAAGCCGGTGCCGCTGTACGACGTGGATT
>CAYXRE010000014.1:0-19007 GCA_964466125.1 uncultured Oscillospiraceae bacterium
AGCTCCTCCTCGATGGGGCGCGCAACGGTCCAGCGCTCCGGCTCGGCGCACTCGTGCTTGAAATGATACCACACGTTCCACTCGTCAAAGGAAAGCCGCACGTCCTTGTCGCTGTGCTTTTCCGCCTTGATTTGAGCGCAGATGCCCGCGACCTCGCGGATGAACTCCGCCATATCGCAGCTGCGGGAAAGAAAACTCGGCAGGTCGCCGTCGATGTTCTGATAATACTGATGCAGCGACAGGTAATCTATGTCCTCATAGCAGTGACGCAGCACCGTGCGCTCCCACTCGCCGTAGGTAGGCATTTCGCGAAAGGAACTGCCGCACGCGACCAGCTCGATGGACGGGTCCAGCCATTTCATCAGCTTTGCCGTCTCATGCGCGGCGCGTCCGTACTCCTCGGCGGTCTTGGCGCATATCTGCCACGGACCGTCCATCTCGTTGCCAAGGCACCACAGCTTTATGCCGTAGGGCTTTTCGTGTCCGTTTTTGCGCCGCAAGTCGCTGTAATAGGTGCCGGACGGAAAGTTGCAGTATTCCAGCAAATTCGCCGCCGCATGGGGCGTGCCGGTGCCGAGATTGACGGCGAGCATCGGCTTTGCGCCGACCTCCTGCGCAAAATACATAAACTCGTCGGTGCCGACCTGATTGGGCTCGAGCGCGAACCACGCAAGGTCTGCCCGAACGGGTCTTTGCGCCTTGTCGCCGATTCCGTCCTCCCAGTTGTAGCCGGACACGAAGTTGCCGCCCGGGTAGCGTATGCACTCAAGCGACAGCGGGCGGATAAGCCGCTTCACGTCGCCGCGAAAGCCCTGCTCGTCTGCGCTCGGGTGTCCGGGCTCGTATATGCCCGTGTAGACGGCGCGTCCCATGTGCTCGATAAACGAGCTGTAAAGCCGGTCGTCGATTTTGTCTATGGTTTTGTTTATATCAAGGCGTATCGTTGCTTTTTTCATTTATGTTTTTTCCCTACGCTTTCTCCCCGCGCGGTCCGCCGGTGGACTCGCGCTCGATTATCGTGCACGGCAGCAGCTCGCACATATTCTCGCTTTCGTCTCTCGTGCCGCCGATTAGCTCGAACAGTATATCCGCACATCGCCGCCCTATCTCAAACAGCGGCAGCGCAACGGTGCTCAGCGTCGGGCGGCAGACGGTGCTTATCTCGCGGTTGTCGAAGCCGATGAGCGCAAGCTCGCGCCCGACCGCGATTCCGTTGTCCGCGCAGCAGTCCATGACGCCCATCGCCATAAGGTCGTTTTGGGCAAAAATCGCGCTCACCCCCGCGTCGAGAAGCGGGGCGCTCACGGCGTGCGCCGCGTCGCGCTCCCAGTTCCCGTACAGCGTAAGGTTGGGATTATAGGGTATGCCCGCCTCGTACAGCGCCTCCTGATAGCCCGTCAGGCGTCGGGCGGTGTGTATGCTGTCCGGCTGTCCGGCAATCACGCCGATACATTTGTGCCCCTTTGAAAGCAGCAGCCGCGTCAGGTCGTATGCCGCCTTGCGGTCGTCGTACATGACGTATGGGCGGGTGTCGTCCGCCACAGAGCAGTAGGCGAAAACGACGGGCAGCTCCAGCTCGGGCTTTATGGTTTTGATTTCATGGCAGTGGCTGCCGATGTACACGATGCCGTCCACCTGCTTGGAGAGCATGGTGTCCACTGCGCTGTCGGTGAGCGACGCGAGCTCGCGCATATCCACAGCGCCGTTGCCGTAGCGTTTGTTGTAGCGCAGATTTCCGAGTATGTAGTGATACCCCGCCTCCTCGCAGACGGTGTCGATGCCGTCAACGATGTCCGGAGTGTTGAAAACGGTCAGATCCTCGGCGATTATGCCGATGGTCATGCTGCTGCCGCGCTTGAGCGAGCGCGCAAACAGATTGGGGCGGTAGCCCAGCTCGTCCGCGATGCGCATAATGCGCTCGTAGGTGTCGGCGTTCACGCCGCCCTTGTTGTTCAGCGCCTTGGAAACGGTCGCTATGGACACGTTCGCGCGTAAGGCAATCTCCTTGATGTTGGACATTGAATCTACCCCCTCAAGCCTTGAAATTAACATATCATAAAAACGTTTAACATTCAAGGCATAATCTGTGCCGCGCCGCCTGAGGCGCGGCTTTTTTGCGTTTCACGCTTTCGTCCGCTTTAACATAAAGGGGGCGCCGCGTCCAAAAGTATTGTCTGTCGAAAAAACCCGCAAATGCCGAAGCTGTCGGCGTTTGCCGATTATATGGCCTTGCGCTTCGGCGCGGCTAAGGGGCGTTTGAAGCACCGGCGCACAGCGGATGAACCGCCTTGGACTGCGGCAGAAACGCGCCAAAAAAACGAACCTCGCCGTTTGTTCGTTCGGCGGCTTCGGACATAGAAAAGGTAATTAGAATATATAATAAGTAACAAATGGGCAAACGTTTAACACGAATTTAAATGCGATTCAATGCTCAAATTGCCCAAAGAACTGGTGAAAATGTCGTTAAATTCGACGTTGAAATAGCTATTTACTTTTTCGGAGCGGCAGTGTAATATAGGTCTTGCATAGTAAACGTTTAACATCACAAACGAAGAAAACCGTTCCTCAATCTGCGGAAATCCTCGAAAATTCGAGCGAAACCGCAGAAAACGGCAAGACATCGACAGAAAACGTTTAACAACCCACCAGACGAATTTGGAGATAACGATGAAACCAGCCATCCGACCGCTGAAGCTCAACGACATTCGAATAACCGACGAGCTGTGGAGCCATTACCGCCGTATCGTCGACGAGGTCGCGCTCCCGCTTCAGCTGAGCTACCTCGAAGCCGCAGAGCCGGAGGGCTCGGGCTGCCTTCAAAACTTCCGCATCGCGGCGGGACAGGTGAAGGGTGAGCGCAGCGGCGTCGTGTTCCTCGACACCGATTTATACAAATGGCTGGAGGCGGCGTCCTACGCGATTGAAAGCGGCGGCGGCAGGAACTTTGAGAACCGGCTTGACGAGCTCATCGAGCTCATCGCGCAAGCGCAGCAGCCGGACGGCTACATAAACACCTACTACACAATCGTAGAGCCGCAAAAGCGCTTTACCAATCTCATCGAGGGTCACGAGCTTTACTCGGCGGGACATCTCATCGAGGCGGCTGTGGCGCATTTCCGCGCGACGGGAAAGCGAAATCTGCTGGAAATCGCGGTGCGCTTCGCGGACTTGATATGCAAGACCTTCGGACCGAACGACGGTCAGCTGCACGGCTATCCCGGACATCAGGAAATCGAGCTTGCGCTCGTGAGGCTATGTCACGCGACGGGAGAGAAACGCTATCTGGACTGCGCCGAGTACTTTATAGACGAGCGCGGCAAGACCCCGAACTATTTTAAGCAGGAGATTGACTCCCGCGGGGTCGGCTACGAGTTCTTCCCCGAGTTTGACGACTACGACCCGCTGTACTCCCAAGCGCAAAAGCCGGTGCGCGAGCAAAGCGACGCCGATGGGCACGCGGTGCGCTGTATGTACATGGGCTGCGCGATGAGCGACATTGCGCTGGAAAAGAACGACAAAGCGCTGCTTGAGGGCTGCGAGAGAATCTGGGAGAGCATCGCGACCAAAAGAATGTTCATCACCGGCGGGATAGGCTCGTCGGGGATTATGGAGCGCTTCACCTGCGACTATGACCTGCCGAACTCGTCGGCTTACTGCGAGACCTGCGCGGCGATAGGGCTGGCGCTGTTCTCCCGCCGACTGGCGGCGATTGAGCGGGACGCGAAATATTACGACGTCGCGGAGCGTGCGCTTTTCAACAACGTACTTTCCGGCATAAACGCCGACGGCAGGAGCTTTTTCTACGTCAATCCGCTTGAGGTCTGGCCGGACGCCTGCCTTGACAAGACCTCGCTTTCGCACATAAAGCCGGTGCGTCAGAAATGGTATCCCGTCGCCTGCTGTCCGACCAACACCGCGCGGACGCTCATGTCGCTGGGCGAGTACATATACGGCGCGAGCGAGAACACCGAGTACATCAATTTGTTCATCGCTTCGAGCGCGAGCGCAAAGCTGGAGCGCGTCTCGCTGCATACCGAGCTTGAATGCGCCGCGTACACGAGCGGCAAGGTCACAATAAAGGTCACGGCGGACGCGGACGGAGCACAGCTCGCGGTGAGAATTCCGCATTACGCCGTGAATCCCGTTTTCACCTTCAACGGCGCGGCGTCAACGCCTCGAATCGAAAAGGGTTATGCGTATTTCCCGCTGAGTGCGGGTGTGAACGAGATTGCGGCGGACTTCCACGTACAGCCTCGCTTTGAGGCGGCAGACTCGCGCGTACGCGCCGACGCGGGGAAAACGGCGCTCACCTACGGACCGGCAGTCTACTGCCTTGAGCAGACGGACAACGGCGAAAACCTCTCGCAGATTGCGGTCTCGCCCGAGACGGAAATCGACGTCGCGAGCGGACAGGTGGCGGGGGTGAAGGTGCCGGTGCTCTCCTATGACGGCGAGCGCATACGGCGCTGCGGCGATGAGCTTTACGCCAAGGCAAGCTATGAGAAGCGTCCCGTGCGGCTGCGCGCCGTGCCCTACGGAGTTTGGGGCAACCGCGAAAACGGAGAAATGCTCGTGTGGCAGCGCGCGCTCGGCATCTGAGCGCGGCAAAAACGGTTTATGTACAACGATGGATGTTGTATAATAATAAATATTAAAAGGAGAGAAACGATGAAAATCACAAGGAAAATCTTTGCCGCTCTGATAGTGGCCGTACTCGCATTCGGCCTCGTCGCGTGCGGCGGCGCCGCAGCCACCGCGCCTGCCGAAGGCACGGAGCCGGCAGCATCCGGTGAGAAGGTACACGTAACGTATTCCTTCTGGGGCACCCCGGACGAAGCTGCGACCGTTCAGGAGGTCGCGGACAAATTCAACGGCGAACAGGACCGCATTGAGGTCGAGGTCGTCGCTATCCCGAACGAGACCTATGTCACCAAGCTCAACACGATGGCGACTGCGGGCGAGCTGCCCGACTGCGGCATCATGAGCGAGGCGGGCGTGCTTCAGTTCGCCGAGCAGGGACTGCTCGCGGACATCTCCGAGATGTACGCCGGAAGCGATTCCAAGCCTCTGGACTGCGTAACCTTCAAGTATGAGAACAAGCCCGTCGCTTACTCTGC
The DNA here is from genome assembly GCA_964466125.1 of uncultured Oscillospiraceae bacterium. Taxonomy (GTDB): domain Bacteria; phylum Bacillota; class Clostridia; order Oscillospirales; family Ruminococcaceae; genus JAUNBN01. The sequence continues at coordinate 5,118 of CAYXRE010000014.1, forward strand.
GGCGAACGAAGTTCTGCTGCTTTATTACAACAAGGATATGTTTGACGCCGCCGGCGTCGCATATCCCCCCGCAGCTGCCGACGGCGCATGGACTTGGGACGAGTTCGTGGAGACCGCAAAGAAGCTGACCTTTGACGCAAACGGCAATACCCCCAACGACGCGGGCTTTGATGCGAACAACGTCACCCAGTACGGCGCCATGGTCGAGAACCTCACATGGCAGCTCGAAGTGTGGTGCCGTTCCAACGGCGGCGGCTTCTATAACGCGGACGGCAGCGCCGTCACGATAGGCGACCCCGCCGCGACCGAAGCTATCCAGAAGGTCGCTGACCTTTACCTCAAAGACCATGTCGCTCCTCTTTCGACCGGCACGACCGACGACGGACTCCAGCGCTCCATCATCGCCGGAACCTGCGCCATGGCGACCGGCGGCGCGTGGAACGTCGGCACCTGCCTTGCCTCCGCCCGTGACGAGGGACTCAACTACGGCGTAGCCGTGCTGCCCTACATGAAGGACAAGGTCACCATCTGCACCGGCGGCCCGAACGTCGTGTTCTCGCAGAGCGCTCATCCCGCCGAGGCCATGGAGTGGGTCAAGTGGTATCTCCAGGAGGAGAACAGCTGGTCGCTCATCGAAAGCGGCATCTGGATGCCCATACTCGAGAAGTGGTACACCGACGACGAGCTGACCCACAAGTGGGTCGATAACCCCAACTACCCGCCTTACGACGAGTACAAGAGCGCCGTTGTTGATTACGCTATGGACTATGCAGAGTCTACCTCTTGGTATTATGTCAACAACACCAACGACTTCAACGCCCTGCTCGGCTCCATCCTCGGTGAGGTCTGGACCGGCGACAAGACGGCGGCTGAGGCCATCGAGGCAGGACTGCCCGGACTGCAGTCCGCCTATGAAGGAAACGGCTGATAAGCGGCTTTTCCCCAAAAGTATTGATTGAATGACATAGGGCGCCCGTTCGTGTTATAATCAAACGGACGGGCGCCCTATCATCTGCGCGAGGTAACTTATATGAAACAGCAAAAGAAGGGCGGGCGGCTGCGTTCGCGGCTGCTGCGCAGTGAAGCGCATACCGCTTACCTTTGCCTTATCCCCGCATTTGTGGGACTGGTCTTTCTGACCTATGTTCCGCTCGGCGCCGTGTTCGGTCTGAGTTTTTTCAAGTGGAAGGGCGTCGGCGTCCCGAAGTTTATCGGGCTGGACAACTATATCCGTCTGTTTACGACCGACCCGTATTTCAAGGATTCCATTCGCGTGACAGTGTATTTTGCGCTGCTCGCCGTATTCGGCTCGATGGTGTACTCACTGGTCGTAGCCATGCTTTTGAATCGGAAAATTCCCGCCCGCGGCTTCTTCCGCGCGGTGTTTTATCTGCCGTATATACTTCCCTCGGTCGCCGTCTACATCGGCTGGTCGTGGCTGTACGAGGGAAACTTCGGACTGTTCAACTACATACTCTCCAAGCTCGGCATACACAAGGTCATGTTCGTCGCCGACCCCAAGCTGGTCGTCCCGTCGCTCGCGCTCATTGCGGTTTGGCTGTCCGGCAACCTCATCGTCATCTTCCTTGCGGGGCTGCAAAACGTCCCACGCGTTTACCATGAGGCTGCGCAGATTGACGGCGCCAACGGCTGGCAGCGTTTTTGGAACATCACCGTTCCCTGCATGACCCCCATTATCTTTTACAATCTGCTCATGAGCCTGATAACCAATCTTCAGGTCGTCACCCCCGCGCTCGCGCTGACCAACGGCGGACCGGGCAACGAGTCGATGTTTTTGACCTACCTTATGTACCATTACGCCTTCCGCAGCTCTCAGCTGGGCTATGCGTGCGCCATATCTTTCATCTCCTTTATCATCATCGCCGTGTTCACCGGACTGCTCTTCGCTTCGTCCAAGAGCTGGATTTTCTATGAAGGAGGCGAGGACTGATGAGCAAGCAAAGCAATCTTTTCCGCAGCCGCAGACGCAGACAGCTGCTCGGCGACATAACGGCGTTTATCTTCCTTGTCATACTCACGCTGCTCGTGCTGCTGCCGATTTGGTGGATATTCCGCTCGTCGCTGATGACCAACGCCGAGCTGTACGCCTGGCCGCCCGAGTTCTTCCCGAGCCGCTGGCTGTTCTCGAACTACGCCGACACGCTCGAATACTTCCCGTTTTGGAAATACTTCGGCAACACCATGACCATAATCGTGCCCTCGGTGCTCGCGGGCACGATAACCGCGACGCTGTGCGGCTACGCCTTTGCGCGGCTGCGATTCCCGGGCAAGAAGTTCTGGTTCTCGCTGTGCGTCGGCTCCATGCTGCTGCCGACCATGGTCACGCTCATACCGCTTTACATCATGTGGACGCGCGGCTTCGGGCTTGCGGACACCTACTGGCCGCTGATCCTGCCGTATTTCTGCGGCGGCGGCGCGTTCAACATCTTCCTCATACGCCAGTTCATCCGCTCGATACCCCGCGAGCTGGACGAGGCGGCGACGATAGACGGAGCGGGACGCATGCGCATACTCGTGAGCATAATCGTACCGTCCATAAAGCCCGCGATGATAGTCGTCGCGCTGCTGTTGTTCATCACCATGTGGAACGACCTTTTACAGCAGACCGTCTACATCAACTCGATGGACAACTACACGATTGCCATAGGGCTTTCGATGTTCCGCGGGTCGCTCAAATCCGACTGGTCGAAAATAATGTGCGCGACATGTATGTCCTTTGTGCCGGGCGTGATATTCTATATGCTCGGACAAAAGCAGTTTGTCGAGGGCATTGTCATGACGGGAATGAAGAACTGACGCGAAGCGTTTTTGGAGGCGATTGAAACGAGTATGTTCGGCTGGCTGAAGAACCAAAATGAGCCCGCAAAGGAGGACGCCCTGCCGGCGCCCGAGAGCGGGGCAAAGCGATGGTTCTATTTGCTGTACACGCATTTTTCCAAGTTCATCGCCGTCAATGTACTGTTTGTGGTCTTTTCACTGCCGATTGTGACGCTGCCCGCCTCGCTTTGCGGGATGAATCGGGTGCTCATCAAGCTCTGGCGGGACGGAAACTGCTTTGTGTGGACAGAGTTCATCGGCGAGTTTAAGTCCTCGGTGCTGCGCGCGCTGCCGCTGGGGATTCTCAGCGGCGGACTGCTGTTCGCAAGCTATTACTGCGCAAGCCTTTGCATCTCCAACAGCGCGGAGATACTCTCGCTTGCGTTTGGCACTCTCGGTGCGCTGTTCTGCCTTTCCGGCCTGCTCATCGGCTCGTACGGCTTCGTGCTGTTCCCGATGCTCGACTTGAAGGGCTCGCAGATACTGCGCAACGCCGCGTGCCTGATCATGCTTGAGGGAAAGCGCGACATTTTGATACTGTGCTGCTGCGCGGTGTCCGCGTTTCTGTGCGCGTTCGCCTTCCCCGTTTCCTTGGCATTTATGCTGTTCCTTCATTTTTCGCTCACCCAATTCATAATCTGTGCGCTTGTAAACGAGGTCGCCCAGCGCCGCATAATCGAGCCGTTCGAGAACGCGCAGGGCGCTTCGGACGGGGAGCAGGACGACAGCGAGAACTCGTAGGCTCGGCAGAATAAAGCAACAGCAGCCCCGCCGCTTCGCGAAAAGAAGCGGCGGGGCTTTTCTGTGCGCGGCGGGGCTGCCGCAAGCCGATGTATTTAATAATCGAGCGTTGTATAAAAGTACCATAAAATTGTTAAAAGGCGGGACAAAATATAGCATTTGGCAGAACAATAATATATAATAATAAAATATAGTGGAATAGTGTCCCCGTTGTTCGGTGGATTTTTCGATAAGGAGAGCTTCATCTATGCCAAGACGCATACTCATAGTTGACGATGTGGCGGTGAACCGCGCGATACTGCGCAAGATGCTTTGCGCGGATTACGACGTCGTCGAGGCGTCCTCGGGGAAAGCCGCGCTCGAGATACTGCAAGAGCAGCACGAGAGCATAAGCGCGGTTTTGCTAGACATCGTCATGCCCGAAACGGACGGCTACGAGGTGCTGCGGGCTATGCACGCCGACGAGCGCATGGCGACGATTCCGGTCATCGCCGCCACAGGCAGCACAGAGGACGAGACGGAGGATAAGGCGCTGTCTTTGGGCGCGAATGATTTTATAACCAAGCCCTATAATCCCGCCGCCGTCAAGCTGCGGCTGCGCAATCTGATAAATCTGCGCGAGAGCGCGGCGATTGCAAACCTTGCAACTCACGACGACCTGACGTCGCTTCTTAACCGCCGGGGCTTTTTTGAGAAGGCGGGCGAGCTTATCGCCTCGCACGAGGCGGGCTATTATATTCTCGCGAGCTTCAACGTAGATAATTTCAAGGTCGTGAACGACCAATACGGCAGCAAAAAGGGCGACGAGACGCTGCGGGAAATCGCGGATATTTTCCGTGAGGGCTTCGGCGCCGTCGGAGGGATATGCGCGCGCATCATGGCGGACAATTTCGCCGTGCTGTACCCGCGCGGGTTTGCGCAAACCGACGAGCCCGCAAAAATACGCGCCGCCGCCTCGGCGCTGGACGGCTCGATACAGCCGCTCAGCTTCTGCGTCGGGCGCTATGTCGTGGACGACAAACAGCTTCCCGTGAGCGGTATGTACGACCGCGCCGTGCTCGCCGCAGCGACGGTCAAGGGTAATTTTGAGGTCAACGTCGCTTATTACGACGAATCCATGCGCCAGACGCTGCTGCATGAGCGGGAGATAACCGGCTGCATGAAGGAAGCGCTCGAAAAGTTCCGTTTCGAGGTCTGGTTTCAGCCGCAGTACAATCATCTGACCGGCGCGCTCATCGGCGCGGAGTCTCTTGTGCGCTGGCGCGACCCGAAAAAAGGGCTCATACCGCCGAATGATTTTATTCCCGTGTTCGAGCGCAACGGCTTCATTTATGAGATGGACAAGTTTGTGTGGCAGCGCACCTGCGCGCTGCTCAAAAGCTGGCTGGACCGTGAGCGCAAGCCGCTTCCGCTTTCGGTGAACATCTCGCGCTATGACATACTGTGTCCCGATATGGTGCAGACGCTTGTCGGACTGGTTGAACGCTACGACCTTCCCGTTGAGCTGCTGCGCTTGGAGATTACAGAGTCCGCCTTCACCCAGTCCTCGGGCAGGATAATTCAGGTCATACGTCAGCTCATTGATTTGGGCTTTACCGTCGAAATAGACGACTTCGGCTCCGGCTACTCGTCGCTGAACACCCTCAAGGACGTTCCGGCGCAGGTGGTCAAGCTGGATATGCGCTTTCTTGAGGACACGGAGGATTCCGACCGCGGCGGCAACATAATCGAGTCGGTCGTACGCATGGCAAAGTGGCTGGATATGTCGGTCATCGCCGAGGGCGTCGAAACGCAGCGTCAGGCGGATTTCTTAAAGTCTATCGGCTGCAACTACGTGCAGGGCTATTTATACGCCAAGCCGATGAACGAGCGGGATTTTGAGGCGCTCGTGTTCGCTTCGGACAAAGAGCCGAAGCTGCTTGCGCTGGAAACGGTCGAAAAATTCGACAGCAGCACCTTTTGGAATCCCGAGTCGATGGACACGCTCATTTTCAGCTCCTATGTGGGCGGCGCATGTATATTCGAGTACCGCAACGGCAGCATCGAGCTGCTGCGCGCAAACGACAAGTACGCGCAGGTAATCGGCAACGCCAATACGACCATCGACGAGCTGCTCAGGCTGCGCTGGGACGAGCACATGGATGCGGACGACCGCGAGCAGCTTTCTGAGAATATTCAGCGCTCGATAGAGACAAAAAATGAGGTAACGGGGGAGTATTGCTTCAGAAATCTGCCCGGCTGCCCGAAGGATACCTATGTGCGCTCGACCCTTCGCGTCATCGCGCAGGCGGACGACCGCTGCTTGGTCTATTGCATGAACGAAAACATGACTGCGCAGCGCAGCGCCGAAAGACAGCGGCTGCAAGCGCAGCAGCTGCTGTACGATGCAGACGAGCAGATGCGCGCCATTTTGTCCAACATAAACGGCGGCGTCTCCGCGGCGAGCATGACCGGCTTAAAGATTGAGTATTTCTATGTAAACGACAACTATTATGCCATGTTCGGCTACACCGAGAAACAGTTCCGCGAGGAGCTGAGCAACGGACTCACCGACATAATCGACCCAAGGGACCTGGAGGCGGTCGTGCAGGCGGTGCGGGAATCGGAGGAGAACGGCACGACGGCGCGCGTGGAATTCCGCGTCAAAAGGCGGGACGGAGAGGTAATCTGGGTGCGCAGCTCCAGCTCGGTGTGCCGCCTGAACTCGATTGACGACCCGGTGCACCTTTCGCTGCTGACCGATATTACGAGCGAAATGGAAGCGAACGAGCGCATTCGCGAGCTCAACGAGAACCTGACGAGCCTCATGAACGACGCGCCGGGCGGCTATGTGCGCTTGGAGATTTTCCCGGACGGAACGAGCATCCCCGACTATGTAAACGACAGCTTCGGGCGGTTGCTGGGTATGAGCGCCGACGAGGTGATGAAAATATACCGCGCCGACATTATGGCGCAGCTGCACCCCGAGGACGTTCAGACGGCGGCAAACGCGATAAAGGAATCCTTCGGCAAAAACGGGCGCACCCGCGCGAAGTATCGGCTGCGGCATAAAAACGGAAGCTATGTATGGCTGCAGATGTTCGGGCGGCGCACCAAGGGCGAGGACGGCAAGGACTACCTCAACTCCTATTATACCGACCTGTCCGAGGCGGAGAAGCGCGAAATATCCTTCCGCGAGACCATGCCGCTGCTGCTGAATGCGATAATGAAATCCTCCTCCGACCTCGTGTACGCCAAGGACAGCGAGTTCAAATATATCTGCTGCTCGCCGGCGTTCGTCCGCTTCGCGGGAATGACGAGCGTGGACGAGGTGGTCGGAAAGACCGACTTTGAGCTGTTCGGCGCGCAGATTGCGCAGCAGTTCCGCAACGACGAGGTCGAGCTGTTCAAAACGGGAGTTTCGCTTGTCGATAAGGAGGAACGGCTGCTCGGCGAGGACGGCATGAGCCATTACCTGAGCACCTCCAAGTACCTGCTGCGCGACACGCTCGGGCAGACGATAGGACTTTACGGCGTAAGCCGCGATATAACCGAAACGCGCAGCTCCTATGCCCAGCTCAAGCTGCTGACCGACAGCATCCCCGGCGGTCTTGCGACCTATATCTGTACGCCGGACGGAATGAAGCTCGGATACTTTAACGACGGACTTTGCCGAATCTCGGGACTTTCACGAGAGGAATACGCGCGCTATGCCGAGCGCGACGGCGCGGTATCGGTTTTTGAAGAGGACCGACCGCTGCTCGAGCGTCAGCTCAAGCGGCTTAAAAAGAACGGCAAGCCCGCCAGCTGCGTATTGCGCGTGCATACTCCCGGCAGCAAGAGCTTTAAGTGGGTCAATTTCTGCGCCGTGCTGTCCGAGCGGCACGCGAACGTGTTTATTGTAAACGCCGTTGTCTACGACGTCAGCGAGCAAAAGCGCGCCGAGGAGGAAGTGCTGCAAGCACAGCGCGACATACTGCTGCGCAACCGTCTGGTGGACGACTCGTATGCGTCGATATATGTCTGTGACGCCCAGACATACGAGCTGCTTTACGTCAACGGGACCTGCGCGGAGCTGCACGGCAGCAGCATCGCCGAGATGACCGGCAAGCCGTGCTACAAGGCACTTCGCGGACTGGACGAGCCGTGCGCGCAGTGCGTGATGGCAAGCGCGGGCGAGCAGTTCTCGCAAAGAGAGATAACCGATGCCGATACAGGCCGGCACTATACGGTGCGCGGGCGCATAATGGACTGGAACGGGCGGCGCGCGATGGTCGAGTATCAGCTGGACGACACCGCGAGCGTGGACGCAAGGCTCGAGCTGCTTGCGAGAAACCGCGCGATGGAGGTCGCAAGCATAAACAGCAAGATTTCCTTCTGGGAATATGATTTGGACGAGCATACGCTCTACTGGGGCGATTACAAAATGACCGACTACATGGGTTATGCGCCGATGATAACCGGACTGCCGCAGAGCGTTATCGACTCGGGCGACGTTCACCCGCTCGACGCAGACGCGTTTCGGGAAATGTACGAGGAGCTGGAGGAGGGCGCGGAGAACTGCGAATGCACCGTTCGTATGTTCAGCCGAAACGAGGGCAGGTATTTCTGGAATCATACTATATACACCCGTCTGCACGACCCGTACTATAAGACGCGCAAGGCGATAGGCTTCGCGCAGAACGTTGACGTCCAGTTTGAGCTCAAAGCGCGCTACGAGCACGAGCTGAGCTTGCGCCACGAGATGATGCAGGGCGCGACCACCTACTATGAGCTCAATCTGACGACCCGCACCATGGAGGACTACCGCTCCAAGTACGCTCCGAGCATGGGCGCGTATTCTCCGACGCCGATAAACGAGGAATTTCGCAGAAAGCTGCTCGCGCCGGTTTACGAAAGCGACCGCGCGGCGGTTCGCAAAAATCTGTTTGCCGAGGGGATACTCGAGCGCTGCAATGCGGGTGACAGCGCGTTCTCGATTGACTACCGCGTAAAGCGTGAGGACGGCGGGATATGCTGGATGCGCGGCAGCGTCAGCGTAATCAACAAACCGAACACCAACGAACAGCTTGCGTTCGTTTATACGCGCGATATTGACCGCGAGGTAAAGGACCGCCTTGCGTCGCAGAGTATAATTAATGAGGAGGTCGATTCGCTCGCGCTGGTTGACGTGCGAAGCGGGCTTTCGCGCATAGTAAAGAGCTCCAATTTCTACGGTCTGGAAATCGGCGAGGAGTTCTCGCACGACGAGCGCATAAAGTGCATCATACTCTCCGGCTGTCTGGACGCGGACTTTCGTGAATGCGAGAGCTTTTTCCCGCTCGCTTCGCTGACGGCGGCGCTGGAAAAGGCTCCGAGCGTGTCGCTGACCTATCGCGTCAAAGTGCAGGACGGGAGCGTGCGGCGCAAGAATACCACCGCATATTATCTGGACGATACGCGCAGCGAGATTGTGCTCTCGCGCAGAGACATAACCGAAATCTACGAGCAGGAGCGCGAGCAGCGCGAGGCGCTTTCACGGGCGGTGGACGCCGCGAACGAGGCGAACCTCGCCAAGAGCCAGTTCCTGTCGAGAATGAGCCACGATATGCGCACGCCCATGAACGCGATTATGGGGCTGGTATATCTGGCGCGTGACCACAAGAATCCGCCCGAGACGATGCGCTACCTTGAAAACATTGATTCCGCCGGCCATTTCCTGCTCGGGCTTATAAACGACGTGCTGGATTTGAGCAAGATGGAAAGCGGACGAATCGAGCTGCACGAGGAGCCCTACACGCTTGAGGAGTTCGAGCGGGGCGTGCGCACCGTTATTACGCCGCTCATGCAAGCGAAGAACATCAACTTTGTCATGGAGCTTTCCGACAAGGCGCCCTGCCTGCGGCTGGACAAGCTGCGCTTCAATCAAATAATCATCAATCTGCTTTCCAACGCCGTGAAGTATTCGCCGCAAAACGGCAGAGTAGAGTTTACCTCGCAGCTGCTGGGCGTCGTGAACGGAAGAAAGTGTATGCGCTTTGTCGTGCGCGATAACGGCTGCGGCATGAGCGAGGATTTCCTCAAGGTGCTGTTCGACCCCTTCTCGCAGGAGAACACCGAGCACCCGGATGAGCTTCGCGGCTCGGGACTCGGGCTTGCGATTGTCAAAAATCTTGTGGAGACAATGGGCGGCACGATTAGCGTCGTCAGCAAGCCGGGCATCGGCTCCGAGTTCACGGTCGAGCTCAGCGCCTATCCCGCAAAGCCGAACACCGAGCACGAGGAGGCGTCGTCCGGAGATTTGTCGGCGCTCAAGGGACTGCGGGTGCTGCTCGTCGAGGACAACGAGATGAATATACTCGTCGCCAGCCGCCTGCTCGAACGCAAGGGCTGCGTCGTCACACTCGCAAGGAACGGGCTTGCGGCGGTGCGCACCTTCTCGGAATCCGAGCACGGCAGATTCCAGCTGCTGCTTATGGACGTGCGTATGCCGGTGATGGACGGCATACAGGCGACCGAGCTTATCCGCGCGCTCGAGAGAACCGATGCGCACAGCGTGCCGATAATCGCAATGTCCGCCGACGCGCTCGTCCACGACCGCGAGCGCACCAAGCAAGCGGGCATGGACGATTATATAACCAAGCCCATAGAACCCAATGTGATGTATAAAACGATACTGCGGCATATAAAGCGCAAAACAAGACCGGCGGCGCGGGTGTAATACGCGAAAAGGCGCGAAACCGAGCCGTCACACACAGAAACGGAGAACAAAATGGAATACAGAAAGCTCGGAAATACGGGACCGAACGTGAGCGTCGTCGCGTTGGGCTGCGAAGGATTCACAAACGAAACGCGCGAGGAGGTAAAGGCGCTGATTGACCAAGCGCTGCGCAGCGGTGTCAACTTTTTGGATATGTTCACCCCCGACCCAGTAATTCGCTCCAACGTCGGAGCGGCGCTCGAAAACAGGCGCGGAGAGATGATAATTCAAGGACATCTCGGCGTGGCGTGGGTCGATGGGCAGTATCTGCGCACGCGCGACCCCGAGCTTACAAAAAAGGCTTTTGAGGACCTGCTTGAGCGGCTGGGTACGAGCTATGTCGACGTCGGTATGATACACTATGTCGATTCGGTGAGGGAGTGGGACGAGCTGTGCGCGTCGCCGTTCATGGACTATATTCTCAAGCAAAAGGAGTCCGGACGCATACGCTGTGTCGGCTTGAGCAGCCATAACCCCGACGCGGCGATAAAGGCGGTCGAGTCGGGACTTGTCGAGGTGCTGTTGTTTGCAATTAATCCGTGCTATGATATGCAGCCGCCGTGCGAGGACGTGGACAAGCTGTGGGCGGATGAGGCATACTCGCGCGAGCTGCACAATCAGGACGAGCAGCGCAAGCGGCTTTATGAGCTGTGCGAGGCGCGCGGCGTCGGCATAGATGTGATGAAGGCGTTCGGCGGCGGAGATTTGCTGAGCGATGAGCTGTCCCCGTTCGGCAAGGCGTTCACGCCGGCGCAGTGCATAAGCTATGCGCTCACCCGTCCGGCGGTCGCGGCGGTTATGTGCGGGTGCAAGAACGAAAAGGAGCTGGACGACGCGCTCGACTATCTCGGGGCGGACGAGGCGGCGCGGGACTATACGCAGGTACTAAGCTCGCTGACGCGCTTCACCTTTTCGGGGCACTGCCTGTACTGCGGGCACTGCGCGCCCTGTCCGGTCGGCATCGACGTGGCGTCGGTGACCAAGTATCTCAATTTGTGCCTCGCCCAAGGGACGGTGCCGGAAAGCGAGCGCGGACACTACGCGCTGCTTGAGCACCACGCAAGCGAGTGCATTGCCTGCGGCGGCTGCGAGTCGCGCTGCCCGTTCGCCGTGCCGGCAATGGAAAATATGAAAAAGGCGGCGGAGCTTTTCGGAGAGTAAGGATAGTCCGTTCGGCAGCTCAGAGCAATCAAAAAAGCCCGACGTTTCCGTCTTTGCGGAAACGTCGGGCTTTGCAGTTGTTCGAGCGGCGGCGCTATTGAGCCGAGGGCAGCTTTGCCTTTTCGGGGGCTTCTATCTCGCCCGCCTTGGTCAGCGCGAGCTTGGTCAGCACGGGTCCGACCAGCTCATAGATAAGCGTCGCGCAAAGCACGACCGCTTGAATTTTCGTGCCGTACATCGGCAGCTGGGTGAGCACGAGCTGCGCCATACCGATTGCGACGCCCGCTTGCGGCAGCAGCGTTATGCCGAGATATTTGCGTATGTTCGGCGAGGCGTGGACGAGGCTTGAGCCGAGATAAGCGCCGAAGTATTTGCCTATCGAGCGCACGACGATATAAATCGCGCCGAGTACTCCGACCGACGGCAGCGCCGTGACGTCCAGCTGCGCGCCGGAAATGACGAAGAACAGCATGAACAGCGGAGGCGTCCACTGGTCTGCGCGCTCAAGCGTCGCAACGGCGTCGTCGCGCAGATTGACATAGACCGCGCCTATGGACATACAAAGCAGCAGGTCGGACAGCCCGTACGCCTTTGCGGCGGCAACGCCGAGCACAACGGCGGCAATGCAGATGCAAACGCGGTTGGCGCGCGAGTGGAACCAGCGGTTGGACAGCGCGACGATGAGCCCGAGAACGCCGCCGAGCGCGAGGGACAGCACTATTTCAAGCAGCGGTTTGACGAGCGTGCCGTAGACGCTGAACGCCTCGCCGGAGACCATTAGCTGCGCTATCGAAATTGAGACGGAATACACCATAAGCCCGATGGCGTCGTCCATGGCAACGACGGGCAGCAGCGTGCTCGTAAGCTCGCCCTTGGCGCGGTACTGGCGCACGACCATGAGCGTTGCCGCGGGAGCGGTCGCCGTCGCGATTGCGCCGAGCGCGAGCGACATGGGAACGTCGAAGCCGCAAGCGCACAGCACGCCGTCCACGAGTACGACCGCGCCGAGCGCCTGACAGACGGTGATGATGATGACCTTGCCGCCGATTTGCCTGATGTGGGAGAGCTTGAATTCACTGCCTATCGAGAAGGCGATGAAGCCGAGCGCGACGACGGTGATGATGTTGAGCGATTGAAGCGCGTCGCTTTGCAGCAGCCCGAAGCAGTACGGTCCGATGAGCAGTCCTGCGATGAGGTAGCCTGTCACGTTGGGCAGGTGTATGAGCTTAACAACGCGCGTTAAAAGAAGCCCCGCCGTCATGGCGGCAGCCAGGGAAAAGAGGATATCCATTTATTTGTGCGATACTCCTTCCCAGTTCATGACGGGTACGCTGAAAAGTATGCCGGTGTTGGGCAGCTTCAGGTCGCCCGAAACGCTGTGGACAATCTCACGCACGGCGGGTATGTCCTCGTCCTTGAGTACGACCATAATCATCTTGTTGGACTGACGCTCGGGGTTGATGAAGCTGCGAAGCGAGCCGAAAATCGGCGGTGCGTCAACGCTTGATTCGTTGAGGGTGGTAAGCATTCCCTTGCAATCCACGACGGTCGCGCCGTGAATGCCCGCGTCCAGCATTTTGCTGAGAATGGGCGAGACGCTCTGCTCGTGATTGGTGATGTGTATAAATAACTGCATTTGTTATTCAACTCCTTTTCGAACATACAAAATACGCTCATCGCCCGCGTTTGTCAAGTGCGCTTGAGGCGCCGATAAATCGGGCTGCCCGCACAAAGAAAAAACGCCGTTATGACCGCGAGCAAAGCGCGGACATAACGGCGGAATTTATATGTAAGCGTGTTATATCGCTTTTTCGTACGCTACGCGCCGAAGCCCCGTCTGCGCGTCCCCCTCGACGTAGATGACGCCGCGCTGTTCAAAGCCGAATTTGGCGATTGCGTGGCGCATGGGAGCGTTTTGCTCGTGGGTGTCAATGCGAAGGCTTTTCTGGTCGTTTTGCTTTGCGTGCTCCAGCGCGAACGAAAATATCCTGCTAGCAAGCCCCTTGCCGCGCGCAGCGTCCGAGACGGCGGCGCGGTGAATCGTCGCGTACTCGCCCGCGGTTTTCCATTCGCCATCGTATATCTCATGGTAGTCCGGCTCGTCGCAAAGCAGCACTGCAAAGTAGGCGACAGGATTCTCATTTTCACACACGACATAGCCGATTTTCTGCGCAATGTCCTGCTCGATTCGCTCGCGCTGCGGGTAGCCGTCCTGCCACTGGTCCAGCCCGTTTTGCGCCATGAAGCGCTGCGCTTGCGCCACGAGCCGCATGATTGCTTCAGTGTCGCTTTCGCGCGCCGTTCTGATGTCCATAAAAACCCGCTCCTTGTGTTTTGCTTTCAGTATTGTAGCACGCAAAAAGGCGATTGTTAAGCGGCTGTTTTCGGTAAAATGAAAGTATCGCAAAAGGTCTCGAAAAAGTTAGCACCCC
>CAYXRE010000015.1:0-18628 GCA_964466125.1 uncultured Oscillospiraceae bacterium
TTCAAATCCTTTCTCATCGTGGCTGTAAAAAGCAGCCGTTGCTGTTGCTATATATTATAATGTATTGTTTAGTTAAACACAACAAATAATTAGTAACATTTACGACATACATATAGCATTATTACCAATGATATAAAGCATATTTTGTCATTTATACTTGTACAGACAACTTTACTGCTGCATATAAACCTTTTGAGCAAGATAATGGCTTTTGTTGAACAATTGATATTGAAATAATCATGAAAATAAAATATAATTGAACAGTATATGATGTTGTTTATATATTTTTGCTCTGCGGGAGATTAGAATGCCGAATGAAGTCGTAAAGAAAATACTGTTGCTTTCCAGCGGTGACGGTAAGCAGAACAAGACGCTTATAAACAGGCTTGAGCTCATACGACCGACACAGCGGGTCGAAGAGCTTTCTGCGGCGCTTGAATTGATTGAAAAGCAACCCTCTTCCTATGAGCTGCTGATTATTTTCGTTCGCGGCAGGGAAGCCGAGGAATACGACGTGGCGGAGCTCAAAAAAGCGCTCGGAAAGCTACCGCTTGTTTTTCTTGTCGGCAAGGGAGACATCAAGACGGTGGATTCTCTGCGCAAGCTCGGCGTTGGCGATGTATTCGACGACCCGTCCTGTGTCGCGGCGGTCATAGCAAAAAGCGAAAAACAGTCTGTGGACAGCGCGCCGCGGTATATCTCAGCGCAAACGCAGCTCAAAGCCGTGCTCGACAATATGGCTGGCGCTGTTGCGCTGCTTAATGTTTCGAGCGATTATTCCAAACATACCCCGCTTTACTTGAACCACAGCTTTTTCAAAATTCTTGACATTGACACAGAGAACACCGACATCGAGCGCGAGAACTTCCGAGTGAATATGCTCGATTATCTTTACAAAGAGGACCTTCCGAACGTTACCGAATGCATCAAACGCGCGGTCGAGACCAATCAGCCGGTCAGCCTTGAATTCCGCATGGTCAGCGTTGACCTTGACATACTGTGGGTGTCGGCGCGTTTTATCCGCATTGATTACAACAACCTTGACGGGACCGTTATCCTTGTCATTTTCAATGATATAACCTACGAGAAATTCCAGCAGGCAAAGGAAAAGGCCGCGAAGGACGAGCTTCACTTCCGCGCCGACCACGACGTTCTTACGGGAATTTATAACAAGCAGGCGTTCATGAAACGCACTGCGGATATGCTGCGCTCAAATCCCAAAACAAAGTACATCCTCGCTTATTGGAACGTGGACAGGTTTCGGCTTATCAATGACCTTTTCGGCGTTGAGGCGGGCGACACCATACTCAAAAAAATAGCCGAGATGTTCTCCAGTCTGTTTGAGAGCGACTATACCTACGGTCGCCTTGAAGCGGACCATTTTGCGACCTGTTTTCCCGAGGATAAGCTCGACCTCGAGCAGGTATTAAAGCGCATTAAGCTGGATTTTTCCAACGTCGGCATACCATATCATATTTTTATGAACTTCGGGCTTTATCGCATCACCGACGTCAATCTTCCCGTCGAGCAGATGTGTTCTTCCGCATATCTTGCGCTGCAGACCGTAAATGGCAATTACCTCAAGCCCTACGCGTTCTACGACGTCGCCATGCGCGAGGCAATGATTGCCGAGCAGGGCATAACCAACGAGATGGAGGAAGCGCTCAGAAAAGACCAGTTCTTCGTTTACTTGCAGCCGATATTCAGTCTTTCGGGAAATGAACCGATAAGCGCCGAGGCTCTGGTGCGCTGGAATCATCCCCAAAAGGGAATCATTTCGCCTGCCTACTTCATACCCGTTTTCGAGCGCACCGGCTTTATCTCGAGACTGGACCACTACATTTGGGAAAAGGTCTGCGCGCTGCTCGCTCAAAGAAAGAAAGACGGGAAGAAACCGTTGCCGATTTCGGTCAACCTTTCCCGCAGAAGCATATACGGCGTCAACCTTGTACAGGAGCTCGTCGAGCTGACAAAAAAGTACGACATCGACCCGAGACTGCTAAAACTCGAGATTACCGAGACCGCATACACCGACGACCCCGCACAGCTTTCGGACACCGTCGCACAGCTGCAAAAGAACGGCTTCCTTGTGATGATGGACGACTTCGGCAGCGGCTACTCGTCGCTGAATATGCTCAAGGATCTGCCTGTCGACGCGCTGAAGATTGATATGAAGTTCATTGAGGACTTCGAGACGTCCTCGCGCGCGGGCAGCATTATTACCTCGGTTCTGCGCATGGCGAAATGGCTCAAGCTGCCTGTTATCGCCGAGGGCGTTGAAACCAAAGAGCAAAACGACTTTTTGCGCAGCATAGGCTGCGACCAGATACAGGGCTACTATTTCGCAAAGCCCATGCCCGTGAATGAGTTTGAGGACTACATCACGCAGGGCGGTCAGGGCAAGTCTCTGTACACGGAAAACGAGAACGAAGACGCGGACATGGATATGCTTTTGGGCGGCAATCGCCTTATCAGCCATCTTATGGACGGTGTTTTCGGCGCTATCGCGTTCTATGAGCTCACCGAAGGCGGCGGGCTTGAGGTTATCCGCGCGAACAGCGGCTATTATGACGTATTCGGCTGCACGCCGCTCACCTTTGGGCTTCACACGTCGGACAACTGGCTGCACACTCATGAGCAGGATATACCGATAATGCGCGAGCTTTGCACCACCGTGGTCGATTCGAAGAAGTCGCAGCGCGGCGTTGTGCGCTGCTACCACACCGACGGGCATATCATGTGGCTGGATTGCCTTCTCACCTTTATGGGCAAGTCCACCGGCACCAAGGCGCTTATTTGCATAGCGTTCAGCAACGTGACCGACCGCGTCGTCTCCGAGCAGCGCATGATTGAGCAAAACGAGGTCATTCGCTGTCACCACGACTTTCTTGCCTTGCTCAACGCCACCATTCCGTGCGGCATAGCGCATTTCCTTGTCGATGAATTCCCGAAGGTTCGCTGGTACAACGACGCTTGCGCGGAGATGCTGGGATATACAAAAGAGGACTTCAACATCGCTCTCGTGCCGGATATTCGCGAGGGCATATATACCGATGACCGCGCACTGTTCGGCGACGGTTTCAACAAGTGCGTCGGCTCAAGCGAAGACGTCACCGTCGAGTACAGAGCAATGAGAAGCGACGGCGGCATTGCCTGGCTTCGCACCACCTTCCAAAAGGTTCCGACGGTCGAGGGGACGACGGTCATACAAAGCGTTTCCATGGACATAACCGACACCAAGCGCGCGCAGCAGGAGCATGAGATAGCAAAGTACAGCGAAACGCTTTTCTCCTTCTTCGACGAGATATTGGAGATAGATTTCGAGCAGGGAATTGCGCAGATTCGTGTGACCAAGCATTCTTATGCCGATTTCAGACGCGGCGGCAGTCTGGCAAACACAAAACAGAAATGGCTCAATCAGCTGCTGAGCGACGAAGACCGTCCGATGGTCGAGGATTTCTTTGACGCAGACAAGATGCGCAACGCCTGCGAGAACGGCAATATACCGCACCACGAGTACACCGCCAAGCAAATCAGCGGCAACATTTTCTGGTGCTCGACGAGCGTGCTTCAGGTCAACAGCAACGTTTACCTGTTCTGCTCGGTTGACATAACCGAGCGAAAGACAGCGGAGATACTGCTTGAGGAGACCTCCGCGCGTCTTGACAACATAATCAAGAGCATACCCATAGGCATAGGTATTTTCGAGCTGTCCGCGAACCGCATGAAGGTTCGCTATATGAGCAACAAGACCTGTGAGATATTCGGCTACACCGATATTTCCGGCAGCACGGCGGGAATCGGTGAACAAAAGCTGGGGCGCATAATCTTCGACCTGGACACCGAAAGACGCAACCTCTACAACGACCTCACGTCAAGCGGAACCGCAGAGACGACCTTCCTTGCCAACAAAAACGACGGCAGCAAGATATGGGTTCATCTTACCGGCTCGCGCGTAAATGAAGCGGACGGCGTAATTACCTGCTATGCGGCTCTCGAGGACGTAACACAGTCGCTCGACCGCGAACGTCAGCTGAAAATTCAAGAGCAAAGCTATCAGATTATGCTCGACGACAGCCAGACGCTCATTTTTGATTATGACGTCGAGTGCGACAGCATAACCTATTCGTTCATCAACAAATCCGGTAAACGTGAAGTTCGCACGGTCGAAGATTACTCCGAGTATCTCGCGCATTCGAGCGTCCTTCATCCCGAAAGCCTCGAGAGCTTCCGCAAGGAGATGAAGCATTATGTCAATTGCGCGGACAACGGTGTATTTCTTTTCCGCGCCGATTTTGAGGGCGACGGCTACTGCTGGTTCCGCGCCACCGCCAAAAGTATTGCGGATACCAACGGCTCGGTATTCAAGATACTCGGAAAAGCGGAGAACGTGGACGACCAGACCAAGCAGATAATATCCCTAAAGCAGCGCGCGGAATACGACTCGATAACCGGACTGTACAACCATATCACCACCGAGGAAATGATTCAGCGCGCTCTCGGCGACATACAAGGACAGGCAGCGCTGCTGATTATCGACATCGACGACTTCAAAAAGGTCAACGATATGCTGGGACATATGTTCGGCGACGCGTTCCTCAAGGAAGTCGGAGATATAATGAAGGTCTCATTCAGAGCGGACGACATTGTCGGGCGTTTTGGAGGCGACGAATTCTTCGTGTTCATGAGCGCCATAAGCGCGCCCGAGAACATCTTTGAAGTCGCAAGCCGAGTCATAAGCCGCGTAGCGGCAATCGAAGTACCCGAACTCGGCAGTGTAAAATGCAGTATCGGCGCGACCATAGTAACGCCTGAAAACAATAATTACGGAATCATTTTCAATCAGGCGGACAGCGCGCTGTATGAAGCGAAAAACCTTGGAAAGAACCGCTTTATACTTTTCGACCGCGGAAAAATGAGCAGCACGGTATTCCGAGTATCCGACAGCGGAAAAAAGACCGTCAGCGAAATCGTGCTGCCCGCGCAAACGGAGGTTTTCGATTCGCGCCAGCAGCTCGCGGCATATGTGTTCCAAACGCTGTATTCCTCAAGCAATCTTCAGGACTCCGTCAATTCCATTCTAGAACGCGTGGGTACTTTCTATAATGTGAGCCGTGTGTCGGTGTTTGAAGTTGACCTTCGCCTTGGGGTTGCGTCCAACAGCTTTGAGTGGTGCGCACAGGGCATACCCAGCGTTCGAGACGAGTTGCAGCAAAAGAACTATAAAAAGATATTCGGCAACGACTATGAGAACTATTTCAACGCCGAAGGCATTTTCTACTGCAAGGATGTCAGTGAGCTTCCCAGTCCGATAAAGGAAACCTTTGTTTCCCAGGGAATTCACTCTCTGCTGCAATGCAGAATCTGTGACGAGCACGAATACGTCGGCTTTGTCGGCTTTGAGGAATGCGGCAGCAGTCGTTTCTGGACGCAGGAACATGTCGATTCGATAATCTTCGTTTCCGAAGTAATACTGACCTTCCTTCGAAGCTATCGAAATCGCGTGAAGGCGGAGAATCTTTCGGAATCCCTCATCTCCGCGCTGGACAACAGCCCCGCGTTCATCTATGTAATCGACCCCGAGACCTACACGGTTGAGTATGTCAACAAAAAGGTCGTAAGCTTCAAGGGGGACGATGTTGTAGGCAAGAAATGCTACGACGTGCTTGTTGATCTCGACGCACCCTGCGCATCCTGTTCCGCAGCGGAGTACATGAAGAACAACGGGAAATTCACAACAAAAGAAATGTATAACCACCGCATTAACCGCTGGTATTCGGTAGACGTGGCACAGGTTGACTGGTACGGAAAGAAGCGGCTGCTGATTACCAACACCGACATAACGGAATTAAAGAATCAGCAAAAGCTCTGAAAACAGTACACGGAACAAATATAAAACCCCCGAATCAGATGCAAATCTGATTCGAGGGTTTATTCTCTTACACAATAAGTGCGAGTATTATATACTCGTAAAATTGCGGCAAGGTCGTCATAACCGCAACATAAATTTCGTCCGACGTTCAAGCAGAACGCCGGACGATAAGCTTAAATTCAATCGAGTGAAACAAGGTCCTGCATATCGTACATTCCGGGCTTTTGACGGACAAGGTAACGCGCGGCTTTGAGAGCGCCGACGGCAAGAACCGTTTTGCTCGCGGCGGTGTGTGAGAGCTTGAGTACCTCGTCGTTGCCCGCGAAAATGACCTCGTGCTCGCCGACTATCGTGCCGCCGCGCACCGAGTGTATGCCGATTTCCGAGCGTCCGCGTTTCTCGCGTTTCTGCTGACGGTCATAGACATAATCGTATTTGTTTTGACTTACCGAGTTAATCTCGTTTGCAAGTAAAAGCGCCGTTCCGCTCGGAGCGTCGATTTTTTTGTTGTGGTGCATCTCGACTATCTCTATGTCAAAGTCGTCACCGAGTATCTTCGCCGCCTTTTTGCAAAGCGCGCCGAGCACGGTTATGCCAAGAGACATATTCGCGCTTTTGAAAACAGGCACGCTTTTTGAAAGATCATCGACAACCGCAAGCTGCTGTTCGCTTTGTCCGGTCGTGCACAGCACAAGCGGCGTGCGGGTCGTTCTGCAAAATGCGCAAATGTCATCAGTAAGCGACGGGTGAGAGAAGTCGATTACAACGTCCGCCTTTTCCTTCACTTGCGATATGCTTTTGTAAAGCGGTATATTCGCGAGTACGCCGTCGCGGACATCGACGCCGGCGACAATACCGATGTCCATGTCCTCAAAGCACGCCTCCATTAGTTTTGTGCCCATCGTTCCGAGTATCCCGCAAAGTACAATATTCAACATCTCTTCACCTTAAAGCAGCGATTTTAATACCATCTTCTTGTTTTCGTCCATGCCCACGAGCGGAAGCCGGCAGGGTCCGGCATTGAATCCGAGCAGGTTGACAGCTTCTTTTACGGGAATGGGGTTGACCTCGGAGAAAAGCGCGTTTATCAACGGCATAAGCGATACCTGAAGCGCCGCCGCGCCCTTAAAGTCGCCTGAAAGCGCAAGCTCGCACATCTTCTGCGTTTCGGCGGGCTTTACGTTGGACAGCACCGAGATAAGTCCTTTTCCGCCGAGCGAAATGAGCGTTACGGCGTTTTCGTCGTTGCCGGAGTAAAAGGTCAGATTATCGCCGCAAAGCTCCATGGCGGTCGTTATCGCGCTGAAATTGCCGCTTGCTTCCTTGGTCGCAACGATGTTCTCGACCTTGGACAGCGCAAGATAGGTTTCAGGCGCTATGGAAAGATTGGTTCTCGACGGCACGTTGTAGAGGATTATCGGAATGTCAACGGCATTCGCGATTGCGCTGAAATGCGCGATGAGACCCTTCTGTGTGGTCTTATTGTAGTAGGGAGTGACGTGAAGCAGCGCGTCCGCACCCGCTTGCTGGGCAAGGCGCGAGAGATTGCAGCCGTGCGCGGTATCGTTGCTTCCGGCGCCCGCGATAACCGTTACGCCCTTTCCCTTGACGTAATCGACTGCGTGCTTGATAACGGAAACCTGTTCGTTGTCGGTCAGCGTGGACGCCTCTCCTGAGGTTCCGCATACAACGAGAGTCTTTACGCCATTTGCGAGCTGAAAATCAATCAGCTTCTCAAAAGCGGCGAAGTTGACGGAAAAGTCCGAGTTAAAGGGGGTCACTATTGCGGTTGCGCAGCCTTCGAATACTACGTTCTTCATCTGTTCTCCTCCTTGTCGATTAAGAGCTTTGCTATTTGTACGGCGTTGGACGCGGCGCCCTTGCGTATATTGTCGGACACGACCCACAGGTTCAGCCCGTTCTTGACGCTTTCGTCGCGGCGAATACGTCCGACATAGACGTCGTCCGAGCCTGCGGCATTTGCGGCGAGGGGATATTTCTCGTGCGCAGGATCGTCAATCACGACCAGACCGGGCGCGTTCTCGAGCAGTTCACGCAGCGACTTGAGGTCATACTCGCTCGCAAGCTCGACGTTCACCGACTCGCTGTGAGCGCTGAACACGGGAACGCGAACCGCCGTCGCGGTTATTGCAATGGAATCGTCGTGCAGAATCTTGTGGGTCTCGTCAATCATCTTCTGCTCCTCTTTGGTGTAACCGTTGTCGAGGAACACGTCGATTTGAGGAATGCAGTTGTTAAAGATGGGGTAGGGGAATTTCTGCGGTGTGAACTCGCAGCTGTTGACAAACGCCTTGGCGCCGTCCTCCAAATCCGCCCAGCCCTTTACGCCCGCGCCGGAAACCGACTGATAGGTCGAATACACAATGCGCTTAATGCCGTATTTCTTATGTATGGGATTGAGTGCGACCATCGCCTGAATGGTCGAGCAGTTGGGGTTTGCGATGATGCCTTTGTTGTCAAACGCATCGAGCGGGTTTACCTCGGGCACGACAAGCGGAACCTCGGGGTCCATTCTCCAGCATGAGCTGTTGTCGATTACCACACAGCCTTTCTTTGCGGCAATGGGCGCATAGATTTTGCTTATGGAAGCTCCGGCGGAGAACAGCGCTATATCAAAGCCCGAATCGAAGCTTGCATCGTTGAGCTCATTTATGACATGGTCGCTGCCCATGAACTTTATGACTGTGCCGGCGCTTTTTGAGGACGCAAAAAGCGTGTACTCATGCTCTGTGAGCTTGTATTCCTCCAGAACCTTCAAAAAGGTCCTGCCGACCATGCCTGTTGCTCCGACGACCGCTATCCTTTTTCTGCTCATTTTCTTCCCTCGATTCGCGATTTAATTTGTCTTGAAATGGACCCGTTGTTAACATATAATGAATAGGTTCAGTCCGAATATTGTCGGAAGCCCTTTCATCCTTTAATACATTGAAGTAATATTAACATCTGAACTATCTTATGTCAATTATGCATTATTCCGAAAGTGTGATTTTATGCAAAAGGAACAATTTTACTACGATTTACCCAAGGAATTAATAGCACAACACCATGCGATTCCGCGCGATACCTCCCGACTTCTTTGTATGTCCCGTGAAACCGGCGAATACAAAGATATGGTCTTTCGTGACGTGATGTCGCTTTTGCAGGAAGGCGACGTGCTTGTGCTCAATGACAGCAAGGTTCTGCCCGCGCGGCTCATCGGCAGTAAACGGACGGGAGCGAAGATTGAAATACTCCTGCTCAAGGATATGGGCGACGACCGCTGGGAATGCCTTGTCAAGCCCGGAAAACGCCTGAAAAGCGGAACAAAGGTCAGTCTCGGCAGCAAGCTAAGCGCCACAATCATCGACGAGCTTGAGGACGGAAATCGTCTTGTTGAGTTTGAATACGACCACTCGCAGGGATTCTATTCGATAATCGACGAGATAGGTCTTATGCCGCTGCCTCACTATATCACCGAACCGCTTAGCGACAACAACGAGTACCAGACAGTCTACGCAAACGAGCTTGGCTCAAGCGCAGCGCCTACGGCGGGACTTCATTTCACCGATGAGCTTCTTGAGGAGCTTTATCAAAAGGGAATCGAGTTTGCGAAGGTCACGCTGCACGTCGGTCTGGGTACTTTTCGTCCTGTAAAGGTGCATGACATTACAGAACACAAAATGCACACGGAGCACTATACTATCAGCAAACAGGCGGCGGACACGATAAACACGGCAAAAGCGAACGGCTGCCGTATCGTCTGCGTCGGAACGACCAGCTGCCGCACGCTCGAATCCTGCATGAAGAAGTACGGCGAGATTCGCCCGTGCGAGGAGGACACGGATATATTCATATATCCGGGATATACCTTCAAAATCATGGACGCGCTCATAACAAACTTTCATCTGCCCGAAAGCACGCTGATTATGCTTGTAAGCGCCTTTGCAGGTTATGAAAACACGATGAGAGCGTATAAACACGCCGTCGAGGATAAATATCGCTTTTACTCCTTCGGCGACGCGATGATAATACTGTGAGGTAATATGTACAAGCTCATCAAAGTACAGGGAAGCGCGCGGCGCGGCGAGTTCGAGACGGTGCGCGGCACCTTTCAGACGCCGGCTTTCATGAACGTGGCGACCGCCGCCGCCATAAAAGGCGGGCTTTGCGCAGAGGACCTTTGCGAGCTCAAATGCCAGATAATGCTGTGCAACACCTATCATCTGCACCTTCGTCCGGGCGATGAGGTCGTGCGTGACATGGGAGGGCTTGCGGGCTTCACCCACTGGACCGGTCCGACACTCACCGACAGCGGCGGGTTTCAGGTGTTCTCGCTTTCAAAGATTCGCAAAATCCGCGAGGAGGGCATAGAGTTTTCTTCGCATATCGACGGCAGACGCATTTTCCTCACGCCCGAACGCAGCGTCGCGATACAATCCAATCTTGCAAGCACGATGGCTATGGCGCTCGACGAATGCATTGAAAACCCGTCGCCGCGAAGCTATGTCGAAGCCTCATGCGCGAGGACGGTGCGCTGGCTTGAGCGCTGCAAGGAGGAAATGCGGCGTCTAAACTCGCTTGAGGGAACGCTGAACCGAAATCAGCTGTTGTTCGGAATCAATCAAGGCGGATGTTATAAAGACATTCGCGAGGACAACATGAAGCAAATCGCCGAGCTGGATTGCGACGGCTACGCCATAGGCGGGCTTGCTGTCGGCGAGAGCGCCGAGGAGATGTACGAGGTCATCTCTGCCGTTGAGCAGCACATGCCCAAGAACAAGATACGCTATCTTATGGGCGTCGGAACACCGGGCAACATTGTCGAGGCAGTCAGCAGGGGAGTTGACCTTTTTGACTGCGTTATGCCCGCACGCAACGGTCGTCACGGTCATCTGTTTACCCATAACGGCATTATGAATCTCAACAACGCAAAATACGAGCGAGACAATCAGCCAATCGAACCCGGCTGCGGCTGTGCCTTTTGCCGAGCGGGATATTCCAGAGCATATCTCCATCATCTTTTCAAAGCAAAAGAAATGCTCGCCATGCGAATAGCCGTCACTCACAATCTGTTCTTCTACAATAATCTGCTCTCGGAGATTCGCACCAGTCTGGACGAAGGACGCTTTGCGGAATTTCATGACCGCAATGTTTCGCTGCTCGATTCGCGTATTTAATACTTGATTAAATATTCGGCAGTGTGTATAATTTATTCATTAACGATTTGGAGGACACCTAAATGTTTTATCTTGAAGCAACTACCGCTGCGAGCGCCACGTCCATGAGCAGCATCACCTCTGTTCTCATCATGGTCGCCATGCTTGCGGTTATGTACTTCATACTTATCCGCCCCCAGAAGAAGAAAGAGAAAGAGCAGCGCGAGATGCGCAACGCCCTTGAAGTCGGCGACGGCGTAACGACCATCGGCGGTATCGTCGGACGCGTTGTGAGCATAAAGGACGACACCATTCTTCTTGAGACCGGCTCCGACCGCACCAAAATCCGTTTCCAGAAATGGGCGGTTCAGGACGTTGAGAAGCTCAAACTCGAGGACTGATTGACCGACAAAAAGAATAAATCCCTCCCGCAGCGAATACCTTTTGGTATAAGCGACGGGAGGTTTTATTTTGCAGAAAAACGATTTCGCCAAGTCTTTTGTTCTCACAAGCGCTCTCAGTATAGCGATTTGCTTATCACTGCTTGCGATAGCTGCCGTTGTGATTTGCAACATTGACATACCAACGCAGTATCTCCAGCCCTTTACGACAGCGGCGATGTCACTCGGCGTCTTGCTGTCCTCATATATTACAAGCGCAAAGCGAAGTAAAAACGGTCTGACGCTTGGACTCTCCAGCGGATTGACGACGTTTCTTGTGGTGCTCGTCGGCTCGCTGTTGTTTACCGAAGGCGAAATCACCGAGCAGGTTTTCGTAAAGCTGCTTGCTATGCTGAGCGCTGGAGGTATAGGCGGAATCGCCGGAGTCGGACGCGCCGCAAAAGCCAAACCGCGTGCAATCAAGCTCTAAGATTATGTAAAGGCAATAAGGTTTACAGGATGACAACAAAGGGAAAAGTGATAATTCTACCAAGCGCGTATTCCGTCAGCAAGGCGGGAAACGCGCGAAATAGGCAAGAGAAAACAGCGGACGAGCGTTTATTTATTACCTGCGCCGTGCTGTTTTCGCTGGGCACCGCTTTGGGCGCGTTCGCGATTTCCGGCATCGGAGCAGAGCTGAACGAATATATTCGCAAGCTGTGCGACATCAAGCTGTCGTCTGCGAAAAGCGATGAGCTCTATGTCAGCTTGCTGATAAGCGTATCGCAAAGCGCGGCTTTTCTCATTTTGTCATATTTAATGTCCTACTGCGCCTTCGGCTGTGCGGTGATTCTGCCTATGCTGTTTGTACGCGGCGCAGGAATCGGCATAATGCTCGGACATATATATTCGCTTTCAAACACGTCGGCGCTGATAATCGGAGCTGCGCTGTATGCACCGGTACTCGCGATTGCTGTAATCGCGCTGTTGTTGTTTTCGGTAAAATGCGTTCGTGCGAGCCGCATGAGCAAGCATAAGAACAAGCTGCTGCACAGCTTTGCTTGCATGTGCGCGGTTACATTTATCAGTGGCAGCGCCGAATGCTTCGTGCTGCGACTGATTTCCGCAATAAGCGCTTAGATTTCACTTCTTCGGTTTGTAGGTCTCCTCCGACAGCGGATTTGATTTAGCAGCTTTTTTCAGACTTTCGTCGCTGATGTGGGTATAGATCTCGGTCGTGGACACGTGTTCATGACCGAGTATTTCTTTGAGCGCAAGCATATCCACATTGCCGTAGCGATACATGAGCGTTGCAGCCGTATGTCGCAGCTTGTGAGGCGAATAACCGCGTCCGGACAGCCCAGCGCGCTCCAGCGTCTCGGCGACAATCTGTTCGACACGTCTCGGAGTGAGTCTTGTGCCGATACGGGACAAAAACAGCGCTTTCGGGTCGCGATTTTTGTACTTAACCGAGTCTCGTACAGAGCGATAGTTCTTTATGGCGGCGAGACAGGCGTCGTTTATGTACACAATTCTTTCTTTGTTGCCTTTGCCGAGCAGCCGTATCGTGTCGTCGCGCACATCGTTATCGTTTATGCCGCAAAGCTCGGATAGACGCATTCCGCAGTTCAGGAACAGCGTCACTATGCAAAAATCCCGTAAAGCAAAGTCTCCGTCCGTCGAGCGCAGCAGCTCGCGGCTTTCTTCAAGATTGAGAAACTTCGGCAGCGATTTTCTCAGCGACGGTACTTCCAAATCTTTCACAGGGTCAGATTCCAGTTTGTGGGTTTTAACTGTCAATTAGTTAAAAAATGATCTTAGACTGGAAACCTTTCGCGCGCGCGTATTCGGATTGTTGTTGCATTCACGCATTACAAAATGCAGATACTCATAGACGTCTTTGGTTTTGACGTCTTTAAGCATTTCAATATCAATGTCGCTGATTGGTATTTCGTGAAACTCGATGTCAGGCGCACACATACCGGAATGCTGCTTGAGAAAGCGAAAGAAATTGCGCAGGTCGATATAGTATCCGTCAATAGTCCGCGAGGACAAATTGCGGATTGTTTCCATGTGCATCAGAAAGTCGCGAAGCACATCGGGGCAGTCGTCAAAATTTTTCATGTTAACTCCAAAATAGAAATCAGATATTTATAGAAATTCTAATTATAATTTTAAACGAAATAGTCAACTGCGAGAAACGAATCAATGCGTCACGGATAATCGTAAGAATGCGAATGACGATTTTAATTGTAATGTCGCCTTTCGAGTCCCCTGAGATTCGCTAAATTTTTATTTAGCGAAACTCACTGTGTTAAATATACCACCTTTTCTCTGAGCTTTCAAGTCTTTTTACCGATCTGCTTTTAGACTTATTTGAAACACGCGATACGTTTTAGTTATTGTTATTTCTACTGATCCTACCGAAAACAAGACAATACTTATTAAACATACTGTTCTTTGGATTTCAAACTCAATTTGATAGAAGTCCATCAAGACGCTTTGCAACTCGCGAGAAGCTGAATCGTCGCGATACAGTGAGAAGCACTGTATGCATAATTAAATAATCCCCTTTCGGGGCGGCGTTAATAATCTGACGCTCATCAAAAACTCTCTTATGCGAAACAGCATACGAAAAAGCACCCTCTGCTTTGGCATAATACAAGTGGCTAAGCCACCGAATGCCAAGAAGAAAGATGCTTCTGATTCTGAATATAAGTGTAAATACTGATGAGAAAACGTTTATGCGGCCGCCGTCACTGCACTGTCTGCAAGAAAGGCACGACTCCTCCGATGTCGAACAATCGTTCATCGGTGAGTGAGCTCGTATAGACGTTGTGATTTCTGCAAAACGAAATAATGTCCTGTGCGTATGAGACGGTTTTCAGGCTGCCGGTGAATGCGAGCAGCGACGCGGACGCGAGAAAGCAGCTGCCGCCGATAAAGCCGTAATCGAAGCCTTCAAGCGCTATCTCGCCTTGGGGTATCAAAAGACAATCGAAACCATTGGCAGTCAGAACGTTATATATTGTTCTGTCGGCGGTTATAAACGCATCAGAGCTTACGAGGGCGCAGGAGCACTTTGTGTAGCCTTGCTTTACGTTGAGGCGAGTTGCTCCCTTCCTTGTGCAGTAATGCCTTACAGCGGCGCTGAGCGAGCGCTCATTTGATATGAGCAATTCCCCAGCCCAAAGCGCGTTGAGCGCGCAGTCCGTCGGGTATTTTGAGCCGAGAGCGCATTCAATTACGTCGTAGCCGGCTTCTTTCAATGCTAGTGCAATCTGTGGCTGATTTGCCGATACCGCAAAATCAGTTGAGGATAGCGGCAGACAGAGCATATCCGCGTGGTCAGCGGTTGCGCCGTTGATTTGCGGCTCGTTTGCCGTCGTTACAACGTCGATTCCGAGCTTTGAAAGCTCATCTGACAGCGCTTTGTTCTTAGCCGAGCAAACGGCTGCGCATACGTTGCCGCTCGGGATGTGAGGCTTGTCAATTCGTGTTTTCATCGTTAAGTATTCTGCCGATTTCCCCGACACCGGAGATACCGACGATTTGTATCGCGTATTGGCTGACGTCGATGTTGTGCAGGTTGGATTTGGGTACCAGACAGCGCTTGAAGCCCAAACGCTGCGCCTCGCTTATGCGCTGGGTGATGTTCGCAATCGAACGCACTTCCCCGCCGAGCCCAATTTCACCGAAGGCTATCGTACCGTCTGCGACAGGCTTGTCCATTAGCGAGGACACCATGCTCACCGCGACTGCAAGATCCACGGCGGGCTCGTTCATCTGCATACCGCCGACGACGTTGATGTAGACGTCCAGCGAGGAAAGAAAATACCCCGCGCGCTTTTCAAGCACCGCAAGCAACAGATTCGTTCGGTTGATGTCAAAGCCCGAGGACGTCCTTCTCGGCGTCCCGAAGCCGGTCTTTGAAGCAAGCGACTGTACTTCGGACAGAATCGGGCGTGAACCCTCCATTACGCAGGTCACACAGCTGCCTGAGACCGAATTGTCGCGCCCTTCGAGAAACACCGCGCTCGGGTTGTCAATGCCCATCAGCCCTGCCGAGGTCATCTCGAACATTCCGATTTCATTAGTTGACCCGAAGCGGTTCTTTGCAGCGCGCAGAATGCGGTAGGACAGATATTTTTCGCCCTCAAAGTACAGCACCGTGTCCACAATGTGCTCGAGTACCTTTGGGCCCGCGATAGCGCCGTCCTTGTTGACATGACCGACAATAAAGACGGGTATCTCTTCACCCTTTGCCATGTGCATGAGTTTGTTTGTGCATTCACGCACCTGCGTTACGCTGCCGGCTGATGAAGAAACTTCCTCGCTCGTCATGGTCTGTATGGAGTCGATTACCGCAAGAGACGGACGAAGGTCGGTTATAAGCGAAATAATCGTGTCAATATCCGTCTCGGTTACGATGCTGATATTGGCGGTGTTGATTCCGAGCCGGTTTGCACGCAGCTTTATCTGGTGGGCGGATTCCTCGCCGGAAACATACACGATTTTTGCGCTTTCGCTCATGTTGCCGCACATTTGCAGCAGCAGCGTCGATTTTCCCGCGCCCGGTTCGCCGCCGAGCAACACGACGGAGCCGAGCACTACACCGCCGCCGAGGACACGGTCCAGCTCGTTTATATCGGTAGTGTAGCGGTTCTCCGCTTGAAGCGAGATTTCGTCCAGCGGCTGCGGCGTGACGTTTCCCGCCCTTTTTGCCGCCGCCTTCGCCGTGACCGTTGTCTGCTTTTTCTCAACGACCTCCTCGACAAGGGTGTTCCACTCACCGCAGGACGGGCACCGCCCGTACCACTTGTTTGATTCGCTGCCGCAGTTGGTGCAGACATAGACGCTCTTTAGTGAAGCCATAGTTCTTTCCTTTGCATTTTGATAGTCGTAAAATCCGAGATAGATGCAATAAGCCAGTTTTTTCTGATATTCCTCGTCAAGCAGCAGCTTTTCATCGCTTGGGCTGGAAAGAAAGCCGCATTCGACCAAAACCGTCGGCGCTTTTGTATGTACAAGCAGATAGATGCTGCTTGTTCCGCGTTTGATTTCTCTTTTGTTATCCGGCTGCAGCTTTGATATAACACTGCTTTGAATGCACTTGGCGAGCAGCTCGCTTTTTGGGTTCTCGGTTCCGTAAAACACCTGTGTCCCCCACGATGAGGAGGAAGAATAGATGTTTTGGTGTATGCTGATGAGCACCGAATCCTCAAAGGAATCCGCAAGAAAAACGCGATTCTTAGTGTCGTCCGCCTTTTTCGAGCCGGACTCGTGCGGACCGCGCTTCGCGAGCGTTGTGTCGTCTGTGCGGGTCATCACGACCGTGTGGCCGTTTGCGGTAAATACATCCCGCAGCTTGAGCGCAATCGCGAGGTTTACGTCTTTTTCCCGCGTTCCCGCGCCTGAGGACGCCCCGGGGTCAAAATCGCCGTGCCCCGCGTCAATAACAATAACAGGTCCCTGCGCGCCGCTCATCTTTGCGTATGCGGGAAGCGAAGAGGAAAAACCGACTGCAAGCGCAGCCACAAGCAGCAGCGAGAGTACGACGAGAGTCTTTTTCGTTATCATAATACCACCTCACATCTTAAGGATATGAGCGCGGTATATGCGAAAAGCACAATTTCAGAACTTGAATATAACGCCTATCGCCGCGCTTGCGAGCAGATAGAAAATCGGGTGTAATTTCTTGGTCGGCTTGATGTTTGTCAACAGCGCAAGCACCAGCGCCAGAATCACGGCGTTCAGCTTTATGCCGTCAAGCAGCGAGCCGCCCGCTGTGAGCGTTGAAGCATCAAAAAGCGAGATTAGGACAACGGATATGCCTGCCGACGCGATAAGTGCCGCAGAGGCGGGACGAAGTCCATAGAACGCGCCTTTTATGAATCTGTTCTCGCTGAAGCGCCGAAGCAGCGAGGCGACGACGATGATAATGATTATCGACGGTGCGATAAGCCCGAGTGTCGAAACCAACGCGCCCGCAATTCCCGCGGTGCGAAATCCGACGTAGGTCGCCATGTTGACGCCGATGGGTCCGGGAGTCGATTCCGAGACGGCGACCATGTCCGCAAGGTCGGCGTGGGTGAACCAGCCGGTGCGTTCGGAGATGTCATACAAAAACGGGAGCGTCGCGAGTCCGCCGCCGACGGCAAAAAGACCGGTTTTGAAAAACTCGTAGAACAGCCGCAGATAAATCATTTAGCCGCCCCCTTCCCCCTTGAGTATACCTGAACAACGATACCGCACACAGCGGCGGCAATAACAAACAGTACGGGAGAAAGCTTGGTGAACAGCGCGAGCGCAAGCACGGCAAGAAACACGATAAGCGTCGGAATGTCAACCACCGACTTCTTCCACAGCTTGAGCACGGCGTTGAAAATCAGCACGCATACACATACGCGTATTCCCGCGAACGCGTGCTTGACAGCCTCAATGTCCGCGAAATTGGACAGCAGCGCGGCAATCAGTGTAATTATAACCAAAGACGGGAATACCACGCCGAGCGTTGCGCACAAGCCGCCTAGTATCCCCGCGTTTTTGTAGCCGATAAAGGTCGCGGTGTTGACAGCTATCACGCCGGGGGTGCACTGCCCGATTGCGTAGTAGTCCATGAGCTCCTCGCTTGTCGCCCACTTCTTATTCTCAACGACCTCTTTTTGAAGCATGGGCAGCATAGCATACCCCCCGCCGAAGGTAAAGCCGCCGATTCTCATGAAGGTTATAAACAGCTCCCAGAGCATATTTGTCCTCCGAAATAATCGATGATATAAGTATATATCAGTTTTTGCGAAAAGAAAACATATATTCCGTTATTCCGACCAGTCGAGCTGGCTTTCGGGAACGCCGCGCTCACGCAGCGCTTGAATTACTGCAGCTTTCTGCGACGCGTCGGAAATCGAGTAGCTATAAACCGCATCGGAAAAGACGATGTACTTTGTCGCATCGTCCTTCATGTCCGCGTACCAGCCGTCCTTTACAGCGGCGCTCAGCAGCTCTGGCAGATTCTCCGTTTGCGAATGGAAAAACAGCATAGTCCAGTACTTCGGCTTGCTGTCGGTTTTCCAAAGCTGCACCTCGTCAACGACCACATTGTCCAAAACAAGTTCGTCTTTAAGCGTTTCTTTTACAATCGTTCCTGTGTACATTCTTTACCGCCTTTTCGTGATAAAAAAGAAAACTCCCGAATCATCGGGAGTTGTGTGGAGGCGCCA
>CAYXRE010000016.1:0-18366 GCA_964466125.1 uncultured Oscillospiraceae bacterium
CTTTGCCCTTCTAGGGCTTGTGCAAACCACGCCTTTTAGGCGTGGTTTTGATTATAAACAGTTATGCAAACAAATGCAGTAAGTTTCGGCGAGCCGCCTGCGGCGAAGTACATTGTTCTCGGCTTAAAAAGACGGACGTCGCGAAAAAAGGACAGACTCCGCAGACTCGCGGGACTAGAACACGGTGTAAACGGTGTTCAAAAAAGTGGCGGAGCACAGCGTGCCCGCGAGCGGGAAAAACACCCGTTCCCTGCCGCTTTCGCAAAACGTCCTGCCGCGCTCGCGCCAGAGCATGGCGGCACAGACGATGAAGGCGAAATACATGAAAATGAAGGTGCGCGAGCCGGACACCCATATCGTCGGGGAATACGCCATGACCATGCGCGCGCCCAAGCCCATGAGCAGCGCAAAGCAGCACGCGAGCGCGTCGGTGCGCTTCTCGAACAGATAAAAGAACACCGCGAAGATGCTTGCGAGCACGAGCAGGAAGATTATATTCGGCACCCACGAGCGGGGCTTTTCGAGCAGTATTCTCGTGCCGTAGATGTCAAGACAATCGTTGAGCTTGGAAAGTCCGGGAAATATCGTCGTGTTTATCTGCGGCAGTACCCCGCAGATGAACCATGCCGCGAGCGGGACGCTAGACACGCACAGCATGGCGCAGCTCGCTTTTTTTGCGGCGGTCAGCATTACAAGCAGCAGTGAAAACACGGCGAAAAACAAATCCTGCTTCATGACGAATTCATACCACGTCGCCGCAAAGCCCATCTCGGTCTTGCGTAAGAATCCGAGTCCGTCAAATTCGGGAAACTGTCCGTTGACCTCGTTGATCCGTCGCAGCGCGTTGCCCGGACAGGTGAAGATATAGACAAACATACCCGCGCACAGCACGACGAACAGCGCGGGCAGCAGTATGCTCTTTTTTTGCTTCAAGCGAAGAATGCACACGAGCGCAAAGGACGCGAACAGCACGGCGCACATCTGCTCAAGGTTGGCAGAATAGATGAGGGCTATGGTGTAGGCGGCGCACTGCCAAAGCGGTATGCGTTCGTCACGCAGCAGTCGCGGAATAGACGTGAGCGTAAAAAGCCCGGCTGCCGTCGGCCACAAATAGACCATCGTTGTCACCACCCAGCCCGCCGAGCCCATGCACGCGAACGGGTAGCTGAGCATCAGCAGCGCCACGAGCCACGAGCCCTGCTGCTCGCAAACTCCGGCAAGCGAGCAGATGAAATAACAGCACAGCGCAACGAGCGCCGAGTCAAGCAGCATCCACAGCACGGGAAAATGGATGAGGTACACCATCAGCCCCTCGACGAGCTGACGCGACGACCAGCTTATGTACTGCTGCGCGGCGTACTGCGCTTGGGTCATCGTCCCGAGCACCGAGTTCGCGATTAGGTCGTCCTTGGTGTCGAGCGGGACGATGATGTGTAAAAACAGCATCAGCAAAAACACGACAAGAAACGGGAAACAGCGCCATGAAACCAGCTTTTTGAAAAAAGACTTCATACTTTTCACCGTTAACGAATTCGGGTTTATTATTGATACTAATTATAAAACGGCTCGGTTTTCGCGTCAATTCGCAAAAGCACCAACAAACATAAACAGGAAATGCTAATTATTAGCTTTGTTTATGCTTGGCTCGACATTACACTTCAAACGCTGCGAGCGATATGATATTATGTAAATATGATAAATACGGAGGTATGTACCATGGCTTATTGTCCGAAATGCGGGTTTGAAATAAACGGCGACGACCGTTATTGCCGTTCCTGCGGCGCCGTACTGGCTCAAGGCGCTCCCGCGCAGCCCGAAGCGCCGGTTTCGCAGGCTTCGCCGATTTATACCCAAGCTCAAATGCCCGCGTATATGCCTGCAAAAAAGACCGGCAAGGGACTGAAAATCGCGCTCATAATCGCGGGCGCGGTCATATTGGCGCTTATTGCCGCACTCATACTTTTGCTTGCAAACGGCATCATCGTCTCGACGCATACGACCGTTCCCTCGCAGCCGCCCGTCATCTCGCAGCCCGAGCCGCAGCCCGACCCCGCACCTGCGCCCGAGCCGTCTCCCGCACCGACCCCGTCCATCACCTCGGGCGGCACCGTGCTGACCGACACCTTCTTTTATACCGACGACTTCGCCATGGACGTTCCCGAGAATTGGCTCGGCGTTGTGCGCGTGGCAAAGAGTGACGATTCTTGGGCGTTTTACAGCATTGCGAACGAGCAGGCGGGCTTCGGCGGCTGGATGTTCACGATTTGCGAGTTCGACAAAAACGAGGACTATACCAATCTGCCCAGCTATGAGCTTATCGGCTACGACGGAGACGACGTCTATGTGGTGGAGTACCCGACCGACGTGCAGTGGGATTTGAGCAGCGACGAGCTTTCAAAGGAATACAACGACCTGTGCGACGGAATATACTATGCGTTCGAACATTTCACATTCAAAGAGGACTGATATGCCGCAATTTCATGTTGACCCCGTGCTGTACGAGGGTCGCCCGAAGGAAAAACGCTCGCAAAAGGAGGAGGACTGCTACGACCTTCTCGACAAGCTGGGCATACACTATATGCGAGCAGACCACGACCCCGCCGACACGGTGGAGGACTGCGTTGCCGTCGAGCAGGTGCTCGGAGTGCATATATGCAAAAATCTGTTTGTGTGTAACCGTCAGCAGACAAGCTATTATCTTTTGATGATGCCCGGCGACAAGCCGTTTCGCACGCGGGATTTCTCGCGGCTCATGGGCATTTCCCGTGTTTCTTTCGGTACGCCGGAGGCAATGGAGCGGCTGATAAATCTGACGCCCGGCTCGGTGAGCATAATGGGGCTGATGTACGACAGGGACGTTCGCGTGCAGCTTTGCATTGATTCGGAAATCGTCAAGGGTGAGTATATACGCTGCCACCCCAACCTCAACACCTCCACGCTGCGCATTTCGGTCAAGGATCTGCGAACCAAGCTGCTGCCCTATCTGCGCCATAAGCCGATTTATCTCGACTTGCCGCGCGAGTGGGACGCGCTCGTATAAAACATGAAGCGCAACCGTCGGTTGCCGAAATTCAAGCACCGCTTGGTTGCCGCGCAACCGCGCGAAATGCTACGCTTTTCTTACGAAAGGGAGCGTGTTAAATATGACAACAGCAGACAGGATTCAAAGCCTTCGCAAAGCGAAGGGCATTTCACAAGAGGAGCTTGCGGACAAGCTCGGAGTTTCGCGTCAGGCGGTCTCGAAATGGGAGAGCGAGCAGTCGGCGCCCGATGTGGAGCGCATAGTTATGCTCAGCGAATACTTCGGCGTCACCACCGACTATCTGCTCAAGGGCATCGAAAGTCTCGATAGCGAAAAGCGCGAGCGCGCGGACGCGCGGGTATATACGCTCGCGGGAAGCGTGATGTGCTTTGCGGGGGTGATAATCGCCGCCGCCGTATGGCATGAAACGCAAAATGCCGCCGCGACCGTCGCGGGCGCGGTGTTTGAGGCGCTCGGCGCGCTGATATTCGGCGTTGGGATGTACAGTCCGAACACTGCTAACAAGCAAAAGGCAAAGAACACTTTTTTCACTGTCAATGTCTGGACGCTCAGCTTCATTCCGCTGTCCTTCATCTTCAACGTGCTCAGCTGCGGAATGTGCGCGCCCTACCCGCTGCAAAATGTTCCGCTGCAGTTCTATGCGCTGTTTTGGCTAGTGTATATCGCGCTTTGCACGGCGCTGACGCTGTACCTCGTCTCGCGCGCCCGCGCGTCCCGCGGCGCTTGAAATCAGCCCGCGCTTATGCTATACTTCCGCTTCGGAGGCGATAGCATGAAAAAGTTTGTGCCCTACGAAAAGCTGTCCAAAAAAGCTCGAAAAGAGCGGGACGCAAAAAAGCGCGTTGGCTGGGGAGAACTGAACCCCGTCACACGCGCATCGCGCAGCGAAAAGATGTACAACAGAAAACGGACCGGGAGGGATGTCTATGACGCCTCGCCGGTCTGTTTTTTTGTGCGGAATTCCTGCGCAGCATAAAACAGCAGCCAGCCGAGCGCCGCGCCGAGCGAATTGAGGATCAGGTCGTCTACGTCGCAGGTGCGCCCTATGAAAAACTGGATAAGCTCGACTGCCGCAGAAAGCGCCGCGCCGCAGCCGAACGTTTTGAGAAAGCCGAACGTGCGGCGAAAGCAAAGCGGAAACAGAAAGCCGAACGGCATGAACATGACGATGTTGCCGCAAAGCGCGAGCAGGGAATAGCCGAGATTTGCGTGTGGGGAGAGCAGCTCGCCTATGGTTTGAAACGGTATGGGCCGCAGGTGGTACATCGGCACATAGTCCACCGCCATGAAAAGCTCGATTACACGGTCGCTCAGCGTGAGCGCCGCTACCGTGCCAAGCCACAGCGCGAGCAGCACCCTTGCCGCGCGGCAGCCGATGATCCTCCGATTTTCCATTGTCCCGCCCCCTCATGCCGCCATTATACCACGGCGCGGCGTGCATCGGTGAAAGACGTACGTTCGAGGCGTCGTGCATTTTTTCGCTGCAAAGAAAATTTTCGGCATACTATTGACAAATTGAGAATATTGTATATATTGTGTATATACAATCAATCAGGGAGGCAGCCGTGGACATAATCATCTCCAACACGTCGGACGCGCCGATATATGAACAGATAAGCGCGCAGATTCGCTCCAAGATAATCTCGGGCGAGCTTCACGAGGACGACGCGCTTCCGTCCATGCGGCTGCTAGCGAAGGAGCTGCGAATCAGCGTGATAACGACCAAGCGCGCCTACGAGGAGCTCGAGCGCGACGGTTTTATTGTCTCGCTCACGGGCAAGGGCAGCTTTGTCGCGCCCAAGAACACTGAATTCATCAAAGAGGAGCACCTCAAGCGAATCGAGGAGCTGATGACGCAGTCGGTCGCGCTTGCGCGCGGCTGCTCGCTCGGACTCGACGAGCTCAAGGGTATGCTCGAGGTCATATACGAAGGAGAATAGTATGCAAAACGCAATCGAGGTCAAAAATCTGCGCAAGGTCTACAACGGCTTTACGCTCGACGATGTGAGCTTCACGCTGCCGTGCGGGTGCATAATGGGCTTTATCGGCGAAAACGGCGCTGGCAAGACGACGACCATCAAAGCCATGCTCGGGCTCATCAACAAGGACGGCGGCGAGACGACGCTGCTCGGCGAGTCCTCGTGCCGCGGCAACCGCGAGCTTCGTGAGCACATCGGCGTGGTGCTTGCCGACAGCGGCTTTCCGGACAATTTGAGCGTCAAGGACATAGACGCGCTCATGCGCCGGTGCTACCGCACGTGGGATTCCGAGCGCTTTCGCGGCTTCACACAGCGTTTCTCGCTGCCCGACAACAAGCCGGTCAAGCAGTTCTCGCGCGGCATGAACATGAAGCTGTCCATCGCCGCGGCGCTCTCGCACGACTGCAAGCTGCTCATACTCGACGAGGCGACCAGCGGACTGGACCCCATCGTGCGAGACGAGATACTCGGTGTGTTCGCCGATTTCACGCTGGACGAGGGACACAGCATTTTCATCTCCTCGCACATCACGAGCGACCTTGAAAAGCTGTGCGATTACATCGCGTTCATTCACGCGGGAAAAATCGTGCTGTGCGAGCCGAAGGATGAGCTGGAGGAGCGCTATGTCGTCGCAAAATGCACCTCGGCGCAGTACGCGTCGCTGGATAAAAGCAAATGCATCGGCGCTCGCGTGAGCGGCTTCGGAGCACAGACGCTTATGGCGCGAACGGACGTCCCGCAGGGCATAACGACCGAGCGCGCGTCGCTGGAGGACATAATGCTTTACTACGTCAAGGAGGCGCAAAAATGAGAGGCTTGCTGCTCAAGGATTTGATGAATCTGCGCTCGCAGGGAAAGATATATTTGCTGCTCATCGCGCTGTGGGGAGCGCTTTCGATAAAGGACGGCTCGCCCGAGTTCTTTTCGGGGCTCATGCTGACCTTCGCGCTGCTCGTGCCGATGTCGGCAATGGCATACGACGAAAAGGCGAAGTGGGACGGCTACGCGCTGACCATGCCGTTCAACGACGCGGACATGGTGCTCTCAAGGTATTTTCTCGGCGTTCTCTGCTCGCTGCTCGGCTTTGTGCTGACGCTCGTGTTGGGCGCCGTGCTGCACAAGCTGGACGCCGAGCTGCTCGTAAGCGCCGCCGCGCTCAGCTCGATGGGATTGGTGCTGCTTGCGGTCATGCTGCCGCTGCTGTTCCGCTTCGGCACCGAGAAGGCGCGGTTGATAATTCTTGCGATAGTGTTTATCCCCATGCTGGCTCTCTCCCTTTTCGGTTCGCAGATTGAAGCTGCTGCATCTGCTTTCAATAAAGTCAATATAACTTCGCTCGCGGTTTTCGCGCCGCTTGCAGCTCTCGCGCTGCTTGCGCTTTCCGCGGCGCTGTCGGTGAAAATATATAAGCGCAAGGAGTTTTAAGCGCAATACGCGAAAAGCGTGCAATGACCGCCGGCGCTCATACCGCGCTTTAGCTAGGCAAATATACAAAGCTCAAAGCCGTCCGATAAAACGGGCGGCTTTGCATATTGCGTTGTTTGTGGTATGATTTTGCTATCAATTTTCAATTCATTGTGAGGATAAAATGGAGCTTAGTCTAAACGGCATAACGATTAACTATGAGATGATAGGCAGCGGCCCTGCGCTGGTGATGCTGCACGGCAACGGCGAGACGCACGAGATATTCCTCAAAGCGGCGGGAAAGCTCGCCGAGCGTTTTACGGTGTATCTGCCGGACACGCGCGGTCACGGAAAGAGCAGCGAACCTGCCGAGTATCACTACGACGACTTTGCGTCCGACCTCATTGCCTTCTGCGAGGCGCTCAAACTGCAAAAGCCGATAGTCTACGGCTTTTCGGACGGCGGCATAACTGCGCTGCTTGCGGCTTCCCGCCATACCGATATGTTCAGCGCGATAATCGTCTCGGGCGCAAATATACGTCCGAACGGCATACGCCCGTTCTGGCTCAAGTTCTTCACCAAGCTCAGTCGTCATGTCAACGACCCGAAAATCGAGCTCATGCTGCGCGAGCCGAACATACCCCACAGCGCCCTTGCGCGCATAACCGTTCCCGCGGCGGTGTTCGCGGGAGGCCGCGACCTCGTGCTGCGCGGACACACCGAGGAGATTGCCGCCGCGATACCCGGCTCGACGCTGCGGATTTTCCCGCTGGACGGTCACGGCTCCTATGTCGTCAAGTCCAAGCGCATTGCGCGGTACATAACGGAGTTTTGCGAGCAAAACAAAATCATCTGACAAAAGCGAAACGTGACCCCGAAAGAGGGGTCACGTTTCTTTGTCTTTTCCGGGGAACTATCCAAAGACGCTGGCTCACGTCGTTCCGGCTGTATCGCTGCTTGCTTGCGAAGCTGCGGCGTCCGTGCCGCCCGCCGCTTCGGCGCTCCCGTCAGAGCTGTTTGTGTCGCTCGCTTGGGCTGCGGCTGTCTCGGGCTCGTCGTGTATTCTCTCGCCGCTGCGGATGACGTCGTCCTCCTCGGGACGATTTTTCTTGCGCTTGCCCTGCGCGTATTCCTTGTCGGTCGGCAGCTCGCCGTATTCCTGCGTGGCGAGAAACTGCGTGTGTTCGTTGAGTATGCCCGCGACCCGCCGCTCGATTTGCAGCATGAGCTCCTCTTTCTTTCCCTTGGGGAGACTGGAACTGCGTATCGCCTTTATCTCGGCGGTGAAGCGCTGCAGCTTGCTTTCGTTCAGCCGCGCGACGTCCTCTTTTGTGCGGCAGCTTTTCAGCGCGCGCTTGTACTCCTCGCGCTCGCGCTTTATCTCGATTGCCTGCTTGTAAAGCTCGGGGCTGTTCGCCTTGAGGTATTTCAGCTCCTCGTCGGTGAGCTTTGCGCCCGAGCGCAGCTTGGTGTCGAGCGAGGAAATGAGGTTGCTCTTGCGAACTTGCTCCATTTCCTTTTGAATGTTCTGAATCTGCCGTTCCTTTTCGGTCATGGCGACCTTGCTCTCGGCTTTCTCCGCCTTGAGCTTGACCTTCATATTCCTTGTTTTCGCCATCGCGCCGACGGTGCCGCCCGCGCGAAAGAAAAGTCCGGTTGAACCGATATACATTTTGGCGCCTCCCGACGGATAAATACGGTCATAACAGTTATCCGACGAAATGTAGACTAATCAATAGTCTGCGGCGCTTTTTCAGGTATTTTATCAGCAAAACTGCTCTGCGGCAAGCCTTTTTATGCTGTTTTTGCAAAAATAACTATAATGACCCGCGCTCATTTATATTGTGCTTGAAATAGGCGGCTCAGAACAATATATTGGTATTATAAACAATGCGCGTATGAGGAGACAAAATGAAGGACCTGCTGCTCGGAGCAATAGAGAAATACCGCGAGTCGATGGCTGCAAGCGACCGCGAGCGGGACAAGGGCTTAACGATTGCTAAGGGTGTCCAAGTGCAGCGGGATATTCCGTACGGCGAACACGGTCGCGACAACCTGTTGGACATGAACCGCCCGCGGGAAGCAAGCGGGGCGCTGCCGGTCATAATCAGCGTGCACGGCGGGGGCTATTTCTACGGCGACAAGGAGCTGTATTCGTTTTACTGTGCCGACCTTGCCTCGCGCGGATTTGCCGTCATAAACTTCAACTACCGCCTTTCGCCCGACGCGAAGTTCCCCTCGCAGCTTGAGGACGTGAACGCGGCGGTACGCTTTGTGTGCGACAATGCAGCCGAGCACAGATTGGATTTGAACTCGGTGTTTATAACAGGCGACAGCGCGGGCGCGCAGCTTGCGAGCCAGTACTGCGCCATGCTGACCGACGAGAGCTTCGCGGCGCTTTATGGCTTCAAGCTGCCGGACGTGAAAATCCGCGCGGCGGCTTTCAACTGCGGGCTTTACGATATGTTCGGACCGCTTTGCAAAACCGAGTGGCTGATGTGCTTCAACTATGCCCGCGCGCGCTTTCTGCTGCGCTCGAAAAAGCTGGATGTGATGAAGCACATAAACGCCGATTTTCCTCCGAGCTTTATCGCCAGCTCGTACGGAGATTTCCTTTTGCCCTATGCCGCGCCCATGCACGACGCGCTGCTCTCGCGCGGAGCGGAGAGTGAGCTGCACATCTACGGCGAGCGGGGCTCGACGGATACGGGGCACGTCTTTATGGTGAATATGCGCGACGAGCAGGGAAGGCTTTGCCGC
The DNA here is from genome assembly GCA_964466125.1 of uncultured Oscillospiraceae bacterium. GTDB lineage: Bacteria > Bacillota > Clostridia > Oscillospirales > Ruminococcaceae > JAUNBN01. Next base: position 9,187 of record CAYXRE010000016.1, read on the forward strand.
GATGAGGAATGCGCGTTCTTTCGCGCGCACACGGAGAGATAATGGACAAGCTGATAAAGGCGATTGAGGAATACGAGCCGCTTTGCGAGCAGGAGCAGCGGGACGCGCAGGCAATGCTGCAATTCATTTCGCGAAACCCTGACGCGCTGCTTCGCGAAAACGCCGCCGCGCACTTCACAGCCTCAGGCTGGGCGGTCAACCCCGCGCGTGACAAGGCGCTCATGGTCTGGCACAACATCTACCGCTCATGGGCGTGGACGGGCGGTCACGCGGACGGCGAGGAGGATTTGCTCGCCGTCGCCGTGCGCGAGCTGCGCGAGGAAACGGGCGTGCAGAACGTCCGCGCAGTGAGCGAAAAGCCGTTCTCGCTTGAGTTACTGACGGTGGACGGGCATATAAAGCGCGGCGCGTATGTTTCCTCTCACCTGCACTTGAACCTGACGTATCTGCTCGAAGTCGGCGAGGACGAGGCGCTGCGGTGCAAGCCGGACGAGAACGGCGGCGTTCGCTGGATACCGCTGGGCGAGCTGCAAACGGCGGTAAGCGAGCCGTGGATGTACGAGCACATCTACAAAAAGCTCGAAAAGCGCGTATTCGAGTTCAGATGAAGCTAAAAACGCGCAAAATACGCCGTGCTTCGGCGGCGTTTATGGTATAATCGTTTTACATCATCGCCATGCGGCGCATTCAACACGAAAGGAACGGCTTTTTTATGGCGCAATTCGACACCTCCAACGCCATTGATACTGTCAAGAGCTTCCTCGGAGCATATTTTGTCGAGCGCGACGCGCAAAAGGCGACGTCGTTTCTGGACAAGGATGTGTGCTGGATTGACGGTCCTCACATGGACAGAGCGTATTCTCTCAAGGAGCTGCGCCGCATTGTTGCCAAGCACGTGAGCTCCGAGGGAAAGAAATGTGAGCTTGAGCTCCGTGGCGTGAGGGTGTGCGAGTGCTCGGAAGGGCTTTGCACGCTTTGCGCCGACGCCGAGGTTCTTTACGGCTCGGATGTGGCGGACGTCGCGGTCACCTTCAACGTGTGCATGAAAAGCGGAAAGATAAAGCTGGTGCACATGAGCTTCAACCCCAAGGACCGTTATCACTCCGCGCCCGGAGAAAGCAGCACCCCCGTAAGCGAGGCGACGGCTGCAAGATACGATGCGCTGCTGCGGAACGCCTCGTGGGGCTTCATGGTGGCAACGCAGGATCCCGACGGCAGTATGAAGGTGGCGTTCGTAAACGACGGAATGTGCAATATGCTCGGTGTAACGCAAAAGGAGTTTTTTGAAGCGTGCAGCGAGGATTTGTTCTGCGGAGTACATCCGTCCGAGAGAGAATACATACGCGGGCGCTTCAACGCCGCGCTGCAAAGCGGCGGTATCCTCCGCGAGAGCTTCCGTTTGAGCGGCGGGGCAAAGCGCAATCTCTGGGTGGAGATGACCGCATGCATTTTTGCCGAGCAGGACGGCACGCTTTGCGCCTATATCGGCTGCACCGACATAAACGAGCTCAAGCAAAAGGAGCAGCGGCTGCTTGAAAACCAAAGCAAGCTGCAAGCCGCAATCGACCACGCCGAGCTGTATTTCTGGGAGTATGACATTCCCTCGTCCAGCGTCAGCGTCGGCTACCGCTTCACCCGCGACTTCGGCGTGCCGGAGAAGCTGTCGGGTTATCCCGAGACGTTCATACGAAGCGGAGTGATACACCCGGGCAGCATAGACGATTTCTTGTGGCTGCACGATGAGATGAAAAAGGGGACCATTCGCGCCGAGAAAAAGATACAGCTCAACGACGCCTACGGCGGAGTCTGGCTGCTCGTGCGTTTCACCAACTACTTCGGCTCGGACGGCAAGCCCTCCCGCGCGTTCGCGACGGCGGAGAATCTGGACGAGTACATGGAGCTTGAGGAGCGCTTTGAAACGGCGTGCTTCAACGAGGGCATACTGACATGGGTGTTCGACTTCAACACCCGCCGAATGCTGCTCAGCGAGTCCACCGCACAGCGCGCCGGACTGGACGGTATAATCGAGAACGCGCCCGAATCACTGTATGAGCTCGGACGTGTCTACGCCGAGGACATTCCGCGCTTTCGCCGTATGCACGCGCGGCTGCTCGCAGGGCAGCGCACCGTAAGTGAGAATATCCGCGTTCTGAGCCTGAGAAGCGGCGCGTATGACTGGTACCGCTTTACATACACGTCGGTCTGCGACAAATCCGGCACCCTCATCAAGGCGGTCGGTTCCGCGTCCAACATCACCGCACAGGTCGAGGCGGAAAACCGCTTTGTCGCCTTTCAGACCTATCGCCGTTTTGCGTTCAACAACACTTTGGTGACTTTCCGGCTCAATCTGACCAAGGACTGGTGCGGCGACGCGCAGGGCGATTTACAGGAACTGATGAATCTTGCGCAGGCGGGCACCGTGCAGGGACTTTTGGACAATGTGCTCGGGTGCATAACCGACGAGCAGGACAAGCGCCGCTACAGCTCAACGCTCAACCGCACCGCGCTGAGCGCGATGTACGCGCGCGGCGTTGTTTCGCCGTCCGCTGAGTTCCGCGCGGTGATTGGCGGAAAGCCGATGTGGGTGCGCGCCATGCTCGATATGATGGAGAACCCCAAGACTCACGACGTCGAGGCGCTCGCCTATGCGCTGAATATCGACCGTGAGAAGCGCACTCAGGCGGTAATCGACCGATTGGTCGAACGCGATTATGACTTTGTTGCTACGATAGACCTGCAAGCGGACGAGGTGGAGCTGTTTGCCCAAAAGTCGCACGCGTACCTTCCGGCGGCGGAGCGCGACTCCTACTCCGGCACGCTCGAGTATTACATGAACAAGCTCATTGCGCCCGAACAGGCGCTTCGTGCGATTTCACGAATGTCGCTGGATTCGATAAAGAGGGTGCTCGAGCGGAATGACCAGTACGAATGCACCTTTCCGACACTGGATGAAAAGGGCGCGACCCGCTATAAAAACTGGCGCTTCTTCTATCTGGATGCGGAGCGCCGGCTGATGTTGTTCACACGTTCGGACGTGACCGAAAGCTACGGCGAGGAGCAGCGCCAGAAAAAGCGGCTGACCGAGGCGCTGCGAAGCGCGAACGCCGCGAACGAGGCAAAGAGCGACTTCCTTGCGCGCATGAGCCACGATATGCGTACGCCCATGAACGGAATAATCGGTCTGCTGCGTCTTACGCTCGCGCAGGACCTGCCCGAGGACGTGCGCGAGAATCTTCACAAAATGGACTACTCCAGCCGTTTCCTGCTCAGCCTAATCAACGACACGCTGGATATGAACAAGATTGAGAGCCACAAGATAACCCTCAATCCCGAGCTGACCGACAGCGCCGAATGGCTCGAGGGCATCATCGCCTCGGTGCGCTCAACCGCGACGGAAAAGGGAGTCGAGCTGGTCGTCGATATGGGCGGGCTGGAGAACGAGCATTTCCACATCGACCCCGTGCGTACCCAGCAGATATTTATCAACGCGCTGTCCAACGCCGTCAAGTTCACCATGCCCGGCGGCAGGGTGGATTTCATCGCAAAGTGCGAGCGGCGCAAGGGGCGCTTCGCCTACTGCCGCTTTGTCGTGCGCGACACGGGCATCGGCATCAGCGAGGAGTTTCTGCCCAAGGTGTTCGAGCCGTTTGAGCAGGAGTACAACGCCGTGAACATGAAATATGCGGGCACGGGACTCGGAATGCCGATTGTCAAAAACCTCGTTGAGCTCATGGGCGGGAGAATCGAGCTGAAAAGTCAGCTCGGCGTCGGAACCGAGATAACGATTTGGCTTGCGCTCGAAACTGTGGACAGCGAGCTTGCGAACAAGCCCGCAAAGAGCACCGCGCGCACCAACCTAAAGGGACGGTGCATACTGCTGTGCGAGGACAACGCGCTCAACACCGAGATAGCGGTGCGGCTGCTTGAATCGCAGGGGTGTACGGTCGAGTGCGAGGACAACGGCAGAGACGGGGTCGCGCGCTTCGGCAAGTCCGCCGAGGGACATTTCGACGCGATTCTCATGGATATACGCATGCCGCTCATGGACGGTCTGACCGCCGCCAAGCTCATACGCGAGCTCAAGCGGGAGGACGCACAGCGCGTGCCGATAATCGCGATGACCGCCAATGCCTTTGACGCGGATGTGCGCAAGTCGCGCGAGGCGGGCATGAACAATCACCTTGCCAAGCCGGTCGAGCCGGCAGTGCTTTTCGACACTCTCGCTTACTGCATTGCCGAGCGCGAGGAGGAGGAAACGCGGCAGGCGGAAAGCTGACAATATGAAACAAACAAGAGAATTTCCGGCGCTTTTCGTCTCCAAAAAGGCGGAGGCGTCCATAAGAAACGGACACCCGTGGGTCTACGCGGACGAGCTGAGAGGCGAAACCGACGGCATAGACAACGGCTCGCTCGTCGATGTGTTCTCCCAAAAGGGCGCGTATCTCGGCACCGGCTTTATAAGCCTGCAAAGCAAGATTCGCGTGCGGCTGCTGTCCGACAACGCGAACGAGAGCTTTTCGGACGGCTTTTTCGCCCGCCGACTGCGCTATGCGCTCGACTACCGCAAGCAGGTCATGGGAGAGGATTTCGGCTGCTGCCGGCTGGTGTTCGGCGAGGCGGACGGACTGCCCGGGCTGACAGTGGATCGCTACAACGGGCTACTCGTCACCCAAATAACCTTGGTGGGCATGGAAATGCGCCGCGAGATGCTCTATCGTGAGCTGTGCGCCGCGCTGAACGAGCGGGGAGTTGAGGTAAAGGGTATTTTCGAGCGCAACGAGCTTGCGCTTCGCGCGCCGGAGGGATTGGACAAGTACAAGGGCTGGTACTCCGCCGATTTTCTGCCCGAACCGCCCGAGCCGAGAACGGTGATAAACGAAAACGGCGTGCTGTACAATGTGGACGTCGAGAACGGACAAAAGACCGGCTTTTTCCTCGACCAGAAATACAACCGCCTCGCCGCCGCCAAGCTCGCGCGCGACAAGCGCGTGCTCGACTGCTTCACCCACACCGGTTCCTTCGCGCTCAATGCGGCGAAGGCGGGGGCGGCGCACGTCACGGCGGTGGACGTCTCCCAAAGTGCGGTGGAGCTTGCGCGCGACAACGCGCGGCTAAATGCGCTTGAGGACAAAATGGACTTTGTATGCGCCGATGTTTTCGAGCTGCTGCCGGCGCTTGAGCGTGAGCACGCCGAATACGACTACATAATCCTCGACCCGCCCGCGTTCACCAAGAACCGCGCGACGGTGAGCGGGGCACAGCGAGGCTACAAGGAGATAAATCTGCGCGCGATGAAGCTGCTTGCGCGCGGCGGCTATCTTGCAAGCTGTTCCTGCTCGCATTTCATGGACAACGAGCTTTTTGAGAAGATGCTGCGCTCGGCTGCGCGCGACGCAGGCGTGTCGCTTCGGCTCATCGAGGAGCGCGGGCAGTCGCCCGACCACCCCGTGCACATGAGTGTGCCGGAGACGGCGTATTTGAAATTCTATCTTATGCAGATAATTTGAGGACAGAAATGGAATCAAGCAAACAGCAGACAGTTGAGTTTGAAAATGAGTACGAAATCACAAAGGAGCTGTACGCCGCGTGGGCGCGTCGCCCAATCGGCGCGGCAGCGGTAAAACGGCTGCGGCGTTGGTATGCGCTGCAAACGGGCGGCTGCGTGCTTGCGCTCGTGCTGCTCGGCGCGGGAGTATTCATGAAAGAGCCGGTGTTCGCCGTCATAGGGGCGGTGTTCGCGGCAGTGTTCATGCTGCGGCTTTTCGTGCTTTTCGAGCGCGCGAACGTCAAACGCTACGGCGAGATACGCGCCGCTCAGACGACCGACGAGTGGCGGCGCCGCACGAGCTTTGCGCAAGGCATATCGGTTTTCGACGCAAACTCACGCACCGATTTTGAGTTCGGCGACTTCAAGCAGCTCAGCGAGGACGCGGATTGGTTCTATCTGTGGCGGGACGATAATCTGGTGCTGCGGCTGAAAAAGGGCTGCTTCACCGTCGGCTGCGAGTCGGATTTCCCCGATTTCATAAAAGCAAAAATCAAAGACGCAAAGGAGAGAGCCGATGTCGAATATATGGCATGACATTTCACCCGAACGCATAACCCCCGAGGACTTTGTCGCGCTCATCGAGATTTCCAAGGGCTCAAAGAATAAGTATGAGCTGGACAAGCAGACCGGCGTGCTCATACTCGACCGCATACTCTACACCTCAACCCACTATCCCGCAAACTACGGCTTTATCCCGCGCACCTACGGCGACGACGGCGACCCGCTGGACGTGCTGGCGCTGTGCTCCGAGCCGATAAACCCCATGAGTCTTGTGCGCTGCCGCCCGATTGGGGTGATGCGTATGTCCGATTCGGGCGACCTTGACGAGAAGATAATCGCCGTGCCGCTGGGCGACCCGAACTACAACTGCTACAAGGAGCTGTCCGAGCTGCCCGCGCACGTCTTTGACGAGATGCGCCATTTCTTCACCGTATATAAGGAGCTGGAGGGCAAGCAGACGGTGGTCGGTGACGTCGGCGGCTCAGGCGAGGCGAAGGAGATAATCGCCCGCTGCATCGCGCACTACAGCGAGACTTTCAAGTAATTCGGCTTTGCGTTATGCAAAGTCTGTGAATATAATCAGCAATCCCCCGCCGTCGGCGGGGGATTGCTGATTTTGGGGATATAAAACGAAAGAGAAAACTGAAAAGCTGTTTGTTATTCTCCGACCTTGACGGGCACGCCGCCGAGCTCACAGGATTTCTTTGCGGCAATCGCGATGAGCACGGGCTGCAGACCGTCAAACGCGCCGACAAGGGTGTCCTTGTCGTTCAGGCAAGCGTCCACAAAGCCCTTCTCCTCCTCGATGAAAGCCTCGTTGTAGCGCTCAAGGAAGAAGTACAGCGGCTTTTCCTTCGCAACGCCAAGCTCGGTGTACAGCGTGGTGTTGTTGGCGGTCTCGTTGTCCGCGGTTATGCAGCCCTTGGAGCCGAAGACCTCGATTCTCTGGTCGTAGCCGTAGACTGCCTGACGGGAGTTGTCGATGACGCCCAGCGCGCCGTTTGCGAATTTGAGGGTGATTATGCAGGTGTCCACGTCGCCGCATTCGGCTATCTTCGGGTCGACAAGGCAGGTGCCGACGGCGGAAACCTCGGTGACCTCGGAGCCGGACAGGTAGCGCACCATGTCGAAATCGTGTATGGTCATGTCAACGAATATGCCGCCGGAGACCTTGACGTACTCAAGCGGGGGAGCCGCCGGGTCGCGCGAGGTGACCTTGACAATCTGCACGTCGCCGATGCCGCCGTCCTTGACGACGTCGCGAACGTGCTTGAAGTTGCGGTCGAAGCGGCGATTGAAGCCGACTTGATATTTGACGCCCGCCTTTTTGACCTCGGACAGCACTTCCTTTATCTTGTCCAGGTCGTGGTCGATGGGCTTTTCGCAGAAGATGTGCTTGCCCGCCTTGGCGGCTTCCATGGAGATGGGGGAGTGGGTGTCGGTGGACGAGCAGATAAACACCGCGTCGATAGTCGGGTCCTCGAGGATTTTGTGATAGTCGCTGTAAACGGCAGTCACGCCGAGAGAGTCGGCGAGCTGTTTTGCGGAATCGACAAAGACGTCGGATATGGCGACGACTTCCGCGTCCGGAACGCGGTTTACGAGATTGTTGGCGTGCAGCTTGCCGATACGTCCGGCGCCGATGACGCCGATTCTGAGTTTCTTGCCCATGGTTGATATGTCCTTTCTTTTTATATATTACAATCAATATTTACGCGCGTCTTTAACGTGTGCAAGGTGCTCGTCGTACGCTTTGCGATTCGCCTCGCGCTGCGAGACCTCGACCGAGCCGATGCGCCACCACGAGCCGTAGCCGTCGGTCATGGATTTCGGCAGCACCTTGATGTCGAACACGACGGGGCGGTCGGTTATCTTTTTGGAGTCCTCGAACGCCGCCTTCAGCTCGTCCATCGTGCGTATGGAATAACCCTTTGCGCCGTAGCCCTCGGCGATCGCAGCGTAGCTTACGTTCAAAAAGTCTCCGTCGAACTTGCCCTTCTTGGAGCGGTAGCGCAGCTCGGTGCAGAGCGTCTCGTTGCCCTGTCCGGTCTGAAGGTTGTTTATGCACCCGAAGCTCGCGTTGTCGAACAAGCAGACGTTTATCTTCGCGCGCTCCTGCACCGCCGTGAGCAGCTCGGAATGCAGCATACAAAAGCTGCCGTCTCCGACCATCGAGTAGACCTCGCGCTTATCGCCGACTGCGTATTTTACGCCGAGCGCGCCGGAGATTTCATAGCCCATGCAGGAATAGCCGTACTCCATGTTGTAGCAGTCGGGCGCGGTAACCCGCCACATTCTCTGCAAGCAGCCGGGCAGCGAGCCGGACGAGCCGATGACCGCAGCGTCGGTCTCCATCATGTCGTTGAGCGCCGCAATGACCTCGGTCTGCGTCAGCGAGGCATTCACGTCCTTGGCAAACTTGAACGCTGATTTAGCGTTCGCGTCGTTTATGTTGGGGGTCCATTTGGAGGAATAATGCTGTCCCTCCAGCCGTTTGTATTCCTTGTTCCAGCCCGCGTGCGCTTTGGCTATCTCGTCGGTGTAGGAGGACTTGTAGCCCGCAAGCGCCTTTGCGAGCACGGGAAGCGCCGCCTTGGCGTCCGCGATTACGGGGACGGCGTCCAGCTTGTACGCCTGAAATTCGCTTACGTTAATGTTGACAAAGCTCGCCTTGTCCGAGAACAGCCACTTGGAGGAGGTCGTAAAGTCGGTGTAGCGTGTGCCGACGCCGATTATTACGTCCGCCTTTTTCGCGATGTCGTTTGCAGCCGAGCATCCTGTCACGCCCATGCCGCCGAGATTGAGCGCGTCGTCCCAAACGACGGCGCCCTTGCCCGCCTGCGTTTCGCCGAACGGGATGTTGAACTCGCGAGCGAACGCAAGGAATTCCTTGTGCGCTTCGGAATAGCGGACTCCGCCGCCGCATACGAGCATGGGACGCTTGGATTTCTTTATCGCTTTAGCCGCAAGTTCGATCGCAATATCGGTCGCGGGACGGCGCTCGATGTGCCACACGCGCTTTTCAAAAAAGCTGACGGGATAATCATACGCCTCGCCCTCGACGTCCTGCGGAATGGCGATGCACACCGCGCCGGTGTCGGCGGGGTCGGTGAGCACCCGCATGGCGCTGA
>CAYXRE010000017.1:0-18177 GCA_964466125.1 uncultured Oscillospiraceae bacterium
CATCCTTGGTAAGGATGAGGTCGGCAGTTCGAATCTGCCTAACAGCTCCAAAAGACCGCATTCGTTTACGAATGCGGTCTTTTACTATGCTTTTGTCATTGCTTTTGAGAAAAAATCCCCGACATTCGCGCATAGTGAAATATGTACTGCTGCGCTATGCCCGCAATCGGTTTTGCGTATTCGGGCAGACCGCTCGGGAAAAGCTCGGACATGGCGCGCTTTATCCACACGTCCTGCGGGAACGCGTCATATCGGGAGAGGGAGAAAAGCAGCACGCAGTCGGCAACCTTCGGTCCCACGCCCTTGATTTTCATCAGCATTTCACGCGCCTCGTCGAGCGGAAGCTCACGAAGGGCTTTTTCGCTTACCGTTCCGTCTGAGACCAGCTTTGCCGCGTCAACTATGTACTTCGCGCGAAAGCCGCAGCGTATAGGCGCCAGGTCGTCGGCGCAAAGTGACGAGAGAGATTGTGCGTCGGGGAACCGACAGCAGCCGCACTGCGCTTGCCCGAAGCCCTCGCAAAGCCGCTCAACAATGCCCATAATGCGTTTAATATTGTTGTTTTGAGAGATAATAAAGCTGCACAGCGTTTCCCAAAACGGCTGTTTCATTATGCGAATGCCCGGAGCGAAGGTGATTGCGGTGCGAAGCGTATCGTCTTGGGAAAGTATGCGCTTGTATTCCTCGTAGGGTTCGTCCAGCCCGAGATAGTGTTCAAGGTCGGTGCGCTCAAGGTCGTCGCAGCCGCTCAAAAAAAGCGTGTCACCGCGCTGCTCAATCGAAATTGACCGCTCAAAAGCCGTGCCGACATACGCATTGTCAGCCGTGCGCACCCAGCGAAAGCATTGCCCGCACTCAAGCGTCTGTGAGAGCGAAAAGTCTTTGGTTTGTATCTGCATATTTTACTTGTACCTCTTGAAAGGATTATATCATATCAGGAAGAATTATATCAAAACCGCTCGCAGTAAACAGATTGTAGTCGAAAAAACCGACTTAATCGTTTGAAATTCTACTAAATACACAGAATAATTTTTGAAATTACTAACTTAGTACCAAAATCATCAACAGTTTCAACAGACTTTTCAACAACCAAAACCGACCGATTACAAATTGTATATATTCTGTGAACAGAATATGAAGCGCTTGTTCATTTATAAATACGGTTTATTTTATTATAGAATCATGATATAATACCCGCAAAGTGTTTTTGGGCAAAATCGGAGAATTCACGCGCGTTAAATGTGAGATTCTTGCGAAATGACTAATATAATGAGAAACGGCGGTCGCTGATTTGGACGATAACAAGAGAAAAGAAAACATACAGGACGACGAACAGGGCGTTATATACGGCAAGAACGCCGTCATTGAAATGCTCAAGTCCTGCGAATCCGCCGACACGCTTTATCTTTCGAGCGACGAGGGCGACAAGGCATACAGCTATATCGTCGCGCTTGCCAAGGAAAAGGGCGCGGTGGTGAAAAAGCTGCACCCGCTCAAGCTCGCCTCGCTGTGTCAAAGCGACAAGAATCAGGGCGTCGCGCTCATGTGCAGCCTGTGCAATTACTGCACGACGCAGGATATACTGGATTTCGCGCAGAGCAAAGGCGAAAAGCCTTTTATAATCATCTCGGACGGCATCGAGGACCCGCACAATCTCGGCGCGGTCATAAGGACAGCCGAGTGCGCGGGAGCGCACGGCGTCATCGTTCCCAAGCGCAGAGGCTGTGGGGTCAATGCAACGGTTCACAAGGCGTCTGCGGGCGCGTGTTCTCATATGAAAATCGCTCGGGTGACGAATATTGCAAGCGAAATCAAGGAGCTGAAAAAGCGCGGTGTATTCATATACTGTGCGGATATGGACGGGAAGCTGTGCTACGAGTGCGATATGACCGGCGCGACGGCGCTCGTCGTCGGCTCGGAGGGCTTCGGCGTCTCTCATCTGACCAAAGAGCTGTGCGACTTTGTTGTGAGCATACCGCTCAGCGGTGAGATATCCTCGCTTAACGCCTCGGTGGCGGCAGGCGTATTGATGTTTGAGTATGTCAGACAAAATCGCTTTGGGAGGAAATAATGTCTGATTCGCAAAAAGACCGTAATGCTCAACTTGAACAGATGCTTCGCGATATGCGAAAGAACGCCGCTTTGCAGCAAACGCAAGGCGAGTTTGCCGCGCATTCCGGCGAGGTCAAGCAGATAGGCGACAAAAAGGTCGTAAAGTCAATTCTCGACTCGCCAGAGGAGTCCGAGCGCAGAGCGCAAAAGACACTTAACGAGTTGATGAATACGCTGGAATTCAGCATGAAGGACGCAGAGCGCAAGCCGCAAACCGAGGACAAGCGGCAGCCGGCGCAGACCGCTGAGAAGCAAAAGCCTGCTGTGCAGCCGCAAGGTGCAGCGAGAGCAGCAAGACCGGCATATACTCAACCCGTGACGACGCCAAAGCCGACACAACCGACGCAGACAGCGCAGCCGTCTCGTCCGCAGATTTCCTCTCCCGAAACTGCAAAGCCGATTCCCGAGCCGATTATTACACCGACGCAGAAACCTATTGCGACGCCGCAGCCACAGTCGAATACTTCGACGCAGCCGCCGTCGTTTGCGTCCGAGCCGGCAGCGCCCGCTTTTGATAAAGCCGAAATCTTACCTGAAAGCGCATCGCAGCAGAATTCAGACCCGTTTTCACTCAAGGATGTGCAGCAGTATGAGTTTCCGCGTTCGCAGCTCAATACTGCCGCGAGTAAAACGCAAGACGTTTTTTCCGAACAGCAGTTTACCGTATATACCGACGAGCCGGATTTTCGGCAGTACGACGAGGAAACTGCGCCGAGTGAAACAAGCTATGATTTCACCTCGATAATAGACGTTATCTCCCAGCAGGAGGAGAGCACCTCGTCATTTTCGTCGCTCGGCGGCGGGCAGGTGGACGCACCGAGCCGTTCGCTGTTGGATGCGCTTCGCGTGGACACCGAGAATCTTACCGACAAGCACGATCCGATAAACAAGGAAATGCTCGCGCCGAAGATAGAACGCGGCACGGACACCATAACGACCGAGATTGTCATAGACGACGTTGCTTCCGCGACGCAGCAAAACTATAAATACGCGGAGAACCACTCCATTTTCAATTCCTCCACCACCTCCGAGACCTATATACCGCTTGAAAACAGGCAGTCGGACGGCACGGATTTGGAGTTTTCTTCAACAAATATCTTTTCTCCCGTAGTGTCGCCGCTCACGGACAAGGCGAAGCGAGCTGATAAAAAAGGCGTGCTGAACGTTCGGGAAAATGTGGATGACAGCTTCCGCGAGTTTTTCGGTGACACGGTCATAATCGACCGCGAAAATCTCAACGAGAAAGCAAAGAGGCAGCGCAAAATAAAGGATTTTGTGCTTGCGGACAACGAAGGCGGAGTCGGCGGTCCCGTGTTTGAGGACGACGACGAGGAGCTTGAGGAAGGCGCAGTTGTTTACAAAAGCGACGAGGATACCGAAGCGGTACTAAGCGAGCTTTCCTCAATCAAGGCAAAGGAAACGCTCAAGACCTTTATGACAGGGCTGTTCGCTGCCGTGCTGGTGATTGCGAACGTACTGTTTTCCTTCAGATTGCTGCCCGCTTCTTTTATCGGTGCGCCTGCATTTTACGGACTTAATGCGATTTTGATGCTAGCTTGCATAATTGTAAACGCAAAGACCATTTTTATCGGAATCGGCAAGCTCGCGACCTTCAAAGCCTCGCGCGGAGCTTTTGTGTCTTTTTCGTGTATTGCGGCGCTAATCGAGTCCGCTGTGATGCTGCTGCTCGCTCAAGAGGACGCACAGCCGCTTGCTGTCACGAGCTGCGTTGCCGCCAGCGCCATGTTCTTTTGCGACATGGGAGAAATGCTTAATGCAAGACGCATACTCAGCAGCTTCTGCACCGTGTCGGAGAGCTTCGACAAATATGCCTCCGCGGTCATGGACGACCAGGACTTTACTAGAAGAATCACCCGCGAGCTGGAGATTAACAGCCCGCTCGTGCTGCTCAAGCGCAAGACCGGCTTTACCGACAACTTTCTGCCGCATACACAATCCTCGAGCGAGACCGAGCACTCGATGGGGTTGATATCCTCCATTGTGTTTTATGCGTCGATTGCGGTTTTCGCGGTGGTTATGGTGCTGCAAGGTTCGCTTTCGGACGCCGCGCGATACTTCGCGCTGTTCCTTGCGTTTGCCTCGCCGTTTATCTGCACGCTGTGTGAGTATCTGCCTGTTGTGAATATGCAAAAGTACCTTTCCAAATACAGTTCGGTCGTTCCCGGATACTCGGCGGCTTATGAGGTCTGTGCGGCGAACTGCGTCGTGCTTGAGGGCAGGGAGCTTTTCCCGAAGGGAAACGTTATGCTGCACGGCATAAAGACCTTTGACCGCGAGCGCATAGACAAGGCGATACTATACGCCGCCTCCGTGCTGATTCAATCGAGCGACACTCTGTCTCCCGTGTTTTCCAACGTTATACAGGGAAAGACGGAAATGCTGTACAATGTGGACAGCGTCGAATATGAAGGCGGAATCGGCTTCAGCTTTTGGGTGGACAAATCACGCGTGCTTCTCGGAACGAGAGAGCTGCTCAGCTCCCACGAAATCGAGGTTCCCTCGCGTGATTACGAAAACCGATATACAAAGACAAGCACACGAGACGCTATTTATCTTGCGGTGTCCGGAAAGCTGTATGCGATGTTCGTCGTCAGCTATTCACCCAACGCAGAGGTCGAGTCGGCTCTGCATGGTTTCGAGCGCGAGGGCGTGAGCATACTTGTGCATACAAAGGACTTCAATTTATCCTCCGAGAAGATAGCGAAGATATACCGAATACCGCAGCGCATGATAAGCATTGTCAAGGAGACGGACATCACCGCGCTCAGCGAAAAAACGAACTATGTTTCCCACGCGCCCTCCTCACTGACGCACATCGGCTCGCTCACCTCCTTTGTCAAGGGAATAATCGCTTGCTATAATGTGCGTTCCGCCGTGAAGCTCTCGTCCACGATTGGTTTGGCGACCATGCTGTTGGGTATTGTGCTCGCAGCCGTCCTCGCGGTTTCCGGTATGCTCACGTCGGTCGGAGTGCTCTCAGCGCTGATGTTCCAGATTATCTGTACGGTTTTGACCACTATCGTCATGTCCGTGCACAGATACTGATTTTGTTAAAATTCCACAAAACAAGCGCGGGTAATTCTAACCCGCGCTTTGTGCTTTTTGAGCGAAAAACTCTTTCTTTAATAAAGTAAATATGTTAATATTTTTTGAGTACCGTTCAATAACTTAGGGGGAATACAACAATTATGGACTATGCTCCGGATAAGATTCGCAACATTATGCTCTCTGGACACAGCGGCGGCGGTAAGACGACACTGGCGGAGGCACTCCTGTTCATAACCAAGGCGTCTGACCGTCTGGGCAGCGTTGCCGACGGCAATACCGTATGCGATTTCGATGCAGAGGAGATTCGCAAGAAAGCGTCGATGTCCGCTGCGATAGCTCCGTTTGATTATTCGGGCTGCCATGTAAATCTCATAGATGTTCCCGGACTTTTCGATTTCGAGCTGGGAATGCATGAGGGCATAAAAGCGTGCGACTCGGTCATTATATCCGTTTCCGCCCGCTCCGGTCTGTCGGTCGGCGCGATAAAGGCGTTTAAGCTCGCGACCAAGAACCACAAAGCGAAGATGTTCTATATCGCAAAAATGGACGTTGAAAACGCCGACTTCAACAAAGCGTATGAGGCTCTCAAGGGCGAGTTCGGCTCCGGCGTCTGCCCGCTGGTCATGCCTGTTCTCGCCGAGGGAAAGCCCACCGTTTATATCGACCTTCTCAACATGAAGGCATTTACCTACAACGCCGGCAAGGCGACCGCGGTCGATGTACCTGACACCAAGGGTCTTGCGGACGAGTATCTGCACGCCATAAGCGAAGTTGTTGCCGAGACCGACGAGGAGCTCATGGACAAGTTCTTCTCGGACGAGCCGTTTACCCACGACGAGCTTGTCAAGGGAATCAAGAACGGCGTCAAGAGCGGCACGCTGTTCCCGGTCGTGTGCGGCAACAGCGTAGGTCTTGAGGGACTCGATTTGCTTCTCGACGACATCGTAAAGATTCTCCCGTCGCCCGCAGAGGCTCAATCGGTCGTAAAGGACAAGGACGGAAAAGAAGTCTCGCTCAAGTGCGACCCGAACGGTCCGCTCGTTGCATACGTTTTCAAAACCGTCGCCGATCCGTTCGTCGGTAAGCTGTCCTTTGTCAAGGTGCTGTCCGGCAAACTCGCTTCGTCCACTGCGCTGACCAACGCGAATTCCGGCGAAGTCGAACGTCCCGGCAAGGTCGTGAGCGTGCGCGGCAAAAAGCAGACCGATATGGACTGCATATGCGCCGGCAACATCGGCGCGGTCACCAAGCTCGACAAGACCAAGACCGGCGACACACTGTGCTCTGCAAACGCTGTGTATACCTGTGAGAGCGCGGTATTCCCGATGCCGAGCATGACGATGGCGATATTCGCAAAGAACAAGGGCGACGAGAGCAAGATAGCCTCCTCCATACAAAAGCTCCTCGACGAGGACAAGACGATAAGCTACACCGTAAACGGCGAGACCTCCCAGCAGCTGCTGTCCGGACTTGGCGAGCAGCACCTTGAGTCGGTCGTTTCCAAGCTCAAGGCGAAGTTCGGCGTTGAAATCGGGCTTGAGAAACCGCGCGTCGCTTATCGCGAGACGATACGCGCCAAGGCGGAAGCCGAAGGCAAGCACAAAAAGCAGTCTGGCGGCGCAGGACAGTTCGGTGTTGTTCAGATTCGCTTTGAGCCGCTGTTGGACGGCAGTGACTTTGAGTTCGTGAACGCCGTTGTCGGCGGCACGGTTCCCAAGGAGTTCATACCCGCAGTCGAGAAGGGACTGCGTGACGCCATAAAGCACGGTGTGCTCGCGGGCTATCCGATGACCGGTCTTAAAGCGACGCTCTACGACGGCAAGTATCACCCCGTCGATTCCAAGGAAGTCGCTTTCAAATCCGCCGCTCGTCTGTCATACAAGGCGGCGTGCGCCAACGCGAAGCCGACTATACTTGAGCCTATCGGAACACTCAAGGCTTTCGTGCCGGATTCCAACACCGGCGACCTCATGGGCGAAGTCAACAAGCGCCGCGGACGCGTGCTCGGCATGAACCCCGCAGAGGACGGCTTGCAGCTTGTCGAAGCCGAGGTGCCGATTTCCGAGATGTACGACTTCACGACCTTCATTCGTTCGGCTACGCAAGGCCGTGGTCATTACTCGCTTGAGTTCCTGCGCTATGACCCGCTGCCCCCGAACCTCGAAGCAAAGGTCATCGAGGACGCGAAGGACCTGCGCGAAGCGGAAGAAGAATAACGTAATAACATCAGCCCCGTCTTTGTCGATTTCGGCGAAGACGGGGTTTTATGTTTATAAGAATATACTTGTCCGAAAAACGGCATTGCTTTGAAAACGACTTCATAGAATAAAACGAGAGGGGATGATGAAGCTGAGAAAAATAACGGCAGCGGCGCTCGTACTCATAATGTGTATTGGCTTGTGCTCATGCTCAAATGAAAAGATGCAGACGTTCAGTCCGAACGAGAGCGGACAGGACGTTTTTTCCGCCGTACTGATAACAGAAAACGCGGACACGGCTCCGAAAAGAGAGGATTTTGCGCGCGCTGTGTGGATAAGCTATCTCGATTTGTCGCACATTATCCGCTCGGACGAACAGGACTTTATGCTTGAGCTGGAGACGGTAATTGATAACCTAAAATCCATAAACACTACCGATGTTTTTCTTCATGTGCGCGCTTTCGGGGAGTCGCTTTGCGAAAGCGGTGCGTGGCGGAATGCGGCGGCGCTTTACGGCTCTTTTTCACAGGAGATTGATTACTGCTCGTCTTTCATTGCCGTCGCACACGAAAACGACATTCGCGTACACGCTTGGGTGAATCCGCTGCGCATCTCCGCTTCAGAGGATTATGCAGAGACTAGACAGGCTTTGCTTGCGGTGGACGACGGCGCATTGCTCGAATTTGAGGACAATGTTATCCTCAATCCGGCGAGCGCCGCTGTGCGAAAGCTGATTGCAGAGGAAGCGGCGGCGCTGTGTTCGCTTGGGTTTGACGGAGTTCACTTCGACGACTACTTCTATCTAAATGATTCGCTTGCAAGCGACCAAGCGCAGTATCTCGCTTATTCACAAAGCGGCGGCGATATGTCACACGAGGACTATCGGCGAAACGCGGTCACGAGCCTGATTCGTGAGGTATATTCCGCAGTAAAGGGCGTTTCGGCTGACAAGCGCTTCGGTGTAAGTCCGGATGCTTCGATTGAACGCTGCCGCTCACAGCACTTTGCGGACGTTCAGCTGTGGTGTGCGAGCGACGGCTGTGTGGATTATATCTGCCCGCAGATTTACTACGGCTACAAAAACGAAACACGTCCTTTCACGCAGGTGCTCGAGGAATGGAGCGCCGCTTGCAAAAGCTGTGAGCTTTGGGTCGGGCTGAGCTTTTATAAAGTCGGCGCACAGGACGCTTACGCGGGAAGCGGCAGCGGTGAATGGCTTGAGAGCTTTGACATTATCTCTCGGCAGTATGCGGAGCTGTGCTCAAACAGCAAGTGCAAAGGTGCTGCGCTTTACAGGTATGATTCCATGTTTGAACCGGCGTCAGAGACGGCGGCTTACGCCGGTCTTGAACTGCGCGAGCTGCGCAAGGCGACGTCAGATGCTCAGGCTTAAGTTCGGCGGTACGAGAATCGAGATTTCTTTTCTGTTCACGCTCTTTCTTGCACTCATCTGCTTTTCGGCGCGTTCGGGTGAGGTTTTGGTTTGCCTTGCTGCCGTCGCGCTTCACGAAGCGGCACATCTTGCCGCAATGCGGCTCTGCGGTGTTCGCGTGAGAAAAATCAGCGCCGTCGGCTTTGGCTTTGTTATCGACAGCGAGTTGGAAAGCTCGGGCAGAAAGCAGAAGATTGCTTGTATGCTTGCAGGCTGCGCGGCAAATCTTGCGACGGCTTGTCTTTGCTTTGCTTTGGGGTGCCGGGAATTTGCAGCCGCAAACACGGTCATTGCAGCGATAAACCTGATTCCTGCCGCGCCGCTTGACGGGGGAAGGGCGCTTGCAGTTATTCTGGACGCAGCGCTGCCGCAAAAAGGGTCGCGCCGTACGCAACTCGGCTTGACCGCCGCAAGCGGGCTTTTTGTACTCGTCGTCGGCATTTATGTTTGTATCGAATTGACCTTCAATCCGTTCATTCCGACTTTCGGGTTGTATTTGCTTTACTCGCTTCGCGAGATTTGACCCGGCTTTTACTTCACGCTCATTGTGCAAAGCGCGAAAATTTGATATTATGTATTGGTACATAAAATCATTGAGGAAGCGAACGGCATGAGCGATTATATATTTGAAAAGATGCTGCGAAACGTCCAGAAGCCGGGTCGCTATGTTGGCGGCGAGCGCGGCGCTGTAATAAAAGACAAAAATGCGGTAAAGCTGCGCTTTGCCTTTTGTTTTCCGGACGTATATGAGGTGGGAATGTCTCATCTCGGCATGAAGATATTATATTACATTAAAAATAATGAGCCGGATATATGGTGTGAGCGGGCGTTCGCGCCATGGTTTGATATGCGCGCGCAGATGCTTGAAAACGACTATCCGCTCACCACACTCGAAAGCAAAACGCCGCTTTGTGAGTTTGACATGATTGGCTTCACGCTGCAATACGAGATGTCCTACACGAACATACTGTATATGCTTGATTTGGGCCGCGTTCCGCTGCTTGCAAAGCAGCGCGGAGAGAACGACCCGATTGTCGTCGCCGGAGGTCCCTGCGCGTGCAATCCCGAGCCTGTGGCGGATTTCTTTGACCTGTTCATTCTCGGCGAGGGCGAGGAGGTCAACCTCGAGCTGTGCCGTCTTGCAATAAAGGCAAAGGAGCAGGGTTATAAGCGCAACAGGTTTTTGACAGAAGCGGCAAAGATACAGGGTATCTATGTCCCGTCATTTTACAAGTTCAGCTATAACGAGGACGGCACCGTCGCGGAGATTTCGCATCTCAAAAAAGCGGCGTTTCCAGTAAAAAAACGCATAATCAGCGATCTGAGCGCCGCCGCGTACCCGACGCAGTTTCCCGTGCCGATGATTGAGATTGTGCACGACCGAGCAAACGTCGAGGTGCTGCGCGGCTGTATTCGCGGCTGTCGTTTTTGCCAGGCGGGCTTCATCTACCGTCCGTTTCGCATCAAGGACAAGGACGTGCTGGACGAGCAGGCGCATACGCTTTGCAAAAATACCGGCTACGAGGAGCTGTCGCTCATATCGCTTTCCACCTCCGACCACCCGCAGATTGAGCCGCTGCTGGACAAGCTGCTGCAATGGACTGTGGACGAAAAGGTCAGCCTATCGCTGCCGTCGCTGCGAGTGGACAATTTCTCGGACGAGCTGGTGCAGAAGATAACCGCCGTTCGCAAAAGCGGACTTACCTTTGCGCCCGAGGCGGGCACGCAGCGTCTGCGCGACGTCATAAATAAAAACGTCACCGAAGATGAAATTGAACGTACCTGCCGCACTGCTTTCGAGGCGGGCTACACTAACGTGAAGCTCTATTTTATGATGGGTCTGCCGACCGAGACGGACGAGGACATAGTCGGTATTGCGCAGCTCGCCCAAAAGGTAGTCGATATCTATTATCATACACCGCAGCGCCCAAAGGGACGCTCGGTCAACGTCACGATAAGCTGTGCGTGCTTTATCCCAAAGCCCTTTACACCTTTCGAGTTCTGCGCGCAGGACACAATTGAGGAATTCAACCGCAAGCAAAAGTTGCTGCTTTCCTCGGTGTCGACGAGAAAAATCAACGTCAACTGGCACGACGCCTCGACGAGCTTCATAGAAGCCGTGCTCGCGCGTGGCGACCGACGCGTCGGCAAGGTCATACTCGAAGCATACAAAAACGGCGCGATATTTGACAGCTGGGACGAGGGCTTCTCGCTCGAGCGTTGGCTGAACGCTTTTCAGAAGTGCGACGTCGAGCCCGCGTTTTATGCAAACAGGGCGCGGCGTTTCGACGAGCTTATGCCGTGGGACATGCTTGATTACGGCGTGGACAAGGACTTCTTCATCGGCGAGTACAAGAAGGCGCTTTCAAACGAAACGACCCCCAACTGCAAGCAAAAGTGCGCCGGCTGCGGGATAGTCAAGCTCAGCGGGAGGAAATGCTTTGAATAACATCAGACTGCATTTCTCCAAGACCTTCGATGCAAAATATATATCTCACCTTGATTTGATGCGAGTGTTCACAAGGGCGCTGCGCCAAAGCGGGCTTGATTTATGGTACACCGAGGGCTTCAATTCGCATTTATACATCACTTTTGCGCTGCCGCTCTCGCTGGGATATGAGAGTATCTGCGAGACGGCAGATATACGGCTGCTCGGGGAGAGCATTGACGGCTACTGCGTTCAGCGCATAAACGGCGGGCTTCCGTTCGGGCTTGAGGTGTTCAATGCGGCTGCTCCCGTTTTTAAGCCGGGAGAAATCGGTTTTTCGAGATATATTATCGAGCTTGAGCACAACGCCTGTGAGAGCGAACGGCTGCTCGCGAGCTTCAACGAACTGCTTGCCAAACCGAGCATCGAAGTGCACAAAAGGACCAAAAAAGGCGCGGACAAGGTGCTTGAGCTTAAGCAGTACATAAAATCCTGCGATTGCCGCGTCATGGACAAAAAGCTGTTTGTCGAAACGGTGCTGCCCTGCGCGGGGGACGAATGCATAAACCCGTCCTTGCTGCTCGGAGCTTTTTGGCAGCAGCTCGGCTTTGAGACTGACCACTGTCTCGTAAAGCGCACACAGGTATTGACCAAGGATATGAAAATATTTGAATAAATTGTTGCATATCGAACGTCGTTGTGGTATATTATTTTAGCTTGCATAAATCCTCTGGGCAACCGGCGGGGTTAATGTTTCAACATTAAGCGGACGGTCCTCTGTCAAACGGCATAAGCCGATTCACCTATTGGCATGAACGTCGGATTCAATTTAGGAGGAAAAAGCAATGGATGAGAACAAGGTGACAGACGCTCTCGAAGAGACGAGCGCGCCCGCGGTTGAAGAAGCCGCAGCGGCTGCCGTAACCGAGGCGGTCGAAAGCAAGCCCGAAAAGAAAGATGCACCCAAAAAGGTCAAAAAGGTCGTTGACCCCATCGCCGTTATGACAAACGAGATGCTGCGCGAGAATCCCCATGTATTCGCGATAGGCGATACCGTCAAGGTAAACGTCCGCATCAAGGAAGGCGAGCGCCAGAGAATTCAGCAGTTCGAGGGCACCGTTATCGCCAAGAAGCACGGCGGCATCAACGAGACTTTCACCGTGAGAAGAACCTCTTACGGCGTGGGCGTCGAGCGCGTGTTCCCCGTGAATTCGCCCAACGTTGAGAGCGTAGTCGTGGTTCGTCACGGCAAGGCGCGCCGTTCCAAGCTGTACTATCTGCGCGACCGCGTCGGCAAATCCGCGAAGCTCAAGACCAAGCTCGACAAATAACAAGCAATTTCTCAGGCTCCCGACCGCGAAGCGGCAGGGAGCCTGATTTTGTATGACGTGCTATTGCCCCTTTTTTGGATTTATTCTATAATTGACTCGGGTGATGAAATGAAGAAAAAGAACGTGAGCAACGGAACGCTGACCGTTTTCGAGTGGCTTGATTCAATTGTTTTCGCGTTGGCGTTCGTTTTGTTTATATTTACATTTATATTAAAGACATATTCCGTACAGGGGACTTCTATGTTGCCGAACTTTGTTTCGGGCGACCGTGTTTTCGCCTACGGTGCTTTTTATACTCCGCAGCAGGGCGACGTTGTGATAATCGACGACAACAATTTGCTGCGCGAACCGCTTATCAAGCGTGTCGCCGCCGTCGGCGGACAGACGATTGATATTGACCGAACAAGCGGTGTTGTGCGAGTGGACGGCGCGGAATTCGATTATCCCATACCTGCAAGCGAGGCGAATGCCGGCGGCGATATGCTCTATCCGCTCACCGTTCCGCAGGGCTACGTTTTCGTAATGGGTGACAATCGGGCGGTGTCTCTCGACAGCCGCTATACATCGCTCGGACTGATAGACGCGCGCAGCGTCGTCGGAAAGGAATTCATTAAACTTGGCTGATATTCAAAGAGAGTTTTCAAACATACACTGGTTTCCCGGTCACATGACCAAGACCTTTCGTATGATTGCCGCAGAAATTAAAAACGTAGACGTTATTATAGAATTGCTGGACGCGCGTATACCAAAAGCGAGTAAGAATCCGGAACTTGCCCGAACGGCGTCGGGCAAGCCGCGTCTTTTGGTGCTCAACAAAAGCGACCTTGCAGATGACGCGCTGACCGCCCGCTGGAGCGAGTATTACCGCAAGAACGGCTACGGAGTAATCGCTGTCTCCTCGACCGACCGCAAAAAGGCGCAGAAGTGCATTGACGCCGCGTGCGAGCTTGTGCCGAAGAGGGCAAAGCCCCGTGCGATGGTCGTGGGCGTTCCCAATGTGGGCAAGTCCACCTTTATAAACGCGCTTGCGGGTCGAGCGGTCGCAAAGGCGGAGGACAGACCGGGTGTGACGCGAGGCAAGCAGTGGATTTCGCTTGAGCGGCTGGAGCTGCTGGACGTTCCCGGCGTGCTTTGGAAAAAACTAGAGAATCAAAACGACGCCCTCAAGCTCGCCTTTACCGGCGCAATAAAGGACGGCATACTCGACATCGAGGAAATCGCGCTGTGTCTGCTCGATTTTCTCAAAACTGAATACTCGACGAAGCTCGCGGAGAGATACAGGCTTTCACAAGAACAGATTGAGACCGACAGCTGGGAGCTGCTGAACTCCATTGCAAAAAATCGCGGTATGCTGCTGAGCAAAGGCGAATACGACACCGAGCGCGCGGCTGTCTGCGTGCTTGACGAACTTCGCGCGGGAAAGCTCGGTCGTATAACCTTTGAGGCGCCAAAGCAATGATATACGAAAATCTCTACGAATTTGACGCCGCCGTTGCGCTCGGCTGCGGGCCGTACGTTTGCGGTGCGGATGAGGCTGGCAGAGGTCCGCTCGCTGGCCCCGTCGCCTGTGCGGCGGTGATTCTCAATCGCGAAAGCCGCTTTGAGTGGCTGACCGATTCAAAAAAGGTAACCGAGAAACGTCGCGAAAGACTGTACGACGAGATATGCGAACAAGCGCTCGCGTATAAGGTTATGCTGATTGACAACGAGACGATAGACCGAATCAACATCCTTAACGCATCGCTGCTTGGTATGAAACAGGCGGCAGAATCGCTTGAGCCGAAGCCTTCCATTCTGCTTGTGGACGGCAACAAAACACCGCAGACCGAGCTTCAAGTCAAGTCTATTGTCAAGGGCGACTCTATCAGCGCTTGCATAGCAGCCGCGTCGGTGCTTGCCAAGGTAACGCGTGACCGTTTTATGCGCGAGCTGGACGCGCGCTTTCCGCAGTATGGATTTGCGGTGCACAAGGGCTACCCGACCAAAGCGCACTATGAGGCGATCGAGAAATACGGAGTATGCGAGTACCACCGTTTGACGTTTTTGAAAGGCAGGATCTAATGGAGCTTGACAGTGGTAAAATTGGCGAGCACACTGCGGAAATCTACCTCAAGCTGCGCGGGTGGAGAATAGTTGATAAGAACTTCTCCTGCCGCTTCGGCGAACTGGACATTGTCGCAGCAAAAGACGGTATCACTGCTTTCGTCGAGGTAAAGACCCGTGCACGCGGAGCGCTCGTGAGCGGCGAAGAGAGCGTGGATTATCACAAGCAAAAGCGACTTCGCGCCGCCGCGATGCTGTACTTGCAGCGCCATACCGACGACACACAGCCGCGCTTTGACGTGTGCGTCGTTGAGTATGAGCACCGCGACTACAAGGTCATTAACTATATTGAAAACGCGTTTTAGGTGAAAAATGGATTATTTTGACCTTCACTGCGACACGATTACCACCTCGCTCGACCGCGGGCTTGAACTGGATGACGTGCGGCTTGCGTTGTCGCTGAAAAAGCGCGGGTCGATAGAGCGATGGACGCAGCTTTTTGCAATATTTATTCACGACGGTATGAGTGCCTCACGCTCGCGCAGGGCATACCGAGAGTACCTGGAATGGTTTGGGAAATGTTTCGTTTCTCATTCGGACGTACTTGCGCAGTGCAAAAGCGCGCAGGAAATGCAAAGCGCTCATGAGCTCGGAAAGTGTGCGGCGATATTGTCCGTGGAGAACGCTGCCGCTCTCGGCGATAACGCGGATAATGTGTTTGAGCTGGAAAAAGACGGTGTAAAGGTCATGAGCCTTACGTGGAACGGCGAGAACGAATTTGCGTTCGGCATCCATGAGGGCGGCTCTTTGAAGCCGCAGGGCAGGCGGCTTGTTGAGAATTTGAAGCAGACAGGCATTACTCCCGACATATCTCATCTGTCCGACGAGGGCGTGTTCGAGCTGCTGTCGCTTTATTCCGGCGCGGTCATCGCGACGCACTCGAATCTGCGGTATATCTGCAAAAACAAGCGCAACCTGACCGACGAGTTTTTCTGTGAGCTTGTGCGGCGAGGCGGACTGGTCGGGCTGAATTTCTATGTGCTGTTTTTGGATGACGACGGCGAGCCCGAAGTGACGGCACTGCTGAAAAACATCTATCGAATGCTGGAGCTCGGCGGAGAGAAAACGATATGTATCGGCAGCGACTTCGACGGCGCGGATATGCCCGACTTTTGCCGCGACATTGGCTCGATACCGTCTTTATATAAAACTGTCGCGGCTGAGTTCGGAAAGAACACGGCGGACGACATTTTCTACAACAACGCCGAAGCGTTTTTTATCAATAATCTGTAATCGAGGGCAACATGGCGCTTTATGCTATCGCCGACACGCATCTTTCGCTGTCGGTGCAAAAACCTATGGACATTTTCAGCGGCTGGGGGGACTACATGAGCCGTCTTGAAAGCAACTGGCGGGAAAACGTCGGAGAACAGGACACAGTCGTTGTCGCCGGCGATATTTCGTGGGCTATGACCACTGACGAAGCGTATGAGGACTTCAGATTTCTCAACTCGCTGCCGGGGAAAAAGATATTGCTCAAGGGAAACCACGACTACTGGTGGATGACGCGAAAGAAAATCGACGAGTGGATTGCCGAGTGCGGATTTTCGAGCATCAGCTTTTTGTTCAACGACTCGTATGTATGCGAGAACACCGGGATATGCGGTACGCGCGGTTGGTTTTTTGAGCAGGGCGAGGAGCAAAGCGACAAGGTGCTGCGCCGTGAGGCGGGAAGGCTGGAGCGTTCGCTGCTTTCCCAAACGAAGTCTGTGAGCGAAAATATAGTTTTTCTTCACTATCCGCCGGTGTTTTCCGGCGAGCATATCCCCGAATTCATCGACATAATGAAGCGCGCGGGTGTAAAGCGCTGTTATTACGGTCACGTTCACGGCAAGAGCATAAAGAACGCCTTTTGCGGAGAATATGACGGGATTTCTTTTCGCTTAATCTCGGCGGATTACCTCAATTTTTCGCCGCTCAGAATCAAATAACCAGTGGTAATTGTTCAGTCGATATGTTATAATTCATAAGATTTAGATTTGGAGGATTTACAATGGCACTCATCGAACACAAAAAGACCGACGACGGAAAATACGAGCTCATCATATCCATTGACCCCGAGGCTTTCAAAAAGGCCGTTGAAAAGGTCTATCGCAAGGAAGTCAAGCAACTGAATATACCCGGCTTCCGCAAGGGCAAAGCGCCCCGTGCGATTATCGAAAAGAAGTACGGCGCGGAGTTTTTCTTTGAGGACGCGCTCAACGAGATACTTCCCGACGAATATGATAAGGCTCTCGAGGAAACCAAGATTGAAGTAATCGACCGTCCCGAGGTCGACGTGCTCGAGATGTCCGCGGACAACGGCGCGAAGATAAGCATGAAGTGTGTGCTCAAGCCCGAGCTGGAAGTTAAGAACTACAAGGGTATAGCCGCTGTCAAAAAGGTCAATACTGTCGAGGACGCCGACATAGACCGCGAGCTGGACGCTATGCGCGAGAAACAGTCCCGCATGGTCAGCGTTGAGGACAGAGCCGCCGGAATCGGCGACACGGCGAATATAGATTTTGAGGGCTTTGTGGACGACAAGGCTTTCAAGGGCGGCAAGGGTGAAAACTATGACCTCGTGCTCGGCTCGGGTCAGTTTATTCCCGGCTTCGAAGAGCAGATAGTCGGTCACAACTCCGGCGAGGAATTTGACGTAATGGTCAGTTTCCCCGAGGATTACAACGCCAAGGAGCTTGCGGGCAAGCCCGCGACCTTCAAAGTCAAGCTCAACGCCGTTCGCAGAAAAGAGCTGCCCGAGCTGGACGACGAGTTTGCCAAGGACGTAAGTGAGTTCGATACGCTTGACGAGCTCAAAAAGAGCATAAAAGAAAAGCTCGAGAAGTCCAACGAGGAGCACGCCGCGTCCGAGCTGGAGAATACGCTGCTTGACAAGATAACCGACGAGCTCGAGGGCGATATCCCCAAGGTCATGGTAGACGACCGCATCGCGGATATGCTGCGCGACTTCGACTACCGCCTGCAGCAGCAGGGAATGGACGTTCGCACCTACCTCAAATATGTCGGACAGGACATTGAAGCATTCCGTGAGTCCTTCCGTGAGCAGGCTGAAAAGCAGGTTCGCTCCAAGCTCGCGCTCGAAGCCATAGCGCGCAAGGAGAAGCTTGAGGTCACGGCAGAAGAGTTGGAGAAGGAGTACCAGAAATACGCCGACCTTTACAAGATGGAGGTCGAAAAGATTAAGCAGGCTATCTCCGAAAAGGACCTTCGCAGCGACCTTAAGCTCAACAAGGCTATCGACGTTATCCGCGACAGCGCAAAGGTAACTGTTGAAAAGATTAAGGCGGGAGCGGAGAAGCTCGAAGAGGCTGCAAAGCCCGCAAAGAAAGCAACAAAGAAAAAAGCCGAGCCGAAAGCCGAGGACAAAACCGAGGAAGCAAAGTAAGCACGGCAAAAATCAGGAGGTTGATTTATGAGTTTAGTTCCGATGGTAATAGAGCAGACAAATAGGGGAGAGCGTTCCTACGACATCTTTTCCCGTTTGCTCAACGACAGGATTGT
>CAYXRE010000018.1:0-9773 GCA_964466125.1 uncultured Oscillospiraceae bacterium
TTCCGCTGATAGATACGACCAGAGTGCTTCAAGCGCCGTTCCCGTTTTCGGGAACGGCGCTTGTTTTGTCAATTGCAACATCGGTGCTTACAAAAAGCCGTTTTCTCGCCCGAATGACGGGTGTGAAATCATCGCAAATCGGAAATCGCGGGCTTTGCGCAGCTGCGAGCGGCTTTTGAGGCGGATTTATTGAAATAGCCCCGCGCGTTGTGATAAACTGGATTTAATACAGTTGACGGGGATGAGCGGGATGAAAAAAACCGAGAGAACGCTGCAATGGCTGCTGTGCATAGCGCTGTCGGTGTTTTTCTTTGTTATGCTCGTGCTCGTCAACCTCAAAAAGGCGCAGTCGATGCCGGCGATGGTCATTTTCTCCGCCGTGTGGATAGCGCTGCTTGCGCTGGAATACGCGCTTGTGAGCGCCGCGCAAAAGCACCTCAAACGAAGCGTGCTGTGCGCGCTGTGCGTCGTCGGCTTTACTTGTATGCTTGCGCTTCAGATATATATGGCAAGCGCGCTGTACACAAAAATCGGCTGGGACGTCGGACTTGTCTTTAACGAGGCGCAGACCTTTTTTGACGGCGGCGAGATAGCCCATTCTTATTTATATATCTACCCCAACAATTCGCTGCTTTATATGCTCGACCTCGCCGCGATAGCCGTCGGCTCGGCGCTCGGCGTCGCCGAGCCGTTTTTCCTGCTCGTGCTGCTGAACATCGTCGCCGTGGATGCCGCATGTATGCTGACCTGCTTTTGCGCCCGACGCTTCTTCGGCTCGCGCTCAATGAGGGTGGCGCTGGTGCTGTGCGTGCCGCTCATGGCGCTCAACCCGTGGATAACGACCCCTTATACCGACACGCTGACGCTGTTCACCGTTCCCGCGCTCATGCTGCTTTACGGCGTGACCCGCGACGCTGCGAGCGTGCGGCGCCGCGTGCTTTCGGCGGTGTGCTTCGGAGTGTGCGCCGGCTTTGCGTATCTGCTCAAGCCAACCATGATTGTCATGCCCATAGCCGTCGCGATAACGGCGCTTGTCGTCCGTCTTTCGGAGAAAAACAAAACGGCGCTTCGCAAAGCGGGGGTGTCGGCGCTGTGCGCGCTGTGCGCGTTTGCGGTGCTGCTGTGCGGCTTCAATGCGCTGCGTCCTGTGGTCCTCGACGGACTGTGGGACGACGCGGCGGTCGAGGAGGAGGCGTATCCGTACACCCATTATATAATGATGGGGCTGAGCGTCTACGACGAGGCGGAGACCTACGGCGGCTGGCACGGCGAGGATATAACCGCCACCGCTGCGCGGCTGGGTCAGGCGGCAAAAAAGGAATATAACCTGTCAGTTATAAAAGAGCGTCTCGCGGGCTTCGGCGGTGTGTTCGGATATGCGGAGTTTCTCACGCTCAAGGCGCGCATGACCTTTATGGACGGAACGTTCACCTACGGCGGCGAGGGAGGGCATTATCAGAGCGACCCGCCGTCGTCAAACGGCGCGAAGCTGTTCCAAAGCTTTTTCTTTCCGAGCGGGCAGTACCATGAGGCTTACGTCACGCTCGCGGATTCGCTGTGGTTCATGCTGCTCGCGGTGTTCGCGCTGTCCGCGTTCAATCGGCAGGGCTCCTATCAGCGTCGGCGTGACCTTGCGCTGATACGGCTGTGCGTGCTCGGGCTGATACTGTTCCTGATGATTTTTGAGACGCGCTCGCGGTATTTGATGTGCTATATGCCGGCGTTTATCCTGTGGGCGGCAAGCACCGTTCCCGAAATGTACGGGAGGATGAAGAATGGCAGCGGGAAATAAATTGCTCGAAAAGAATGCCGCCTCGATTTGCGCGCGCATATTCGCGGCGGCGTTTTCGCTTTATTTTGCGGCGATGTTCGTGCTCGACTTGTTCACCGTGCGCGAAAATGCGCTGACAGGCGCGCTGTATATGCTCTGTGCGCTCGCGTGCGTTTTCGCCGCGTACAGGCTGCTGTGCTTTGTTGTCGCAAGATGCGCTGCACGGACGCTTCACATTATAACGATACTCGGCTGTGCGGCGCTGCTCGCGATGCAGCTTTTGTATGTCCGCTCGTTTTATACTGCGCTCGGCTGGGATGTGGAATACACCTACGGCGTGGCGGAGTTTTTCGTAAAGGGCGGAGAAGGAGACTTTTCCTATATATTGCGCTGCCCGAACAACACGGCGCTCTTCTGGCTGTTCTCGCTGGTAATACGCGCGTTCGGGAATGCGCCGTTTGAAACGGTGTTTTTTGCGCTCATAGCGCTTGGCATATTGCTCGCGGACGCGGCGGTATTTTTGGGAGCGCTTTTCGTGAAGCGGGCGGTTTCCACCCGCGCATGTGCGGCGTTCTGCGCGGTCTGCGCGCCGCTGATACTGTTCAACCCCTCGCTGTCCATACCCTATACCGACGTCTACACAATGCCCTTCGCCCCGCTGACGCTGCTGCTTTGGCAGCGCGCGAACGATGCTGAAAACGCACGAGGGCGGGTCGGCTTCGGCGTGCTGACGGGAGCTGCGGCGGCGGTGGGCTTTTGCTTCAAGCCGACGGCGGCGATTGCGGCAATCGCAGTGATAATCATCTCGCTTTTATGTGCGTGTTTCAAAAAAACATCGTGGAAAAACTTCGCCGCGTTCGCGCTTGCGCTGCTGGTTTCCTTTGCTGCGGTATACGGCGCTTACGAGTGCACACGCCGCTCCATGAGCTATTATGAACCGCAAGTAGAGGAGGAAATCGCGTTTCCGACGGAGCATTACTTTATGGTCGGACTGCACGCCGAGGGGGACAACTACGGCGGCTGGAATCCCGAGGACTCATTGGGAACGGGAGCGGTGAGCGGTCAGGCTGCAAAAAAAGAATTCTGCCGCGAGGTGATAGCGCGCAGGCTTTCTGCGTACGGCGTGGGCGGCTACGCACAGTTCCTCGCGCTCAAATCCCGTTTTATCTGGTCGGACGGCACTCTTTGGTACGCCCGTGAGGGCAGCCATTATATGAGCGCGCCGTACCATGACGCGCCGCTCGACAAGCTCGTGCAGAGCTTTGTTTATCCTAACGGGTCCAACAACGACTTTGCCGTCAATGTGCAAAACGGCTTGTGGCTCGGGCTGCTGCTCGCGCTCGCGCTGTCGTTTATAGGCGGCAGCGACAAAAACCGCGCCGAGCTCGCGGCGCTGCGGCTGTGCGTTGTAGGAATCACGCTGTTTTTGCTGCTGTTTGAAGCGCGCTCAAGATATTTAATCAATCATCTGCCCGTTGTTGCGGCGCTGTTTGCCGTGACGCTGTGCGGATTGGAGGAAAAATGGACTGGTCGGAAATCAAGATAGACATACCGTGCGAATACACCGATACCGCGGCGGCGATTGCGAACATGACCGTGCCCTACGGCATTTATATCGAGGACTATTCGGACATGGACGAGCTGCTGCCGCAGACGGGGATAGTCGATTATGTGGACGACGAGCTGCAAAACAAGGACCGCACCCGCGCGGTAATTCACGTCTATATTCCCAAGAATCTCGCGCCCGCCGAGGCGGTTTCCTTTATCGAGCAGCGGCTTTCGGCGGAGAATATCCCGTACTCCGTCACGAGCGCCGACACCGACGACTCACAGTGGGCGGAGAACTGGAAGAAATACTACCACCCCGAGCGCATCGGCAAAAGACTGGTCATCTGCCCGTCGTGGGAAAGCTTTGAGAAAAAGCCGGACGACGTGGTGCTGACGCTCGACCCCGGCTCCTCCTTCGGCACGGGCAAGCATGAGACGACGCGGCTGTGCCTAGAAACGCTCGATTCGCTCATCGGCGGCGGCGAGCGGGTGCTGGACATGGGCTGCGGCACCGGTATTCTCTCTCTTGCGGCGCTGCTGCTGGGCGCACGCAGCGCAAAAGCGGTGGATATTGACAAAAACGCGGCGCATACCGCAGAAGAAAACGCAGTGCAAAACGGCGTCGGGGAGAATTACGACGCGTGCTTCGGCGACGTTGTATCGAACGCGGAATTTCGCGCGTCGCTTGGGAGCGGCTACGACGTGATCTGCGCAAACATCGTCGCGGACGTGATAATCGCCATGCGCGAAATATTTCTTGAAAAGCTCGCTGATGACGGCACGCTCATCGTCAGCGGAATAATCGACACGCGCTCGGACGAGGTGCTCCTTGCGCTTGCGAACGCAGGATTCGTTGTTGCGAAAAAACACGAGCTGAACGGCTGGGTCGCGGCAGAGTGCAAAAAGAGCGGAAGTGAGAAAGCATGAGCGGAATATTGGTGATAGGCGACGTGCTCGCGGACAATCTGATTTATGTCAGGCGCTTTCCGCAGCGCGGCGCAGACGAGAAAATCGAAAAGAGCGCGCGGTATCTGGGCGGCAGCGCCGCGAACACGGCGGCGGCGTGCGCCGCGTTGGGCGTACCGACCGAGTTTTGCGGCATAGTCGGAGACGACGCGGACGGGCGCGCGGCAAAACAGGCGCTTGCGCTTGCGGGCGTGGGGACAAGCTGCCTTCAGACGCGCGGCAGGACAGGCTTTACCGTGACGGTCATCGACGAGACGGGCGAGCGCACAATGATGTCCATGCGCGGCGCTTCGGGCGGAAGCTACGAGCTGGATTCAAATCTTGAACAGTGCCTTGCAAGCGCCGATATGCTGCTCGTGTCCGGCTATATGCTCACCGACGAGACGCAGGGCGCGTTCGTCACGGCGCTCATGCGCCTTGCGAACGACACGGGGAAAACGGTCGCGCTCGACCCCTGCCCGACGGTGGTGAACGTCAAAAAAGAGCTGCTGGACGAGGCGCTTTCCTCGTGCGGCATACTGCTTGCAAACGAGCGGGAGGCGGACTATATCGCCTCGGTGTCGCCGTCAAGGTTTGACGCAGTGAGCGTTGTCGTGACCAAGCTCGGCTCGCGCGGAGCTGCGGCGAGCAGCGAGCGGGGCTACTATGAAAGTCCGGCGCTGCAAGTTGAGGCGGTGGACACGACCGGCGCAGGCGACGCGTTCAACGCGGGCTTTCTAGCCGCGGCGTTTCGCGGCTTGGAAATACGCGAGTGCCTCGACGAGGGCAACCGCAGCGCGGCGAACGCCGTGACGCGCACGGGCGCGACGAGCACCGAACTGCAATAGAACACAAAACCGCCGTGCTCTCGAAAGGGAACACGGCGGTTTACTGTTGTGTATTTACTCACTTCATGCGCTTTACGATGCCGCGAATGATGTTCGCCGAGCGCTCGCAGTATTCGCTTATCTCCAGCGTGTCGTGGAATATCTCAAGCGCGCCGTCGTCCGCGTTGTCCGACATGACCTTGAGCGATACGAACGGTATGCCGCAGCGCATGGCGGTGTGGGCGATTGCCGCCCCCTCCATATCGATGCACGAAGCGCCGGTCCGCTCGACGATGTCCCGCTTTACTTCGCGGTCGCTGACAAACTGGTCACCGGACGCGAGCACGCCCTCCATGTGGGTGACGCCAAGCTCCTCGACGGCTCTCGCCGCCAGCTCGAACAGCTCGGGGTCGGGTGAGAAAAACTCCACGCCCGGCAGCGTCTCGGAAATCCACGCCATGTTGTAGTCGTGGTAGACAATGCGTTTCGGCAGCACCGCGCCGCCGAGCGGCAGCTGTGCGCAGTTGCCCGCAAGCCCGATGTTTAATATGGCGTCCACAGAGCGGGTGCTTATCAGATACTGCGCCGTCGCCGCGGCATTGACCTTGCCCACGCCGCTTATGCACAGAAATACCTCGTGCCCCTCGAGATGGCCGCGGGTGATTTGCACCGACGCCTCGCACAGCTCGGAGCGGTCGGTTATATGCTCGCGAAGCAGCTGGATTTCGCCGTCCATGGCGCAGATGATACCGATTTTCATAAAAACTCCCTTTAGACGTTGAAGCGGAACAGCGTCACGTCGCCGTCGCGCATCACATATTCCTTGCCCTCCGAGCGAACCAGCCCCTTCTCCTTTGCCGCCGCAAGCGAACCGCATTTCATCAGCTCGTCAAAGGGGATTATCTCGGCGCGGATAAAGCCACGCTCAAAGTCGGAGTGTATTTTGCCCGCCGCCTGCGGCGCCTTGGTGCCGTCCTTGATAGTCCACGCGCGGACTTCGGGCTCGCCCGCCGTCAGGAAGGATATAAGCCCGAGCAGACGATAGCTTTCTTTGATCAGTTTGTCAAGCCCGCTCTCCTCGATGCCGAGGTCTGCGAGAAACTCGCGGCGCTCGGACGGGGAAAGGGAGGCGATCTCCTGCTCGGTTTCGGCGCACACGGCGATAACGCCCGCGTTTTCTTCCTTTGCGCGCTGCTGTACGGCGGCGTAGTACTTGTTGTTGCAAGCGCCGTCAAGCAGGTCGTCGTCCGAGATGTTCGCGCAGAAGATGACCGGCTTTGCGCTCAGCAGCGGCATGTCGTCAAATACAGCCTGTTCGTTTTCGTCCGCGATTTCCATCGTGCGTGCGCTCTTGCCCGCGCTCAGGTGCTCGGAGAGCCGACCTAGGAAGTCCAGCTCGCCTTGCAGCTTTTTGTCCCCCTTGAGCGCCTTGGTCGTGCGGTCGATCCTGCGCTCGACTATCTCGATGTCCGAGAGTATGAGCTCCAGCTCGATGACGTCAATGTCGCGCACGGGGTCAACCGAGCCGTCCACGTGGATTATCTCGTCCGAGTCAAAGCAGCGCACGACGTGGACGACCGCGTCGGTCTCGCGTATGTGGGAGAGGAATTTGTTGCCCAGTCCCTCGCCCTTGGACGCGCCCTTGACAAGTCCCGCGATGTCCACGAACTCAATGACGGCAGGGGTGTATTTTTTGGGGTGATACATCTCGGAGAGCGCGTCCAGACGTTTGTCCGGAACGGCGACCACGCCGACGTTCGGCTCTATGGTGCAAAACGGGTAATTCGCGCTTTGCGCGCCCGAGTTTGTGATGGCGTTGAACAGCGTACTTTTTCCGACATTCGGCAGCCCGACGATACCTAATTTCATCTTTTTTGTCCGTTTCTGTTTTTTTCTTGTCTGTTTTCCTAATTATATATTATAATCAGATGTAGTCAAGGCGAACGAACAGACAAAAGCGTCTTGAAATACGGGAGGGAATGCTGTGAACAACGACACCAAGATACTCGTCGTGGACGACGAAAAGAATATCTGTGAGCTGCTGCGGCTGTACCTGGAAAAGGAAGGCTACGCCGTGCTCATGGCGCACAACGGCAAGGACGCGGTGGACATAGTCAAATCGGACAAGCCCGCGCTGGTGCTGCTGGACATAATGATGCCGGTGGTGGACGGCTGGGAGGCTTGCCGTCAGATACGCGAGACGAGCAGCGTGCCCGTGATAATGCTTACCGCCAAGGGCGAGACCTTTGATAAGGTCATGGGGCTTGAGCTCGGCGCGGACGACTATATCGTCAAGCCGTTCGATACCAAGGAGGTAGTCGCGCGCATCAAGGCGGTGCTGCGCCGCACGTCCGGCTCGGACACGCAAGGCGAGGTCAGCTACGACAAGCTGTCGGTCAACATAGTCAAATACGAGCTGAAGGTGGACGGCATTCGCATAGACACGCCCCCCAAGGAGCTCGAACTGCTGTATCATCTAGCCAAAAACCCCAACCGCGTTTTTACGCGCGACCAGCTGCTCGACGAGGTATGGGGCTTTGAGTACTTCGGCGACTCGCGCACGGTGGACGTGCACATAAAGCGTCTGCGCGAGAAGCTCGAGGGCGTTTCGGACCAGTGGGAGCTCAAGACGGTCTGGGGCGTCGGCTACAAATTCGAAGTGAAGTAAGGATACAATGAAGGACGGTCTGTTTCGCAAATACATCGTCACCTTTATGCTGACGATACTGCTTTGCACGTTTATGCTCGGCATAGCGCTGCTTTACTTTTCCGCGCAGAATTTCACGGCGGAAAAGGAGGCGGCGCTTCACAACGCCGCAGAGCTTGGAACAAAAATCGTGCTGGAGGACTGCAATTATTCCTCGGGGTCGCTTAGCATAAGCGAGAAGGCGCTTGAGCGGCTTGAGTCGCTTCACGAGAGCACGGGGGTCGCGGTCATGATAAGTGACATCTCCGGCAAGGTGCTCGCGTGCAGCGACATGAATCCCGCCGTCTGTCCCGAGACGGTGAGCGACCGCGCGCTCAAAATTGCCGCTACGCGGGGAGAATATACCTCGGCGGGCTTCCTCGAGGGGCTGTTCGGACACTCGGCAAGCTATACCTACGGCGTTCCCGTCCAGCGAGACGGCGCGATAATCGCGTTTGTGTTTGCGCTCTCGCCCATGTCGCCGCTGTTTGCGTTCCTTATGGATATGCTCGTCACCTTCCTCGTTTCCTCCGGCGTAATGGTAATCACCTCGTCGGTGGTGGTCTATTATGCGATAAGGCAGCTCACCACGCCGCTGACCGAGATTTCCGAGGCGGCGACCCGCTTCGGCGAGGGAGACTTTTCCGCGCGGGTTCGCGTGAGCGGGGAGGACGAGATGTCCGCGCTCGCCGACTCCTTCAACAAAATGGCGGACAGCCTCAGCGAATTTGAAAATTCCCGCCGCAGCTTTGTGGCGAACGTTTCGCATGAGCTTCGCACGCCCATGACCACAATCGGCGGCTATGTGGACGGCATACTGGACGGCACCATTCCGCCCGAACGTCAGGAGCACTATCTGGGCATCGTCTCCAGCGAGATAAAGCGCCTGTCCCGCCTTACGACCTCGCTGCTGAACGTCTCGCGAATCGAGGAGGGCAATTTCAAGCTGTCGCTGGGCAACTTCAACTCATGGGACGTCATGCTCTCGGTGCTGTACTCGGCGGAGAGCCGCATAGTCGAAAAAAAGATAAAAATAACCGATATGTTTGTCAAGCCGCGCTTTGTTACGGTGGACAACGACATGCTCTACCAGATATACTATAACCTGCTCGACAACGCTATCAAGTTCACGCCCGAGGGCGGAACGATAACGATTACAATCGAACAGACCGGTGAAAAGAACGCGGATACCGTCACGCGCATACGCAATACCGGCGCGGGCATACCCGCGTCCGAGCTGCCGAGTATATTCGGGCGCTTTTACAAGACCGACAAATCCCGCAGCCTCGACCGCACCGGAACGGGCTTGGGACTTTATATCGTCAAAACGCTCGTCTCCCGTCTCGGCGGCAAAATAACCGTTGAGAGCATCGAGGGCGAATACACCGAGTTCGCGCTCGTGCTTCACACCGGCGCGGAGGAGAAGGCAAAGAGCCGCCGCGTCAGCTTCCCCGCTGCGGGCGGTGAGCTGATGAAGACCGTTAAGGCGAAAACGCCGGAGCCCGGCGCGGTGGTGCGGCTTTCCAAGCTGCTCGGAAAGGCGTTCGGAATGGACACGAAGAACTCCGGCGCGTCCAGACGCGGCACAGACAAAAACCAAACAAAAGGCAAGGACCGTAAACAAAAATGACAAACGAACTGATAATCGCCCCCTCGCTGCTCAGCTGTGATTTTTCCCGCATAGGCGAGGAGTGCCGCGATGTGCTCGCGGCGGGTGCGGACTGGATTCACTACGACGTAATGGACGGCGTATTCGTGCCGAATATAACCGTGGGCGTTGCGCCGCTTGCGAGCATCAAGCGCTCGGTGGACGCCTTTTTTGACGTACACCTGATGATTAAGGAGCCTGCAAAGTACGTCCGCGCCTTCGCAAAAGCGGGCGCGAACATGATTACCTTTCACATCGAGTCGGACGGAAGCCCGCGCGAGACGATAGAGCTCATTCGCAAAAGCGGCGCGAAGGTCGGCATAACGCTGCGCCCGGGTACGCCCGCCA
>CAYXRE010000018.1:9783-18021 GCA_964466125.1 uncultured Oscillospiraceae bacterium
GATTATATCCCGCTTGTGGACATGGTGCTGGTGATGACCGTTGAGCCCGGCTTCGGCGGACAGCTGTTTATGGACGAGATGTGCGAAAAAATCGAGTGCATAAAGCGAATGGCGCTCGACGAGGGCAGGGAGGACCTGCTGATTGAAGCGGACGGCGGCATCGCCGAGAATACCGCAAAACTGGTCGTAGACGCCGGCGTTAACGTGCTTGTCGCCGGCTCGTATATATTTGAAAGTGCTGACCGCGCAAAGGCGATTGCTACGCTTCGCCGCGCGCGAAAGGAAAACTGATGGCGAAAGAGAAGATACAATACCACGAGGCATTCCGACCCTGCCGCGATTATCTGGTCGCGCTCGTCGTGCTGCTTGCGCTCGCAAGCTATCTGTACGGCGCGCGTGTGCCGATAATGGCGGGCGTCGCCGTGCTGACGAGCTATGTCTGCGACAAGCTGGTGTCGCTCGTGCGTCTGCGCCGTTTTCGGCGAAGCGATATTTCCTCCTATGCCTTTGCGTTGATGTTCGTCGTCATGCTGCCCGCGTCCTCGCGCTACTCGGTGGTCATAGTCGGCACGATAGTCACCGTGCTGCTGGGCAAGCACGCGTTCGGCGGCTACGGCTGCTATCCGTTTCACCCGTCCGCGTTCGGCTTTGCGTTTACCGCCGCGTGCTACCCGCTCGAGGTGTTCAGCTATCCCAAGCCGTTTTCCGAAATCGGCATCGGCTTTGATTCCGGTGCGGCGGGCTACGACGGCATATCCAACATCATCAAATTCGGCGGCGTGCCGGACGTGCAGAGCGTTGATTTGCTCATCGGCAACTATCAGGGTCCGCTCGGCGCGACCTTCTGTCTCGTGCTGCTCGCGTGCTTGCTGCTGCTCATAGCGCACGGCACCATAAGCTGGCAGGTCCCGCTTGCCTATCTTGCAAGCTGCTGCGTTTGGGCGGCGGCGTTCCCGCGGCTCGAGGTATCCCGCGAGATGTCGGTCGTCTATGAAATGCTTTCGGGCGCGGTGGTGTTTGCGGCGGTATTCATCGTCGCCGAACCGACCATTGTCCCCAAGCGTCCGACGGCAAAGCTGTTGTTCGGCGTGCTTGCGGGTGTGGCGACCATGTTTTTTCGCTCCGTCGGCGTGTTCGAGATGGGCGTGTGCTTCGCCATGCTGCTAGTCGAGCCGATTGCCCCATATCTCGACCGCCTCGTGACGCGAAAGCGTCAGCGCATGGAAACGGAGGCGCAAAGCGATGAAGTTTAAGAAGGAAAGCAGCATTTCGCTGCCGCTCGACGAGGCGATGCGCCACGACCTCATTTTCCTGAACAACCCCGTGCTCATACAGGGTCTTGCGCTGACTCCGGTCATCGCCGCGGCGAACACGCTGAAAAACGCGGCTGTGCTCGCGGTGCTCGCGCTCATAATTATTGTACCCGTGCGTGTGTTCGGCGATATGCTCATCAAGGTCAGCTCGACGCGGCTGCGGTTGATAGAGTACGCGCTTATATCGGCGATTATCTACGTTCCCGCGATAATTCTCGTCAATATGCTTTTCGGCTCCGCCGCGCTTGGGGCGGGTATGTACCTGCCGCTGTTTGTCGTGGACGGCATCGTGCTTTCCCGCGCCGAGATACAGTCCAAGGAAGGGGTCGCCCGCGCGGCTTACAACGGGCTTATGACCACGCTGGGCTACTCCGCCGTGCTGCTGTTCGTCGGCGCGCTGCGCGAGCTGCTGTCGCTCGGAACTCTTTGGGGCGAAAAGCTCCTTGAGCGCGCCCCGCTTCCGATAGAATCGTCCATTGCGGGCGGAATGATAACCGTCGCACTGCTCAGCGCCGCGCTGCAATGGGCAGCGTCCGCATACAAGCGCGAGCGGCAGGAAACATCGGAGGGCGCGCAGAATGACTGAAGTGCTGAATTATTTTGTCGTATTCCTGAGCATAAATCTCGTCGCCATAACCATTCAAAACGCCGTATTTGCCCGAGCGCTCGGCGTCTCGCGGCTGC
This sequence comes from uncultured Oscillospiraceae bacterium, assembly GCA_964466125.1. Taxonomy (GTDB): domain Bacteria; phylum Bacillota; class Clostridia; order Oscillospirales; family Ruminococcaceae; genus JAUNBN01. The sequence goes on from CAYXRE010000018.1 coordinate 11,781, forward strand.
TGTCGCTCGTTGACGACACGACCAGTACAGGCATCTTCGGCTTGCTGCTGACGCTCGTGACCGTGCTCGGTACGGTGGGCAACTTCTTCTTGTCCAAGCTGCTGGTCACCTACACCGCGCTTTACTATTACTTGCAGCCGCTGTGCATAGCCGTCTGCATATCCTTCGCTTTTTTGCTGGTGTTCATTCTCACCCTCAAGCTGTTCCCGCAGCGCTTTGTTTCACGCGCGCTCGATATGCTGCCCGGCGCGGCGTTCAACTGCCTTGTGTTCGGCACGATAATGCTGACCAACACGCAGAGCTATGACCTGTACGTCTCGATATGCTACGCGATAGGCTCGAGCCTCGGCTTCCTGCTTGCGGTGCTGCTCGTGACCGAGGGACAAAGAAAGCTGGACAACCCCGAGCTGCCCAATGCGTTCAAGGGACTGCCCGCGACGCTGCTGTATCTTGCGGGACTTGCGCTCGCGTTCTACGGGCTGACGGGCTACTCGTTCAGCTTCAATTGATATATAAAAGAAAGATAAAGGGAATTGTTGATGTCAAAAAGAAATGCCGCAAATCTTCTCATGCTCTTGGGCTCGATAATCTGGGGCGCCGCGTTTGTTGCGCAAAATATCGGCGGCGAGATTATCGGACCGTACACCTTCGGAGCAATCCGCTTCTTCCTAGGCTCGCTGGTGCTGCTGCCTGTTATGTTCTTTTCGAAAAGAGCCGCCGTCAAGTCCGGCGCGCCGCAGGCTCCCGACGCCCCGTTCTCTCAATATATCAAAGCGGGCGTTATCTGCGGGCTTGCGCTGTTTTTGGGCTCGACGCTCCAGCAGTTCGGCATAATGCAGACGACCGCCGGAAAAGCGGGCTTCGTGACGGCGCTTTACATAGTGCTCGTGCCGATATTCGCGTTCATCTTCTTGCGCCGCAAGCTGAGCGCGCGCGTGCTCATAGCCGTCGTGCTTGCGCTCGTCGGCGTGTTCCTGCTTTGCGTCAGCGAGCAGATGAGCGTCAACCGCGGCGATATAATCACCTTTGCAGGCTCGATTTTCTGGGCGGTGCAGATACTGGTGCTCGAGAAATACTCCCAGCATCTCGACGGACTGAAATTTGCGGTCTGCGAGTTCATGACCTGCTCGCTGATATGCGCGGTGCTGATGTTTGTCATTGAAAAGCCGACATGGGCGCAGATAAGCGCGGCGGCGATACCGCTGCTGTACTGCGGTCTGCTGTCGGTCGGCGTCGGCTTTACGGCGCAGATAATTTGCTTGAAATACACCGAGCCGACGGTCGCCTCGCTCATCATGAGCACCGAGTCGGTGTTCAGCGCGGTGTTCGGCTTTTTGATACTCCATGAGGTCTTGAGCGCCAAGCAGATTTTCGGCTGCGTGCTGGTGTTCGCCGCCGTCATACTCGCGCAGATAGTTCCCCGCGCGAAGAAACCGCAGACCCCGCCGCCGGACGGCATTTCCGCACAAGCGCAGCAACAATGAGCTTTGAAGCCCCCGCCGAAAACGGCGGGGGCTTTATGCTTCGAGCTTCTCCGTGCGCTCTGCGCTTGCGCCGCACAACTGTTTGCCCGATTGTCTTTTTCGCGCGCACTTCGCCTTTGCGAGCCGCCGTCAGTTTCAGTGCCCATACGTTGCCGCTCGTTTGGGACTTCTTTGTCGCCTGCCGCAGCGATGTTGCGGACAGCACCGTGCTTTTGCGCCTTGTTTGATTCGGCTTGCGGTCTTTGCGGCGCTTCGACCGCTGATTTTACCTCTGTTGCCCCGATTATCGCGTTCTTTGAACCGTTCCTGCGCGGAAATCGGCTTTGTTTCCCTTCTGCGGTGGATTTTTTCATTTGCGACGCGTTATATGGCGAAAAGTTCACAAACTGTTGGTAGAATAGTATTCAGCAATCAAAAACGGCGATTCGGCGCGCTTTTGAAAAAATCGCCGTCCGAAAGCAAAGCTGTGACTGACGGCAGCGCCGGTGGATACAATAGTATTGACATCGGCAGAACGCAGTAATATAATTCAGTTAGCAATTACTAACTCAACAAACGGAGGTACTAAAATGAATATCAAGGGAACAAAGACCGAAAAGAATCTCGAAACCGCTTTTGCGGGCGAGTCGATGGCCCACACCAAATATCAGTACTACGCGTCGCAGGCGAAGAAGGACGGCTACATCCAGATGTCCAACATCTTCACCGAGACTTCCGGCAACGAGAAGGAGCACGCGAAGCTTTGGTATAAGCTGCTTCACAACGGCGTTGGCAGCACCCCCGAGAACCTCAAGGCAGCCGCCGAGGGCGAGAACTACGAGTGGACCGAGATGTACGCGACCTTTGCGAAGGAAGCGCGCGAAGAGGGCTTTGAGCAGATAGCAAAGATGTTCGACGGCGTCGCCGCGGTCGAAAAGGAGCATGAGGAGCGCTATAAAACGCTGCTTGCGAACATCGAAAACGGCATAGTGTTCAAAAAGGACGGCGTTGTGGTCTGGAAATGCTCCAACTGCGGACACATCCATGTCGGCACCGAAGCCCCTGCCGTATGCCCCGTATGCGCTCATCCGCAGAGCTACTTCGAGCTGCAAGCGAAGAACTATTAAGCACAGGGCGGGAAAACCTGTCAATAACTCGATAGTAAAAGAGCCCCCCGCGCGCCGTTACGGTGCGCGGGGGCTTTTGTAATCGGACGCTTATAAATCTGCTTTCAGCTTACGACGCGGAAAAAAGCGGTTTCCATCCGCATTTGGTTCTGCTGCCTGCGAACGAAATGTTTTCTTGCCGTTTGCCCTCCCAATGCATTATACACACAGTGTTTCATAGGGGAGTATGAAAACGGCAATCGGTCTGCGATTTCGCTCGATGCGGCTGCACCATTGCACAACGGGAAACAAAATGTGTTTTCAGCAGCACACGCGCCGTTTTTGTGCTGCGGCAGAATGCAATCCGCATCCTTGCACCCGGATTTCCCCGCTTTCCGCTTCGGATTTCGCCCAAATCGTTAATTTCTTAACAGTGTTTTCGCACAAAACCGTTTTGCGCGACGCTGATAATTTGTATTTTTTGCAAATGGGAATTGAAAATGTGATGTCAAACTCCACAAGCGGAAACGTTTCCGACGATAGATTTCGTTGCAAACATAGAAGTTGCCTCAAGTTTATTGACTATATTGCACAACTCGCATATAATAACATTGTGCTAAATGCACAGAGGATAATAAACCAAACACCATACGAACAGGAGGTAATATTCCATGGTAAAAGAAATCAAGCTCAAAACCGTTGCTGACGTAAAGGAACTCAATTCTATTGCAACGAAGTATCCGAGCGAGGTGGGCGTACATTCAGAGAGCACAATAGTCGATGCAAAGTCTCTTCTCGGACTGATGACTCTCGACTTCTCCAAGCCGATGGTCTGTGTTACCGAGGATGAGCACTTCTTCTCCAAGATAAAACCGTTCCTCGCGTAAAGTCAGCAGCCAAAGGCAGGCGTGCCCACACGTCTGCTTTTTCTTTTGCTCATTTTCGTCGGCATTTATGGGCTGTTCGGCAGGGAAATACTAAATATACGCCGACGGTCACCGTGCCCCGAGTGCAGAAGAGGATTTACAGTCGTGAAGCGAGAAAGTATCCCAGGAAGGCAAGCGAATTCTCAAAAGGGAAACGGTTTTGAGCGCTGCGCCGCGCCTGACAGAACACCCGCAGCCATTCGCCCGCCGACGCAAAGCGCGCAGATTGATTAAAAGCGCGAACGGCAAAATGAATATCACGTTATATAACAGCCGCCGTGCGGGCACGCACAGGCGTGAAAACACACCCTTGATTTTTTTGCGGGAATTTGATACCTTGTACAGAGGTTCCATAACAGGAGGTATAATATGGGAAATTATGTGCTATATACGGACTCAACTGCCGACCTTACGCCCGAGCTCATCGAGCTTGCGAATGTAAAGGTCATACCCATGCTCGTGAGCTTTGACGGCGGCGAATTCTACGACTATGCCGACCAGCGCGAGATGGACACTCAAAAATTCTATGACGAGCTGCGCGCGGGCAAGAGCGCGAGCACCTCGCTTGTCAATACCGAGCGCTACGTCGAGGTATTCGCGCCTGAGCTTGCGGCGGGCAACGACGTGCTGTTCATCTGCTTTTCGAGCGGCTTGAGCGGCTCGTTCAACTGCGCAAACATCGCCTCGGCGGAGCTTGCGGAAAAGTATCCGAACAACAAGCTGGTCGTCGTTGACTCGCGCGCCGCGTCCTGCGGCGAGGGGCTGCTGGTATATCTTGCGGCGATGCAGAAAAAAGAGGGCATGGACATCGACGGGCTCGGCGCGTGGATTGCCGACAACCGCGACCGCCTGTGCCACTGGTTCACCGTTGACGACCTCGATTTTCTCAAGCGCGGCGGACGCGTTTCGGCGGCTGCGGCTTACTTCGGCGGAATGCTGAACATCAAGCCGGTGCTGCACGTCGATAACGACGGGCACCTCATTCCGGTCGAAAAGGTGCGCGGACGCAAGGCGGCGCTCGAGGCGCTGGTCAAGCACATGGAGCAGACGGCAATCGACCCGTCCGAGCAGGTGATCTTCATCGGGCACGGCGGCGCGAAGGACGACTGCGATTTTGTCGCGTCGCTCGTCGAGGAGAAGTTCCATCCCAAGAAGATTTACGAGATGTTTATCGGTCCGGTAATCGGCTGCCATTCGGGACCCGGGACGATAGCGCTGTTCTTTATCGGCGACAAGAAATAATTTGTAAGCCGACCGCATTCTAATCAAACGGGAGCGGAGGACGCGATGAACTATCTTCGGTCGATAAGATTGAACGAGACGCCGCCCGACGAATCGTATCTCAACGGGCTGTCGCTCGTAAAGTTTCTTGAATCAGGCGGCAAACTTAATTTTGATTCGCCCGTCACGTTTATCGTCGGCGAAAACGGCACGGGCAAATCCACGCTGCTTGAGGCGGTCGCGGTCGCGCTTGGCTTCAATGCCGAGGGCGGCTCGCGGGACTTCTCGTTTTCGACCAAGGATTCTCATTCCGAGCTTTACAAATACATTACCGCGGCGCGCTCACGAATGCCAAAGGACGGCTTTTTCCTGCGCGCCGAGAGCTTTTACAACACCGCCACCTATCTTGAGGAAAACAGCACCATGCAGCGCTACGGCGGCGTTTCCTTTCATGCGCAGTCTCACGGTGAGGCATTTTTGACCCTCGTGACCAACCGCTTTAGCGGCGGCGGGATATACATTCTCGACGAGCCGGAGGCGGCGCTGTCTCCGCAGCGGCTGATGTCGCTCATCGTCGCAATCGACGAGCTGGTGAAAAAGGACTCGCAGTTCATAATCGCCACACATTCCGCGATACTCATGGCGTACCCGAATGCGCGCATTTTGCAGCTGTCCGAGCACGGCGTTGAGGCGGTCAATTACAAGGACACCGAGCACTATCGGATAACCAAACAGTTTATCGACGCGCCCGAGCGGATGATGAAGTATCTGCTTGAGGACGAATGAGCGGAGGAGGAAACGTCACCGTGAAACTGCGCTTTGTGAAAGTGAGCGACGCGCAAAGACTGCTTGCGATTTATTCGCAGTATATCTCGACGCCGACCACCTTCGAACAGATTTTGCCGAGCGTCGGCGAGTTTGAGGAGAGAATAGCGGACATCAGCGCCGAGTACCCGTACATCGTCTGCGAGGACGACGGAGAGATAATCGCCTATGCCTACGCTCACCGCTGCTGGGAGCGCGCGGCGTACCAGTGGGGAGCAGAGCTGTCGGTGTATGTGGACGCTCTTCGCGTCTCGCAGGGGGTCGGCAAGCGGCTGTATTCGACGCTGCTTCGCATTCTGCCGCTGCAGCGGGTCAACACCGTTTACGGCGTCGTCACCATGCCCAACGAAAAGAGCCGCGCGCTCCACGAGGGACTGGGCTTTCGGCAGATGTGCTTGTATGAGAAGGTCGGCTACAAGGACGGGGCTTGGCGGGACGTTGCGTGGTTCGTCAAGCGCATAGCGCCGCTCGAGGACACGCCGCAGCCCTTCAAGCCGATAAGTGAGCTGCCGAGTGAAACACTGAACAGATTGATGGAACAATAAAAGAACCGCCGCCGGATATCCGGCGGCGGTTTTTGGTGATATAAAAATCAGACTATGCCCTGAGCCTTCATCGCCTCGGCGACCTTCAGGAAGCCGGCGATGTTTGCGCCCGCGACGAGGTTGCCCTTCATGCCGTATTTCTCGGCGGCGTCATA
>CAYXRE010000019.1:0-16439 GCA_964466125.1 uncultured Oscillospiraceae bacterium
TGGCATTTTTTTATTCTCCGTTTCCTTAAAGTACTGTATTCATTTTAGCATTCGCCGCGATAAAATCAATAGGATTATTATATTGAAATAAAAAAGATAAGATGATAGACTATAAAAAACTAGGAGGGGTGTTATGAAACAGCTTAAAGGTGCGTGTGTTTACGGTCAGTCCGGAGGACCGACAGCCGTTATAAATTCGAGTGCGTGCGGTGTTATCGAGACCGCGCTCAAGAACGATAATATCACCAATGTGTACGCCGCCAACCACGGCATTCAGGGAATACTCAACGACGAGCTGTTTGATTGCTCCAAGGAGCTCGCGTCCGATATAAAGCTGCTTCGCGGCACCCCTGCAAGCGCGTTCGGCTCCTGCCGCTATATGCTCGACGACAGCGCCGTGAACGACAGCGATTATAAACGAATAATCGAGATATTCAAGAAATACGACATCCGCTATTTCTTCTATAACGGCGGAAACGACTCTATGGACACCTGCGCGAAGGTTTCCGCTTACTGCGAAAAGGTCGGCTATGAGTGCAACGTCATCGGCATACCCAAGACGATAGACAACGACCTTGTCATGACCGACCACTGCCCGGGCTACGGCAGCGCGGCAAAATATATCGCCACGTCGATATCCGAGGTCTCGCTCGACAACGACGTCTACGCCAAGGGCTCGATAATCATCTTTGAAATAATGGGACGTCACGCGGGCTGGCTTACCGCTGCAAGCGCCCTTGCCAACGTAATCGGCGAGGGTCCCGACCTCATATACCTGCCCGAAGCACCCTTTGACATCGACAACTTTGTCGCCGACGTGGACGACGTTTTCAGCAAAAAGGGCAAGTGCATTGTCGCTGTATCCGAGGGCGTAAAGGACGTGAACGGCAAGTTTATATCCGAGTACGGCGCCGTTTCCTCCACGCAAAAGGACGCGTTCGGTCACACTCAGCTCGGCGGGCTTGCAAGCACCCTTGTTGCGCTCGTCAAGGACAAAACCAAGGCGAAATGCCGCGGGATAGAGTTCTCGCTGCTTCAGCGCTGCGCGTCCCACTGCGCTTCCGCCGCTGATGTGAACGAGGCGTATCTTGCGGGAAGCAAGGCGGTCGAATACGCGTGCGCGGGACACACCGCGTCCATGATGGCGTTTGAGCGCGCCGCAGAGGGCAACTATAAGTGCTCGGTTGCCGCCGTGCCGCTGAGTCAGGTCGCAAACGGCGAAAAGACCGTTCCCGCCGAGTGGATTAACAGGCAGGGCAACAACGTCACGCAGGAGTTCATCGACTATGCGCTGCCGCTTATTCAAGGCGAGCCGGAGCGCGCGACCACTAACGGACTGCCCAAGTTCGCGCAGCTCAAAAAGGTCGTCGTAAAGAAATAAACAAGATATTAAACCCCCGTCCTTTCACCTGAAGGACGGGGGTTTTGTGCGTTCGAGTTGTATTTGGCTTGCGATGCAGCCGAGAACGGCTTTGAAAGCCAAGCTATAAACAAAACTGCGAAGATGGAAAGGCGGGGAAAGGCGGCAGTGGTGCACCGCCTCGAAGTGAGAAAACGATTTTTAGATGAATACAAAAAAACGCCCCCTTTGCCGAGCGACAAGAATAAAGCCGCAGGACACAGAAAAGGGAGACGCTTTCATATCGAAAGGATTAGTGACTACAAGCAGAACATACACATCGAGCGCGCAAGGCACAGCCCCAGACACAGCGCGCCGGAATCAAAGCGCGGCATCGGGTAGGCGCGGCGGACGTCGGTGTAGGTGGTGCTCACGCTCTGCAAGCGGGACAGCAGCATACGAAAGCTCAGGTTGTTCGGCTCCATAGCACACGCGCGCCGTGCGTGGTCAAGCGCGGTGATGTTGTTGCCGATGCCGGAGTTTGCCATGGCGGAGTAAAAGTACCACATCGCCGTGCGCTCGCTCATCTCGCCCAGTTGGCGCAGCGCGTCCGCGTAGCCGCCGTAATTTATGCTGTTGCGCACCGACTCAAACTTATCCGCGCTGCCGTAATGAGACGAGGAGGAATCTGACTCGGTTTCGTAATAGCCTGAGCTGTCAAACGGACTGTAATACCCGCGGTAGCCGTGCGGGGAGGTCGAGGACGTTGATGAATAGGACGCGCCGCGGTAGGAGGACGGATTCTTAATCTGGTCATAGGCGACATTAATCTCGTTCATCTTCTGCTCGGCGTACTTGTCGCCGGGATTGAGATCGGGGTGATATTTTTTTGCGAGTTTGCGGTAGGCGGTCTTTATATCGTCGTCCGAAGCGTCGCGGGATACCCCGAGTACAGAATAAGGGTCATTCGCCATATGCCTGCGCCTCCTTTCCTTTTGCGTTCTTGTATTCCTTGACTGCCGCCGCCTCGAACTTGGTCCAGACGCCGGAGTACAGTATATTTCGCAGTATGCCGACATCCTGAACGAGCGGCAGCTTTTCGAACTCGTCGGCGCACGCGCCTATGAGCAGCGTCAGCGTCGGGCGAAGCTCCTCGACCGAGTTTGCCTCGAGCGAGACGAGGGGATTATACTTGCCGGCTTTGACGTCTTTTTGATAATCCACGCAAGCGTCCAGTATATAGATGAACTTGCCCAGCGAATAGCCGAGCCGCCGCAGCTTTTCCGTCCACCACGGGTCTTCGCGTACCGCGAACAGCTCGCCCATAAGCTCGCCGAAGCAATCGGAGGCAGCGTCCGGGTCGTAGACCTTGTTTTTTTCTAGTTCCGAGAGCTTTGCGATTCGCTCGTTCATCGTCCCGCACTGGCGCGGATACTTTTCGCAGACCGATAGATAGGCTTTCTTGAGCTTGTTTGCGCTCGCGAGCGCCGCTATGTCGCGGTCGTCCTTCCAGTCGTCCAGACAGTTGAGATAGGCGAGCGCGACGTTCATATCGGCGGCGTAGTCGGTGAATTCGTTTTGGAAGTATTCGTGCATCGTGGACGGGTGGGCGATGCACCTCGTCATGCCGCACTCCTCATCCGGCTCGTACATTGACGAAAGCAGCAGTATGAGGAAGGTCATATCGTAGTTGAGCGTCATCTGTCCAGAGCGCCCGTGGCGGCTCAGCAACGCGCGGCACAGCCCGCAGTAGGCGGCGCGGTATCTCTTGAACTCGTCCTCGGGCATGGCGTCCTTGTTGGCGATAATATATCCGAACATCATTTACCCCGTGAAATATTCATTTGGATAGAAAAAAGCTACACCAACAATATTAACTCTTTATGAACCCGACCGCAACAAAAACAATAATATTACATTAAGTCTAAAATTCGACACAAAAAAGATAAAACTCACAACTGCCCGTATAAAAAATGTCAAATACTTATTGCTATTTGAAGTCAAATAGTGTATTTTATATGAGAGTATAAATATATATCTGCATTTTTGAGAATCTCGTATAAAGGATGGTGCTATATGGACAAGCAGAGAATGGTCGAATTGGTTGCTAAGGCAAAGCAAAGAGACAAATCTGCAATTGCGGAGCTTTTTTATAACATAAAGGACTCTACATATTTCGTCGCCGGCAAAATGCTCGGCAGCGTCGAGGGAGCGGAGGCGATAGTTGAAAATACCGCCGTCACGCTGCTTCGCAAAATAGATACTCTCGATATGCCGGAGGCGTTCCTGTCTTGGATTCGGATGATTGCCTCCTACGAGATTGTCAAGAAGCTCGGCGACAATCTGCGCTCTGAGCTTTCCGCGCAGCTGCACCCGAACACCGCCGTCGGCAACGCGAACGCGGTTCAAAAAGAAGTGTTCGACAATCCCCAGACCAAGACCATGCTCATGGGGCTTATCGACTCGCTTCCCGCCGACCAGAAGCTGTGCGTGTATATGTTCTACTATCAGCGTCTTGCCGTCGAGAACATAGCAAAGGTGCTCGGTATCAGCAAGAACGCCGTTTCGGCTCGTCTGTATGAGGCGCTCAACGCCCTTGAGACCCGCAGCTGCACTTATGAAATCAACGGCACGCGCCTGACTGCCGTACCCGCGTGGCTCATTGCCTCCGCTATTGCCGAGCAGGGCTCAAAGTTCGCCATTAGCCGCGAGAAGTCCATAGCGCTGCTTAATTCCGCCGCAAAGACAGCTTACGCTCCCGCTCCTGCCGCCGCTCCCGCGCCTGCACCCGCAGCTCCCGCCGCAACCGCCGTCGAGACGGTGAACGAGCCTGCTGCCGTCGATTCCGCGCTTGAGGACGAGGACGACGAGGACGAGGTTCCCGTCAAGCTCAGCCGCAAAGAGAAACGTGCGCTTAAAAAGCGTGCGAAAGAGGAAGAAGAGGACGACGAGGACGACGATGAGTACGATGACGATGACGACGAAGATGACGACGCTCCCGGATTTTTCGCGAGCATCTGGGGAAAAATCCTGATAATCTTCCTTGTGCTTGCCGTGCTTGCGACCGCCGCATATTTTGTGCTGCCTATGCTGCTCAATAAAGACAACACCGCCGACGCGCCCGCAGAAGCTCAAAACGCGGTATCCGCCGCTCCGGAGCTGGACAACAACACCGCCGAGCCCGCACCGGCTCCCGTCATTACCCAAGCCAATCTGCCCGGAACTTACTACGGCTTCGTGACGACCGCCGACGGAACAACATCCGCCGCGTCCGATTCCATGACCGTAAACGCGGACGGCACTTGGTCGAGCGGAAGCGCCTCGGGCTCGTTTACCTATGACGAAACCAGCATGAAGCTGGTGACGACCAACGATGAAACAGGCTATCCCACCGAGTGGAACTGCTGGCTGGACGCCGAGAGCAATATAGTACTCTCGCAGAAGGTCGATGCGGCGAACAGCTCGGATGTGTATAATTATTATCCCAGCGAGGAGCTTCGTGATGCAGCGATGGCTTCTTACGGGACGCTCGAAGGCTAAACGCTAACGGAGGAAAAAGAAAATGAGTGAAGACAACAGAGCGCAGGCGCTCGAAAAGCTCAACGCTGCCTTTGAAAGGGCGGTCGAGGCAGAGCAGCCTGCAGAGCAAAACATACCGCTTGTAGACGCCGCACCGCTTGAGAGCAGGATTGAGGACGCCGCAGCGGCTGTACAGCCGGAAAAACATGAAGAACCTGCAAAAACACGCGATGATTCCGATTACGACGACGATGACGACGACGATGATGACGACGATTGGGACGAGCCTGAGAAAAAGGGCAAAGCGGGAAAAATAATCGGGATAATCGTCGGCGCGCTGGTGGTCATAGCACTTGCACTCGCCGTGGTGATAATGGAGCCGTGGGTGCAAGCGCCCGTGGACAACTACGTTGAGCCCACCACCTATTCCGCCGTCAACGCGAGAACGATAGCCGTCGGCGAGAAGTACGACTTCACCGATGTTATTCTCTCCGAAAACGAGGTAATTACAGCTGTTGCGGTCGATGACACGGACATTCTGTCCACCGACAATGCCAGCGTCACGGGACTCGGAGAGTATTTCGGAACCGACGCCAAGATAACCGTCTCCGAGAAAGAAATACTTCCTGACAAGGCGCAAAAGGAATTCTCGATATTCGGACACGATTTCAGCGGCATATACAACAAGATTCGCAACAAGCTGCGCGACATCGTCGGCATCGAAAAGGAAACGCCCGCCCGCACCGAAAAGCGCGTCACTGCACTGTATGAGCAGCGCATAGCGGTCGCCGGACTTGAATCGGTCACGACCCACAACACCGAAAAGGTCGAGGCTAGCACCTCTGCTTATACCGACATCGCCATAGAGCTTGCCGCAGGCGAGGACGTTCAGCTGTCCTCCGCTGACGAGGCGATAGCGAAGTTTGTCGCCAAGGCGGACGACGACGGAGCGATAACCTACAAGGTAGACGGACAGAAGTCGGGCGAGACGGAGTTCACCGCAACGATAGGCTTCTGGAAGGACGTCACCCCCGAGGTCTACGCGCAGTACGTCGAGCAGACCGTCTACACACCGCCCGTCGCGGACGACGATACCGACGACGGCGAGGGAACGATAACCGCCACCGCGCACGAGAACCAGATTTTTGTCCCCACGCGCGCGATAACCTATCCGATAGTAATTTCTTAATAGTATTTGTGCGCGCCCCGAAGCTGTTTTCGGGGCGCGCTTTGCTTTACAAGAGGCGGCGAATATGCTACCATGTACAAAATGCCAAGAGGGTATTAACATGATGCTTTTAGACGTGACAAACGGATATTATTGCTCTCGCTTTGCTTACTATTACGGCAGCAGAGCTTATTTTGTCCGCGCGGAAGTAATCGGGTGAACCTGTCGGTATTGTTTGCCGGATTTGCTCCGCAGTCGCGAACTGCGGGGCTTTTTTTGAAATTATGACGTCCGTATAAGGACCTGCGGCTTCGGCGCTGAGCGAACAAACGCCGCAAAAGGAGAGAGACAATGAACATCGGAGTTGTGGGACTCGGACTGATAGGCGGCTCGATAGCAAAGGCGATTAAGCACGACACGCCGCACACGGTTATCGGCTATGACATTGACCTGTCGGTCGTCGCGAAGGCAAAGCTGCTCGAGGCGATAGACGTCGAGCTGAACGACGAGCGGCTTGCGATATGCGATATGCTGATTGTGGCGCTGTATCCGAAGGATATAGTCAAATACGTCAGCGATAAGGCGAAAATCATCAAAAAGGGCTGTCTTGTCACGGACACGGGCGGCATAAAGGGCTATATCTGTGAAAGGCTGTTCCCGCTCGCGAGCGAATACGGCTTCGAGTTCATCGGCGCTCACCCCATGGCAGGCGTTGAAAGCTCCGGCTTCGATAATGCGCAAAGGGCGATGTTCTCCAATGCTTCGATTATCGTCACCCCACCCAAGGGGACGAGCATAGAGACGCTGCACGCGCTCAAAAAATTCTGGGGCTCGCTGGGCTTTACGAATTTTGAGGTGACAACGCCGCTTGAGCACGACCGCCGTATAGCTTTCACCTCACAGCTCGCGCACGTCGTTTCCAGCGCGTACATCAAAAGTCCGCAGGCGCTTAACCAGCAGGGCTTTTCGGCGGGCAGCTATAAGGATATGACGCGCGTAGCGCGGCTCAACGAGACGATGTGGACCGAGCTGTTCTTGGAAAACGCACAGAATCTTTCGGACGAGCTTGCCTCGCTCATCGACAACCTAAAGCAATACAAGCAAGCGATTGACGACGCGGACTCGCAGCGGCTCAAGGAGCTGCTCAAAGCCGGCAGGGAACGCAAGGAGCTTGCGGACAAGGGGAGCATGAAAGCATGACGACGATTGATGTGCACGCCGCGCGGCCGTATTCGGTCGTTATAGCGCAGGGCTTGCTTGACTCGCTCGGAGAGCGCGCAGCGCTTTTGAAGGATAAGTGTAAGGTGATGGTCGTCGCGGACGACACAGTCGCCGGACTTTACGCGCAGCGCGCCGTGGACTCGCTTGAAAGCGCCGGGTTTGAGAGTGAATGCTTTGTGTTCACTCACGGCGAAAACTCCAAGAATCTAGCCACTTATTCAAGTCTGCTCGGAGCTATGGCGGCATTTGAAATGGACCGTCACGACCTTGTCGTCGCGCTTGGCGGCGGGGTCTGCGGAGACCTTGCGGGATTTGCGGCGGCAACCTATATGCGCGGAATCGACTGCATACAGCTGCCCACGACGCTGCTCGCCGCGGTGGATTCCTCGGTTGGCGGCAAGACCGCAATCGACCTTGACGCGGGCAAAAATCTCTGCGGCGCTTTTTGGCAGCCGCGATTGGTTTTGTGCGATACGGATACCTTTTCCACACTCGGCGCGGACATATATGCGCAGGGCATGGCAGAGACGATAAAGTACGGAATGCTAAGTTCGACGCCGCTTTTCGAGACGCTCGAAAAGGGCGCAAAGAACATCGAGAACGTGGTTGCCTCCTGCATTCGCATAAAAGCCGCCGTTGTGGCGCTCGACGAGTTTGACGAGGGCAGGCGTCAGCTGCTCAACTTCGGTCACACTGTCGGACACGCGATTGAAAAGCTGAGCGATTATACCGTTGCGCACGGCGACGCCGTGGCGGTCGGTATGGCGATGATGACCCGAGCGTGCGAAAAAGAGGGCATCTGCGAGAGCGGCACGAGCAAAAGGCTTGCAAGGCTGTTGAAAAAGTACGGTCTTGGCGCGAGCACTGAGTTTTCCGCAAAGCAGCTTGCGCTGGCGGCGCTGAACGACAAAAAGCGCAGGGGAGACAGGATAACCCTTGTCATGCCCGTGCGTGTGGGTCACTGCGAGCTTCGCCAGTTTGACGCGGACAAGCTCGAAGAATTGTTTTCAAAGGGAATGAAGTAATGGACATACGCATAAAACCGCGCAGACTGTGCGGAAGCGTCAGCGTCCCCGCGTCCAAGTCTCAGCTTCACCGGTTGCTGATTTGCGCCGCGCTCTCGAACGCTCCGAGCACCATTCTCGCGCGCGGCGTATGCGACGACGTCGCAACGACACTCGGCGCTCTGCGGACGCTCGGCGCGAAAATCCAATACGATAACGGAGCGTTTTTTGTAGAGCCGATAAGCGATGCAGAACTCGAACATGTGACGGTGGACTGTCATGAGAGCGGCTCGACGCTGCGTTTTTTGCTCCCCGTCGCGGCGGCGCTCGGGGACGGCGTTACCTTTGTCGGCTCGGGAAAGCTGCCGAAGCGTCCCAATGCGCAGCTCGCTGCGGCGCTTCGAGCACACGGCGTTTCGTGCACGAGCGACCTTTTGCCAATTGAGATAAGCGGCAGACTGCGCGCGGGCGAATTCCCGCTTGCGGGCAACGTCAGCTCCCAGTTCATCTCTGGCTTGCTGCTTGCGTTCCCGTTGCTTGAAGGTCCATCGGGCATAAGACTGGAAACGCCGCTCGAATCGGGCGGCTATGTCGAGATGACGCGCGAGGTGCAGGCGATGTTCGGCGTGCAAAGCATGATTACGCCGGACGGTTGGTCTGTGGACGGCAAGCAGCGCTATGCAGCGCCGACGCAGCCGATGAAAGCACAATGCGACTGGTCGGCGGCGGCTTTTTGGCTTTGTGCGAACACGCTCGGCGCGCAAATCACGCTCCTCGATCTTTCTGAGGATACAAAGCAGGGAGACTTCGCCGTCACACAAATCCTTGAGGAAATGAAACGGTCTTGCGATATGGAGCTGGACGTCTCGCAGATACCCGACCTCGTGCTGGCGCTTTGCATCGCGGCGTGCGCAAGGCGTTCGACGACCCGCTTTGTCAACTGCGCGCGGCTGCGGTTCAAAGAGAGCGACCGCATTCAAAGTACAGTTGCGCTTGTCCGCTCGCTCGGCGGCGACGCACAAACAAGCGCAGATACGATTGTGATAAACGGCTGCGGGACGCTGCACGGCGGCGTCGTTGACAGCTTCGGCGACCACCGTATTGCGATGTCTGCCGCGATTGCATCGGTGATATGCGAAAACGACGTGGTAATACAAAACGCGCTCGTGACCGACAAGTCCTATCCCGGTTTTTATGAGGATTTCAAAGCTCTCGGAGGTGAATTCGATGTCGAACAGCTTCGGCAATAATATTAAAATAACGATTTTCGGACAATCCCATTCCGAGGCTGTCGGCGTGGTGATGGACGGGATTCCCGCAGGAAAAAAGCTGGATATGCCGCGCATCGCCGCCTTTCTCTCGCGCCGCGCCGCGTCCGGCGAGCTTTCGACGGCACGCACAGAGACCGACGAGCCGCATATTCTCTCCGGGCTGATGAACGGCGTGACCTGCGGTGCGCCGCTTTGCGCAGTGTTTGAGAACGCGAACACGAAAAGCAAGGACTACGACGCGCTGCGTCTGGTGCCGCGCCCGTCCCATGCTGATTATCCCGCCTATGTTAAATACGGCGGCTTTGCGGATTATCGCGGGGGAGGCGCTTTTTCGGGACGCCTCACCGCGCCGCTGTGCTTTGCGGGCGCGGTGTGCATACAGTTGCTCGAACAGCTCGGAGTCTTTGTCGGCGCGCATATTCTGCAAGTCGGGAATGCGTTTGACCGTGCTTTCGACCCCCTTAACGTCTGCCGCGAGCAGCTTTCGGCGCTGCCTGCCGACAAGCTGCGCGTCATCGACCCGAACGCCGCCGAAAAAATGAGAGAGGAAATCCTCGGCGCAAAGGCGGACGGCGATTCGGTGGGAGGGTGCGTGGAGTGCTGCGTGCTCGGCGTTCCTGTCGGAGTCGGAGAGCCGATGTTTGACGGACTTGAGAACCGCATAGCTCAAGCGGTGTTCGCAATACCTGCCGTCAAGGGCATTGAGTTCGGCGCCGGCTTTGAGCTTTGCGCAAAAAGAGGCTCGCAGTGCAACGATGAATACACGGCGCGCGAGGGAAAGTTGCAAACGCTTTCCAACAACTGCGGCGGGATACTCGGCGGGCTTTCGAGCGGTATGCCGCTCATCTTCCGCGCGGCATTCAAGCCAACCCCGTCAATAGCGCTGCCGCAGCGCTCGGTCGAGCTTGATACCATGTGTGAAAACGAGCTTCAAATTAAAGGTCGCCACGACCCGTGCATCGTCACGCGGGCGACGCCGTGCGTCGAGGCGGCGGCGGCAATCGCGGTATACGACCTGATACTGTCTGCACGCTCGTGAAAAAGATTTCGGCGGTGAAGCTATGGCTCGTTACGGACTTATAGGTGAAAAACTGTCCCACAGCTATTCCAAGACGATTCACGAGTTGTTGGGGAAATACGAATATCAGCTTATGCCGCTTGCGCCGAGCGAGTTGGACGAATTCATGCGACGTGCGGATTTTTGCGGTATAAACGTGACTATACCCTATAAAAAAGCGGTGATACCCTACTGCTCCGAGCTGTCCGAGACGGCGAAGCGCATCGGCAGCGTCAACACGATAGTCCGCCGCGCCGACGGGACGCTTTTCGGGGACAACACCGATTGCTTCGGGTTTTGTTTTCTTGCAAAGAGTGCCAAGGTAGATTTTGCGAACAAAAAAGCGCTTGTTTTCGGCTCGGGCGGCACGAGCCTGACCGTTTGCGCGGCGGTGCGCGACGCAGGCGGCGAGCCGGTGGTCATATCCCGCTCGAACGGCGGTTATGAGACGCTTTCGCGCCATTCGGACGCGGAAATTGCCGTCAACACCACACCCCTCGGAATGTTTCCGAACGCAGGCAACGCGGCGGCGGACCTGTCCGTTCTGCCGCAGCTTCACGATGTGCTCGACGTGGTTTACAACCCGCTTCGCACCAAGCTCGTCTATGACGCGCAAAAGCGCGGGATAAACGCTGCGGGCGGGCTTTCCATGCTCGCTGCGCAGGCAGTGCGCTCCGCTGAGCTGTTTTGCGCTGAGGGCTTTTCCGAGCGGACGATAACGGACATTTTACAAAAGCTGCGCCCGACTTTGGAAAACATCGTCCTTGTCGGTATGCCCGGCTGCGGCAAGAGCACCGTCGCGAGGGCGCTCGCAGAGCGTCTCGGACGCGGCTTTGCAGACACCGACGAATGGATTGAACAAAAAGCCGGCATGAGCTGCGAGAGCTTTATCGAACGAAACGGCGAGGACGCTTTTCGCGCTCTCGAAAGCGAGGCAGCCCGAAAGCTTGGCGCGGCGAACGGACTTGTCATCGCAACGGGCGGCGGCATTCTTACACGAAAAGAAAATGCATACTTTCTTGCGCAGAATGCCCGCACGGTCTTTTTGCGACGGGACATTTCGCTGCTCGAGCGAAGCGGCAGACCGCTGTCGCGCGGCGAGGGCGCGCTCGAAAAGCTGTACGCGCAAAGATTGCCGTTGTTTCTGGACTTTTGTGACGTTATAATTGATAATAATGTAAGCGTAAGTGAGACGGTGCAGGCTGTCGCGGAGGTGCTGGGTTGAAGCTGCTGTTTATCAACGGACCGAATATGAATATGCTCGGCGTGCGCGAGCCGGAGATATACGGGCGCGAGACCTACGACGACCTTGTGCAGTACATCGAGAGCTTTTGTAAAACGCTCGGCGTGAGCGGCGAATGCTTTCAGTCCAACCATGAGGGCGCGATAGTAGACCGCATACAGC
Organism: uncultured Oscillospiraceae bacterium; assembly: GCA_964466125.1. Taxonomy (GTDB): domain Bacteria; phylum Bacillota; class Clostridia; order Oscillospirales; family Ruminococcaceae; genus JAUNBN01. The sequence continues at coordinate 11,985 of CAYXRE010000019.1, forward strand.
AAGCCTACGGCAGCATCGACGGCATTGTAATCAACCCTGCGGCGTACACGCATACGAGCGTCGCCATTGCGGACGCGCTCAAGGCGGTCGGCATACCGAGCGCCGAGGTGCATATTTCCGACGTCGATGCGCGCGAGGAATTTCGGCGCGTGTCCTATGTGCGGGATGTGTGCGCTGCAACCTTTGCGGGCTATGGCTTTCGCGGCTATAAGCTCGCGGCGCAAAAGCTCGTTGATTTAATCGAGGGCAGGTAGGACAAATGAGCAAAGCGGGTTCGGTCATTGAGAAAGTAATCGCTGTTATCGCGGCGGTGTTTTTCGCGGCGGTGTTCGTGTTGTGCGCGCTTGATATGGGCATTGTCGCGTGCCTGAGCGCGATTGCGGCGTTCGTGCTGCTTGCGCTGCTGTGCAAAGCTGTGGCGCGCGCGTCGGACAAGCTGCTGCTCATACTGTTTGCACTGCTGTTCTGCGGCTTTTGTTTTGTGTTGTATAACTGCGCCATGCAGCTGAAAATCGACCCGTCGTGGGATTTCGGACGGGTGTATTTCGGCGTGCAGGAGATGATAAAGAACAACACCCTCGCGTTCACGGGCACCTACTTTCTCGAGTCCAACAACAACCTATTTGCGGTTTTCTGGATAGAGAACGCCATTCGTCTGTTCGCGCTGTTCGGCAGCCTGAGCGTTATCGACGGAGGCATAATCCTCAACGTAATTTCTATCGCGTCGGCAGTGCTGCTGATCTTTCTTGCCGCAAAAAACGCCGTGGGGATAAAGACGGCGTTCATAACCTCGCTGCTGTGCTTCGGCTGCGCCCCGCTTTATACTTACAGCTCGATTTTCTATACCGACACGCTGTCCATGCCCTTCGCGGCGCTTTGTGCCTACCTAATCGTCAAAGGTGTGAAGAAATGCGGCAGCCGCGCGGGAGGAATACTGCTTGGAATTCTGCTCGGGTTGTCGTCGTTTATAGGATATAAGCTGAAAGCGAACGTGATTTTCGTTTGTATCGCCGCGCTTATCGTCTGGCTGCTCGCAAAGGAACGCAAAAAGCACCTGCGGTTCATAGTAACTTCCGCGCTTGCGTTCGCCGTATGCTTTGCGGGGTATTCGATATGGCTTGGCAATTCTCCGCAGATACTCGACATGAGCGACATAGACGAATACCGCCTGCCGCCAATGCACTATGTGATGATGGGTCTGCACGGAAGCGGCGGCTTTAACGGCGACGACTATATTTCGTCCATTGCGATTCCGGGTGCTGCCGCCAAGACCGAAGCGGCGGCGCAGGAGATTGACCGCACTCTTCGCGAGTACGGAGCGAGCGGGCTTGTGCAGCACACGGCAGACAAGATAGTATATACTTGGAACGACGGTCTTTACTATTCGGCGCAAAAGCTCGGTTTGAGCGAGCGTATCTACACGCTTGCCCATTCCTTTGCACATCCGGGAGGGCTTGAACACGACAAGCTGGTATTCTATGCGAATATGTGCCAGTGGCTGCTGCTCGCGTCGCTGTGTGTCTCAAGCGTGCTTGCGCTCATAAAGCGCGACGGCGCGGCAGTGCGCGCCGCGCGAATCGCGGTGCTCGGACTGGGCGTGTTTTTGCTCGTGTGGGAGACGCGCTCGCGGTATCTCGTCAATTTCATCCCGTTAATGCTGTTTTGCGAAGCGTCTTTTTTCTGCGGATGTTTTTGTAATAAGGAAAAGCTGATTAACATTAAAAAGTCCGCTTTAGGGCAGGACGCGGGTTGACGCCCAGATTACTTTGTCGAAAGGCATAACCATGACGGTATTGTTCTTTTCAGCGCAGTATCTTCCGACCGTCGGCGGGGTCGAGCGCTACACCTACAATCTTGCGAAGCGCCTTTGTGCCGCGGGAAACGACTGTGTCGTTGTGACCTCGGCGCTCGCGGGTCTTCCCGAGCGTGAGCGGGACGAAAACGGCATTGAGATTTTTCGGCTGCCGGTCTATCCGTTTATGGGCGGGCGTTTTCCGTTTATAAAAAAGAATATGCGCTTTCGTAAGCTCGAAAAGGAGCTTTGGGAGTTAGAGCCGGACTTCGCGGTGATAAATACCCACTTTTATTCAAGCTCGGTGTACGCTTCACGGCAGTGCCGCAAGCGCGGGATACCGTCTATACTCATAAACCACGGGACGCAGTACATGATGACGGGAAACCCGCTGCTGAGCGCTGCGGGAAAGGTATATGAGCACCTGTGCTTTTCGATTATCAAAAGAGGCTGCAAGGATTACTACGGCGTTTCGCGCGCTTGCTGCGAATGGCTCAAGACCTTCGGCACTTCCGCTCGCGGAGTGATATACAATGCAGTTGAGCCGGGTGAAATCACAGCCGCCGCGTCGCGCGGACAAAAGGACTGGAGGTCCGCGCTCAACATACCGCCGCACGCACCGATTATCGCTTTTTGCGGACGTATAATCCCCGAAAAGGGAATAATCCCGATGTGCGAGGCGCTTGACGGCATACGCGCGCGCGTGCCGAATGCGGTGCTGGTGTTTGCGGGGGCAGGGGAGCTGCTGGACACGGTGAGAAGTCGAGGTTATAGCGGTGTTTACGCGCTCGGTCAGACGAGCCACGAGGACTCGCTTGCGCTTATAAGCCAAGCGCAGCTGCTGTGTCTGCCGACTCGCTCGGAAGGTTTTTCGAGCGTAGTGCTCGAATCGGCGGCGCTCGGCACGCCGATTGTGACGACGCCGACAGGCGGCAGCCCTGAGTTGCTGCCGGACGAGAGCTTCGGAATACTTATACCCGACATGAAGCGCGAGAGCATAGCGGACGGCTGCATAAAAGCGCTGTCGGATAAGCAATGGTGTGAAAGCGCCGCGCAAAAGACAAAAGAGCGTCTTTGCGAGAGCTTTACATGGGACAGGAGCGCCGCGGCGCTGACGAAGGCAATTGAGAATATTCAAAAGGTGAAACGATGAGGCTGTTGATAATCATTCCCGCCCACAACGAGGCGGAGAATATCGAGAGGGTCGTAAGCGAGCTTGTGCATGAATGCCCGCAGTTCGATTTTGTCGTCGTCAACGACGGCTCAAGCGACGAGACAGGAGAGGTCTGTAAAAAGAACGGCTACAAGCTGCTGGAGCTGCCGGTAAATCTCGGACTGAGCTATGCGCTGCAAACGGGACTTCGATATGCGTTTGAGCAAGGATATGACTGCGCAATGCAGTTCGATGCGGATGGGCAGCACGTCCCGAAGTATATCCCCGCCATGTTTGACGAGGTGCGCGCGGGCTCGGATATTGTCATCGGCTCGCGCTTTGTGAACATTAAAAAGCCGAAAAGCCTGCGTATGCTCGGCAGCTATCTTATCAGCTGGACGATACGGCTTACCACCGGCAAGCGTATATGCGACCCGACGAGCGGTATGAGGGTATATTCCCGAGAGATGATAAGGGAGTTTGCGTACAACCTCAACTACGCGCCGGAGCCGGACACGATCAGCTATCTTATAAAAAACGGCGCCAAAATCAAGGAGCTTCAGGTGGATATGCGCGAGCGGCAAAGCGGCGAAAGCTATCTTCGCTTCGGCAATTCGGTCACATATATGGCGAAGATGATATGCTCGATACTGCTTATCCAATGGTTCCGAAAGCGCGAGGACCGCGAACTCATCGAAAAATCGGAGGTATCACAATGAGCCTTCCCGTGAGAATATTACTAATAATCGGCTCGCTTGTCACAATGGCTTTTATTCTCAAGCGTGTGCGCAACTCCAAGGTGCTCATCGAGGACTCGATTTTCTGGATAGTTTTTTCGGTGCTGCTGCTGGTTATCAGCGTGTTTCCCCAGATAATTTTCTGGTTTTCGCAGCTGCTCGGCATACAGTCTCCGATTAACTTTATCTTCCTGCTCGTCATCTTCGTGTTGGTCATCAAGCTGTTCTCGATGACCATTCGCATGAGCCAGATGGACAACAAGATGAAGCGCCTTGCGCAGACCATAGCTATCGACAAGCTTGAGGACGCAAGCGAAAAAAAGGACAATTGATTTTGCGGCACAAAGTGACTATAATTACTCGGTCAGCAAAGTAAACGTCACGAAGGAGATACCCTTGTCAGAAAACGATTTTGAAAAATTCGCCGAGCGGGCGGATTCGCCTCGGCTCAAGGAAGCGGCGTCAAGCATAGATTTGCAGCCGCAATTCCCGAAAACCACTCAAAAAATAACCCCGCTGAAAAAGAATAAATATCGCCCCAAGACTACGGGCACGGCACGCAAAAAAAGAAAAGCCAACGTGCTCAAGGCGGTTCTCGTTACGCTGGCTTCGCTGCTCGTGCTGCTGCTTGCGGCTGCGACGGTGGTATGCGAGCCGTGGACGGCTCCCGCGGTGGACGATTACGCCGGACCGAAGATAATCGAGCTGCCCTACAAGGTGCTTGCGGTCGGCGCAGAGTATGTGTACTACGTCGAGCTTGGCGAAAACGAGAT
>CAYXRE010000019.1:16449-17847 GCA_964466125.1 uncultured Oscillospiraceae bacterium
GACGTATTCGTGTCCGACGATACGCTGCTTGCCGTCGATGAAAACGGCGTTAAGGCGCTCGGAGAGTATTTCCGCGCGTCAGTGGCGTTTTCCGTCACCGAAAAAGAAGTGCCGAAAAAGCAGTACGCACACACGATTGAGGTATTCGGCAAGGACCTTTCCGCCGAGTACGATACCGTGCGTTCATGGCTTCGCAACCTTGTCGGCGTCGAGAGCTTTCAGCTTCCCCGCACCGAAATACGCGTCATCGCGCAGTACACCCAGCCCTTCATGCTCAACGGACTTGACCTCGTAACGACCGAGCAGCCGATTATCGAGCTCGGAAGCGGCGATACGACCGACATCGAGCCCGTGCTTGCCGTCGGCGAGGCGGCGCAGGCGGTGTCGGCGGACGAAAGCATTGTGTCGGCGTATTCCTCCGCGAGCGAAGAAAAGCCCAACCTGTTCACCATAAGCGGAGAAGGCGAGGGAGAGAGCTTTGTGCTCATAAAAATCGGCACATGGAAAAAGGTCGATTCCGAGACCTATGCTGCGTACATTGCCTCTCAGCCCGCGCAGGCGGTTCAGCCCGAGCAGACCGAGGGCGAGGACGGCGAGGAGGAAACGCCTATCAATACGCACGAAAACGAGATATTTGTCGTGACCCGTGCGCTCAAGTACCCGATAACCGTTGCGTAGTTGAACGCAGTCTGCTTATTATGCCCCTTGCGTGAATGCGCAGGGGGCTGTTTCGTTCGCAGGCTCGGCTGAATTATTCCGCTGTCGGCGGCATAAGTATTCTTAATATTGATGACGAAAGGGGAATACAATTATGCTGTTTTCGGAATTGCGGGACAAGGAGGTCGTGAGCGTCAGCTCGGGCGCGCGGCTCGGGACGATAGACGACATGGAATTTGACGAGCAGACCGCTTGCATAAAGCGCCTGCTCATCTACGGACGCGGCGAGCTGTTCGGGCTTGCGGGGCGTGCGGACGACGTTGTTTTCGACTGGCAGGACATCGAAAAAATAGGCAACGACATCATACTTGTGAAAAAGGAAGTCGAGACTACGCAGCGCGTTCGCAGAAAAAACATACTCGGACTGTAAACACGGCGTTTGCAGCAAGAAAATACTTGAATTTACCTTATGGATATGGTATAGTAATTCGGCAATTCACACGTGCGCTATATGCCGCTCATGTGCCCGAAAGGGTGAACGGCAGTGAGGCTCGCGGCGGATAAAACAAAAAAGGAGAAAGAAAAAACATGGCAGTAGTATCTATGAAACAGCTTCTCGAGGCGGGCGTCCATTTCGGACACCAGACAAGAAGATGGAACCCCAAGATGGCTCCGTACATCTTCACCGAGAGAAACGGCATCTACATCATCGACCTTCAAAAGACGGTCAAGAAGCTCGAC
>CAYXRE010000020.1:0-17658 GCA_964466125.1 uncultured Oscillospiraceae bacterium
AGCTCGGGCGCGGAACCGAGTACAAATATCCTCATGTTTTTCCGAACCACTGGGTCGAGCAGCAGTATATGCCGAATCCGCTTGTCGGGCGCGTGTACTATGAGTACTCGGACAACAAGACGGAGCAGGCGGCGAAGGCGTACTGGGACAAAATCAAAAAGCCCTGAGCGCCCGTGCGTGCAAAACAGCAACAACAAAGCTCCCGTCCGCCGATAACGGCGAACGGGAGCTTTCAGTGAAACTAATTATCATCAAAAATCGACGCCTCAAATCTGGCTGTGTTTTGCACCGCACGGCGAAATTGCTGCAAACGGCGTATTTTACACGATTTCTTACAGCCGGTTTTCGATGTCCCATGCGCGCAGCTGCTCGACGTCCTGCTCGCTCAGCGAGTGATTCTCAAGCTCCTGCTCGTCTGCGATTCCGACGCACGGCGCGTTGATGGGGTTGTAATAAGGATAATCGGATATTTCTGACATGGGCTTAGTAATAACAACAACTTTTCGTTTCTTTGATTTATTGTCCAAAATAAAACCTCCCTTGCGGACTTATTGTTCCCGCAAGAGAGGTCGTTATTCGTTTCGAGCCTTTATTCTTTTTTGCCGTCCGTTTCGTCGGATTCTGCGGCGTCCGTCACATCGACAGCGCCTGCAACTTCAACATCTGTGACCTCGGCATCTTCTGCGTCGGTTTCAGGCTCTGCCGGCTCGTCTGAGGGCTCCGAGTCGTTCTCCGCCGCGTTCTCGGCGTCGTCCAGATAAAGCTCGCGGCGCTTGCGCTGCGCCTCGTCCAGCTCGTTTTGCGCCCGCTCGGCTGCCGCCGCCTTTTTCTTTTTCTCCTCTTGGAGCATACGTTTTACGGCATAAATTCCCACGGGGATAAAAATGAGGGTGATTGCGAGCAGACCCCATTCGGAGCCGCCGAAAGGAACGCCGGATTTATAGTGCTCAATGAGCGCGGCGACGTTGCGGTATTCATAAATTACAATAAAAACAACAAGCAGAGTATAGTACATTTTCTATGCCTCCGATTCGGCTTGCGCGGAACCGCCGTCCGCTTTTTTGAAGTATTTTTTGCCGATTAACAGCATTATCGCACCCGCCGCGAACAGCAGCATAAGTCCGAGGATACCGAAGGATGCGCGACCGGTCAGCGTCTTGATGAAAGCGTACAGCGCAGGTCCGATAACGGCGGCGAACTTGCCGAATATATCGAAGAAGCCGAAGTACTCGTTGGATTTCTCGGGAGGCACGAGCTTTCCGAAATAGGAGCGCGAGAGCGCCTGTATGCCGCCTTGGCAGGTGCCGACGAGCGCCGCCATGAGCCAGAACAGAATGTTCGAGCGCTTGAGCGCCGCGTCGTGTGCGCCGCTTGCGGTCACCGCGTCGAGCGCAGGAGCGACTGCCTCGCAAAGCGCCGTCTTGGTCGCCTCGTCAATATCGGACGCGTTGATTATCTCCAGCGCGTTTTGTGTGCGCTCGGGCGAGCTGATGGCGTTCTTGGCGTCGAGATATACGTCATAATATTCCGAGTCCTCGCTTGCCGCGTCGGGCAGCACTGAGGTAAAGGCGGCGTCAAAGGAGTTCTCCGCCTCAAACTGCGTCGGTTCGAGCGAGAAGCCCATATAGAAGCCGACGCCGCAGATTGCAAAATAGATTGCGATTGCCGCGAACAGCATCTTTATCGAGCCGAACTTGTCGGCGAGCTTTGCGAAAAGCACGGCGCACGGAGCGGCGACAAGCTGCGTGACGAGCAGCGCGAGAATCATGCTCACCGTGCCGAGCCCGAGCGTTGCGCCGTAGACGGTGGACATATGTATGACCGTGCCCACGCCGTCGATGTAAAAGAAATAGGCGAGGATGAAGAACAGCAGCGCCTTGTCGGATACGATGACCTTAAAGGTATGTCCGATGTTGATGAAGCACTGCTTGATGAAATTGCGGGGCAGCTCGCCGAGCGAGTGGGTCTGGTTGCAGTTTTTGAGTATGGGAATGGAGAACAGCGCCCACCAAACGGAGGTCATGATGATGGACAGCTTGATTGCGAGCACAACGTTGTCCTTGAGCACGACCGAGATGAGCAGTATGGACAGTATAAAGGGAATCGTGCTGCCGCCGATGTAGCCCATGGCGTAGCCTTTTGCGGACACGTCGTCCATGCGCTCGGGAGTGGTCACGTCGGTCAGAAAGCTGTCGTAGAAAAGGCAGCTGCCGGAAAAGCCGATGTAGCTGATGATGTAACCGACGAGCATTATCTGCCAGTTGTCGATGAAAATCGCCATTGTAATCGTGAAAACAACGCCGAGCGCAAGGAAGAAGGTGAACAGTTTCTTCTTCATTCCCTTGTAGTCGGCGACCGCTCCGAGTATCGGGGCGAGCACGGCGACGACGAGCGTTGCAATGGAGGTGCCGTAGCCCCACCAGGCGTCTGCGTTTTCACCAAAATTGGCGAAGAAGGACGGCACGACCGCCGCCATGATGATGGTTGCATAAACCGAATTTGCCCAGTCGTACATTATCCAGCTTCGTTCAGTAAGCGTACTTTTCCTTGCTTTTACCATGAGTTTGCGTCCTTTCACGACTGTAATCGTTTTCAACGCCTATTTTCTCAAAATTGCGCGGCGATGTCAATTTAATTCTCGACTGCTGCGCAAAAGAAAAAGCGCAGGGGGGATTCTTCAAGTCATGTACGCGCAGTATTCAGATGAATCTACGATGCGCCCGCTTTGCGGCGTTTCCCGCGGTTAAGCAGACAGTCAAACAGAATCCCTTTCTGCCGCTTGGCACATCCAGCGCGTACGCAGCCCTTATGTCACTTCGCCGTTTAGGCTAGTAAAGAATATCCGTTCACACATTGTTCCGTTAATCTCCCGTTTCGACCTTGTATGGTTTGACTTTATTGTAATTTAATTATAAAATTAACTATTCATAAATAATTCGGAGGTGAGGGCTGTGAAACGTGTCGGCGTGCTGCTGGTCGCACTCATGCTACTGCTGTGCGGCTGCGCGAGCGGGCTTACAATCGAGGATATGCTCACCGCTCCGGCGCTCACAGCCGACCAAAGCTCGGTCATCTCCGCAATCGACGGCTCGACCGGGGAAAAGACGGTGCTCAAGTACCCGACCTCCGGCGACCGACGCTCACCGATACAGTTCGTTGACCTCGACGCGGACGGCTTCAACGAGGCGGTCGTGTTCTTCTCGGTCCCAAGCGAGGACCTTTACGCCAAGGTCGCCGTGCTCAAAAAGGTCGAGGGAGAATGGAACATCGTCAGTTCGGAGACCGGCGCGGGAACCGACGTTGAGTCGATAAGCGTCATTCGCCTTGCGGACAGCGCCAACCGCTTCCTGCTCGTAGAGTGGTCGTCCATAAGCTCGCGTGAGCATCAGCTCACCGCTTATTATTTCTCGGACGGCAGCTTGCAGCTCGGCTTCGGCGAGGCTTGCTCTGACATTCTCGTGTTCGACGTCGATTCGGACGGCTACCGCGAGTTTTGCTACATCACAGAGGGCAGTTCCTTCGAGCCTTTCAGAATCAAGTTCGTCGACAACTCGGACGGGCAGTTCACCCTCATGGGCGAATGCGAGCTCAACGAGCAACTGCTCAGCATAAACGCGATAAACGCCGGAACGCTCGCGGACGGTCGCCGCGCGCTGTTTTTGGACGAGAACATCGCGGACGGCGTCAAGCACACCGAGATTGTTTTGCTCGACGAACAGCACGAGCTGGTCTCGCTGCGGCTCGCGCAGGACAACGACCTGTTTACCCTCACAACGCGGGAAGCGCAGGCGCTTGACTGCACCAAGCTGCACGGCGGCGACCGCGTATATATCCCGACCGACGCGCTGCCCGCCGAGGGCATTTTGCACCCCGAGCAGTGGGTGTATTGGTACACGGTGCGCGCAAACGAGGCGGTGTTCTGTGAGGCGTCCTATATTGATACGACCTACGGTTTCTCGCTCGCCGTGCCCGACGCGTGGCTGGAGACAACACACATCAACCGCTATTCCGACGACCCGCGGCTCATAGGAATATGCGAGGACAAGCTGGACGTGGACATAGTGCAGCTTCGTGTGCTTGAGCTCGGCGAGGAGTCGTCCAAGTACATCAACGACGGCTTGGAATATCTGTATCAGTCCGGCTCCTATCGCTACTACATCAAGGGTGTGTGCGAGCAGCAGGACATGGACTACATCAAAAGCAATTTCGCGCTTATATAACTATTCGTAATCGGAGGATTCACGCATGAAAAAGGTTCTTGTTGTCGAAGACGAGTACGCGATAAGGGACGTCATAGCGCTCAATCTGAAGATGGCAGGCTATGAGGTCGTCGGCGTGGAGAGCGCCGAACACGCGGTTGAGTTGTACAACGACGACCCCGGCTCGTTTGACGTTGCGCTGCTGGACATCATGCTGCCGGGCATAAACGGGCTTGCGCTGTGCGAGGTCATTCGCAAGGACAATCCGCGTATCGGCATAATTATGCTCACGGCGAAAACGCAGGAGCAGGACAAGATAGAGGGCTTTGCGGCGGGCGCGGACGACTATGTCACCAAGCCGTTCAGCACCAAGGAGCTGCTTGCGCGCGTGGACGCTGTCTATCGCCGCGCCAGCGCCTCGCAAAAGAGCGAGAAGAAGGGCAAGGAGCTGCATTCGGGCGAATTCGTGCTTGACACCAGCTCGCGGCTGCTGACCAAAAACGGCGTGCAGATTGACCTGACGCAGGTCGAGTATCAGATTATGGAGCTGTTCTTCGAAAATCCCGGCATAGCGCTTGACCGCGATCGGATTCTCAAATCCGTGTGGGGCAAGAGCTACTTCGGCGACATCAAGATAGTGGACGTGAACATCTGCAGGCTTCGCATAAAGGTCGAGGACGAGCCGAACAGCCCCAAGCACATAGTCACCGTCTGGGGATACGGATATCGCTGGAACGTCTGAGAGAAAGCGTAAACATGAAAACTGGCGCAAGAAAGGGTTCGGGCATAACGCGAAGGTGGTTATCCTTCAGCTTGCTGATGACGATAGTGATACTTGTTATCGCGTCCGTCGCCATCATCTTTTCGCTGCGCCAAAGCTATTACAGCTCCGCGCGGCAAGCTCTCGAGTACCGCGTGCGCTCGACCATGAGCAAGGTGCCGACAACGATGATGATGCCCGCCGAGCGCATATCCGCCATACGCAGCCTTGTTGAGGACTTTGACGAAAAATCCAAGTTCGAGTTTATGCTCGTCGGCGACAACGGCAATGTCCTCGTTACTTCGAGCGGCTTCGACTACGACTCGGACGAGCCGCTGGAGGACTACATCGAAGCGACGAGGGATTCATCGGGGCAGGGCTATTTTATAGGCGAGTCCGCGACGGGCGAGCATATAATCGCCATGACCCAGCTGCTCGTCAACCAGATAGGAGACGCGCAGGCTATCCGTTTCGTAAGCTCGCTGGGCTCGGTAGACCGTGAGCTGCTGCGGCTCACCCAGATAATCGTGCTCGTTTGCGTGATAATCATTGCGTTCGTCGTTTTGTCCGGTATATACTTCATACGTTCCATTGTTATTCCGATAAACAAGATAGGCGCGACCGCGCGTCAGATAGCGGGCGGCGACTTCAACGTGCGAATCGAGAACAACTACAACGACGAGATAGGCGAGCTTTGCGATATAATAAATGATATGGCAAGCGGACTCGGCGAGGCGGACAACGTTAAAAACGAGTTTATCTCCAGCGTCTCACATGAGCTGCGCACACCGCTTACCTCCATAAAGGGCTGGGGAGAGACACTTTCGGCGATAGGTCCCGGCGACAAAAAGAACTTTGAAAAGGGCATGAAGATAATCATCACCGAGACCGACCGACTGTCCATACTCGTTGAGGATTTGTTGGATTTCTCCCGTTTTCAAAATTCCACAATGCGCCTGAAAACCGAGCCGCTCGACCTTGTGTCGGAGGTCAACGACGCCATTTCCATCATCGAACAGCGCGCCAATCGCATGAAAATCAAAATCAACTTCACCCCGCCTGCCGGCGCGGTGATTGTGGACGCGGACAACAACCGCCTCAAGCAGGTGTTCGCGAACATTTTCGACAACGCGATTAAGTACTCCTCCATGGGAGACAGCATAACGGTCGATTTTAAGACGGACGGCGGCTTTGCGCACGTCACGATTAAGGACACGGGACTTGGCATACCCAAAGACGAGCTGCCGCTCATATTCAACAAATTCTATAAAGCGTCCAATTCGGTCACCGGCTCGGGTATCGGGCTTGCGGTCGTCAACGAAATCGTCACACGCCACGGAGGCGCGCTGAACATTGTCAGCGAGCTCGGGCGCGGAACGGCAGTCACAGTCAGTCTGCCGTATCTTGAGATAGTCAGGGAGTAAAAATGAGTAAAGAAGCATTCAAAACCAGAATCGGCGGTCAGGCGGTCATGGAGGGTATCTCCATGCGGGGACCCGAAAAGACCTGTCTCGCCGTAAGGCTGCCGGACGGCACGATACATACCGAGCTGTCCGATTCGCCTAAAAACCCGCTGCGGAAGATTCCGATTCTGCGCGGAGCCGCCGCCATGGTCATCAGCCTTTGGCACGGCTATACCTATTTGATGAAATCCGCCGACCTCGCGTTTCCCGAGGAAGCGGAGAAGGAAAAAGAAAAGGGAAGCAGCCTGTTCTCCGGTCCGCTTATCGCGGTGCTGTCCGGCGTGCTGGCAATCGGTATATTTGTGCTGCTTCCGACGTTTCTGACAGGGCTGATCGACCGCTTTGCGACGCTCGGCTACTGGAAAACGGTAGTCGAGGGCGCGCTGAAGGTGATAATCTTCATCGGCTACCTGTTCGGCGTTTCACGAATCAAAGACATCCGCCGCGTGTTCGAATATCACGGCGCCGAGCACAAGACGATTGCGTGCTATGAGCACCGCGAGGAGCTGACGGTCGCGAATATACGCAAGTACACCCGCTTTCATCCCCGCTGCGGAACGAGCTTCATTTTTATCGTGCTCATCATCAGTATAATCGTGTTTTCCTTTGTGCCGTGGACTTCCACCGGTATGCGCGCGCTGCTCAAGCTGGTATGTCTGCCTTTTGTCATGGGACTGGCATATGAGGTCATACAGTTTGCCGGCTCGCACGACGGATGGTTTTGCGCCGCGCTCTCCGCTCCGGGCAAATGGGTGCAGCGACTCACGGTTTTTGAGCCGGACGACAGTATGATAGAGGTTGCAATCGAGAGCATGAAGCCTGCTATTCCCGAAAACGAGGACGACGCGCGGTGGTAAACGCCCATGAGCTTTATCGCGAGCTGAAAAAGCGGCTGCTGCAGGCGGGTCTGGACGACCCTATTGAGGCAAACGTGCTTTTCGAGACGGCGGTCGGCGCGCGCCGCGCCGCGCTTCGCGCGGACGCCGCCGTTTGCGGGCAAACGGCGCGCGAGCTCTTAGAGCTCGCGTCGCGGCGCGTATCAGGCGAGCCGCTTCAGTACATCGCGGGTTCATGGGCTTTCCTCGACTTCGAGCTCTCCGTCGGTCCGGGCGTGCTCATTCCGCGCCCCGAGACAGAGCAGCTTGCGCTTGAGGCGGCAGCGTTCGCAAAACAAATGCCGAATTGCCGCGCGCTCGACCTTTGCTCCGGCAGCGGCTGCATTGCCGCGGCGCTAAAACGCGCCGTGCCGAATTCCGAGGTCACGGCGGTGGAGCTGTCCGACGACGCGCTCCCATACCTAAAGAAAAACGTTGCGGCGCTAAAATGCGATGTCCGTGTCGTGCAAGCCGACATTTTTCAATACGACTCGCTTCTTCAAAGCGAAAGCCTCGAATTGATCGTCTGCAATCCGCCCTATGTAACGGCGGACGAATATAAGGCAAACGAAGCTGAACTCAAAGCCGAGCCGCTTTGCGCGCTTGTGGCCGAGGGCGACGCGCTCGGGTACTATCGGCATATAATTCCGAATTACAAAAACGCTCTGTGCTCCGGCGGCGCTATGATGTTCGAGACCGGCTGCACGCAGACCGAAGCCGTCGCCGCACTGTTCGAGCAATGCGGCTATACAGATATCAGGGTGCTTCGGGACGTATTCGGACGCGAGCGAAACGTATGTGCCCGAAAACCGTGAAAACTATTGTATTGACGCGATAATTATTGTATAATCTGCATTAGAACAAAAGTTCTTATTGAATTATCGATTGAAAGAGGTAACCCGTATGGCAGACAAGCAAAAGGCGCTGGAGACCGCACTCGCACAGATAGAAAAACAGTTCGGAAAGGGCGCGGTCATGAAGCTCGGGCAAAACGCCGCGATGAATGTCGAGAGCATTTCGACCGGCTCGCTTTCGCTGGACGTGGCGCTGGGAATCGGCGGCGTTCCGCGCGGACGCATAATCGAGATATTCGGACCGGAAAGCTCGGGTAAGACGACCGTTGCGCTGCACGTCGTCGCCGAAGCACAAAAGGCGGGCGGAGACGCCGCGTTTATCGACGTCGAGCACGCGCTCGACCCTGTCTATGCAAAGGCGCTGGGCGTAAACATCGACTCACTGCTCGTCTCTCAGCCGGATACAGGTGAACAGGCGCTCGAGATATGCGAGGCGCTTGTGCGCTCGGGCGCGATTGACGTCATAGTAATCGACTCGGTCGCCGCCATGGTCACCCGCGCAGAGATTGAAGGGGACATGGGGGACTCCCACGTCGGCACGCAGGCGCGTCTTATGTCGCAGGGGCTTCGCAAGCTCACAAGCGTCGTCAGCAAGTCCAACACGGTGTGCATTTTCATAAACCAGCTTCGCGAGAAGATAGGCGTGATGTACGGCAATCCGGAGACCACTCCCGGCGGACGTGCGCTGAAGTTTTATTCGTCGGTGCGTCTGGATGTGCGCCGCATCGAATCAATTAAGGTCGGCACCGAGGTCGTCGGCAACCACACCCGCGTCAAGGTCGTCAAAAACAAGGTCGCGCCCCCGTTCCGCGAGGGCGAGTTTGACATAATGTACGGCGAGGGCATCTCAAAAGAGGGCGAGATAGTTGACCTTGCGGTCAAGCTGGACATAATCCAGAAATCCGGCGCGTGGTTCAATTACGGCGAGAAACGCATCGGTCAGGGACGCGAGAACGTCAAGAAATACATAAAAGAGAATCCCGAGTTCGCCGCCGAAGTCGAAAAGCTCGTGCGCGACAACGCCGATAAGCTTGCCGGACTCAAGGGGAAGAACGCAAAGCTGTCCGCTTCGAGCGCCGCCTCGTCCGGACCCGTCATCGTTCCCTCGAGCGGCTCCATAGATATTGAGGTCGAGGAATAACAGTGCCCGAGTTTATAATCAACAAGATAACCGAGACAAAAAAGGGCAGATATGCCCTTTTTTGCGAGGACGAATTTCTTTTTTCGATAGATGAGGAAACGCTTCTCCGCCACCATATCAATAAGGGTGTTGAGCTGTCCGGCGAGGAGCTTATGCTTGTGCGCGAAGCGAGTGATTATCAGCGCGCAAAAAACAAGGCGCTCGCGTTTCTTGCGCTTCGCGAACATTCGGAAAAGGAGCTCTACGACAAGCTTTGCAGAACGTTCGACACGCATTCCGCCGCGTCCGCAATTACTCGCCTGCGCGAGGTCGGCTTGGTGAACGACGAATCGTTTGCGACAAGATACGCAGAAGAACTTATGACTCGCCGCGGCTGCTCCAAGCGTGAGGCTCAAAGAAAGCTTGTCGAGAAGGGAATATCGCGTGAGCTTTGCGAGCGGATACTCGGGGAGTACGACGACGACGAAACGCTGCCGATAAGCGAGCTGATTGAGAAAAAGTATCTGACAAAACTGCAAAAGGAAAACGGGCGCGACAGTGTTATTGCGGCGCTTATGCGCAAGGGTTTTTCGCTGCATGACATCAAGGCGGCGCTTGAGCGATACGGCTCGTGCGAAACGGAGGAATACTGATGGCGAACGTTTATATAATTTCACTCGGCTGTGACAAAAACCGCATAGACGCCGAGATTATGGCGCGCCGACTCGTGGACGGCGGACACAGCGTCACCGCCTCGCTTGAGCAGGCGGACTGCGCACTCGTCAACACCTGCGGGTTTATCGAAAGCGCGAAGAAAGAAGCGATAGACAATATCTTCGACATGGTGCGTGAAAAGCAGTCGGGCAATCTCAAGGCGGTGGTCGTGACCGGCTGCCTTGCCCAGCGCTACAAAGACGAGCTGTGCGAGCTCATACCGGAAATTGACGCGGCTGTCGGTCTTGCTCACAACGCGGATATCTGCGAGGTAATCGAGCAGACGCTCGGCGGGGCAAAGCTGCGCAAATTCGGGCGCTGCGAGGACCTTGCAATCGAAGGTCAGCGCCTGCTGTCCACCCCGCAGCATTACGCATATTTAAAAATCGCCGAGGGCTGCTCAAACCACTGCACTTACTGCGCCATTCCGTCCATTCGCGGAGCGTTTCGCTCCCGAGAACCGCAAGCCGTGATTGACGAGGCAAAGACGCTTGTGAGCTACGGTGTGCGAGAGCTCATCCTCATCGCGCAGGACACCACCTCCTACGGCGCCGACCTTCCGTCCCGTCCGACGCTCGCCTCGCTGCTGCGAGAGCTGTGCGGTATTGACGGTCTTTGGCGCATTCGCATACTTTATGCTTATCCCGAACGCATAACCGACGAATTGATTGAAGTGATGGCGTCGCAGCCTAAGGTGGCGAAATATCTCGACATACCCTTTCAGCACGCAAACGCCCCCGTGCTCAAAAGAATGGGCAGAAAGGGCTCGGCGACCGAGTATCTCTCGCTCATCGGGCGGCTTCGCGCCGTTATGCCGGACGTCACGCTGCGCTCGACCTTTATCGTCGGATTCCCCGGCGAGACCGAGGAGCAGTTTTGCGAGCTGCTGGACTTTCTGCGGGCGGCGCGACTGGATAGAGCGGGCTGCTTTGAGTTCTCGTGCGAGGAGGGAACCGCCGCAGAGAAGCTCACGCCGCAGCTTGACGACGATGTAAAACACGAACGGGCGCAGAGATTCGAGCTTGTTCAAAGCGAGATAATGCAGCAAAAACTCGCGAGCGCGGCAGGGCGCGTCGTCGAAGTCATCTGCGATGACTTCGACATGGCACGCGAGATGTTCGCGTGCCGCGGCGACGCCGACGCGCCCGAGGTGGACTCGTGCGTGTGGCTGGACGCGAAGAGCGACCTTATGCCCGGCGAGGTGTACAAGGTCATGCTGGACGGATTTTCGGGAGACGGCGTCGCGGCTCACATTATTTAATAGACTGTACTTTTTTTGCGCCGTGCATTATAATTAGTCACGTCGGACATAAAGTGTCCGGCTCGAAAAGCACATATAAGGAGGCAGCGATGAATCTGCCCAACAAGCTGACGGTCGCGCGGACCGTGCTCTCGCCCGTGTTTGTGGCGTTCGTTATGTTAAGCTCGATTCCCAACAACTATCTGTGGGCGGCGCTCGTGTTCACGATAGCCTCGCTTACCGATATGTTTGACGGGCGCATAGCCCGCAAGCGCAATATCGTGACCAACTTCGGCAAATTTCTCGACCCGCTGGCGGACAAGATACTCGTGACGAGCGCGGTGGTGCTGTTTGTGTGGCTGGACCTTGCAAGCCCGATAGTGGCGCTCATAATCATCGTGCGCGACTTCGTTATCTCCGCAATCCGTCTGCTCGCCGTCTCGTCTGACGGCAAGGTCATAGCGGCGAATATTTGGGGGAAAATAAAGACCCTGCTGTCGATGATTTCCATTATTGCGATACTGCTGCTCATGTTTTTGTCGCAGAACCTCGGACTGATTCCGAGCGAGCCGGTGAGGCTCGGCGCGAACATAGCCATGTGGGTCATCGCCGCCATAACCGCGCTGTCCGGCGCGATATATGTCAAGGATAATGCTTCGCTGTTAAGCGACGTAAAATAAAGGAAGTATATATGCAAATCTACAACACTCTTACAAGAAAAAAAGAAGAACTCATCCCGCAAAGCGCAAACGAGTTCAAAATCTACGCCTGTGGTCCGACGGTGTACAATTTCATTCACATCGGCAACGCGCGCCCGCTGTGCGTGTTCGACGTGCTACGCCGTTATCTGGAATATCGCGGCTACAAGGTGACCTTCGTGCAGAACTTCACGGACGTTGACGACAAGCTCATTCGCCGCGCCAAGGAGGAAAACACCACCGTTCCCGCGCTTGCCGAAAAGTACATCGGCGAATACTGGAAGGACGCCGACGGGCTCAATATCCGCCGCGCGACCTATCACCCCCGCGCGACCGAAAACATCGATGGAATACTTGACATAATCAACGCGCTTGTCAAGAACGGTCACGCTTACGCGACCGCTGACGGCGATGTGTATTTCCGCACCAACAGCTTTGACGAGTACGGCAAACTGTCCCACCAGCCGCTTGAGGAGCTGGAGGCGGGCGCCCGCATCGGTATTGGCGAGACGAAAGAGGACCCCATGGACTTCGCGCTGTGGAAGGCGACGAAGGAGGACGGCGAGATATTCTGGGACAGCCCCTACGGACACGGACGCCCCGGCTGGCACATCGAGTGCTCGGCAATGTCGCGCCGCTACCTCGGCGACACTTTGGATATTCACTGCGGCGGTCAGGACCTTATTTTCCCGCACCACGAAAACGAGATTGCCCAAAGCGAATGCTGCACCGGC
The DNA here is from genome assembly GCA_964466125.1 of uncultured Oscillospiraceae bacterium. Classification (GTDB taxonomy): domain Bacteria; phylum Bacillota; class Clostridia; order Oscillospirales; family Ruminococcaceae; genus JAUNBN01. The sequence continues at coordinate 12,658 of CAYXRE010000020.1, forward strand.
AAGCAGTTTTCGCGCTATTGGATGCACAACGGCTACATCAATGTCGACAACCGCAAGATGAGCAAGTCGCTCGGCAATTTTTTCACCGTGCGCGAGATAAGCGAGGTCTACGGCTACGAGCCGATTCGTTTCCTGCTGCTCAACGCCCAGTACCGCACCCCGATTAACTACTCTGCGGAGGTCATCGACCAGTCGGTATCGGCGCTCGAGCGTCTGTACACCTGCCGCGACAACCTCGATTTCGCGATAGCCAATGCAAAGGGCGAGGACGAACACCTTGTCGCAGCTTGCGACGAGCGCCGCCGTCAGTTCGAGGAGGCGATGGACGACGACCTGAACACCGCCGACGCGATAGCCGTCGTGTTCGAGCTTGTGCGCGATATAAACAGCGCAAAGGAGCAGACGAAGGAAGCGCTCGAATACGCCGCAAAGACCTTCGATGAGCTTTGCACCGGTATCCTGGGACTTGTGTACAATCGCAAGACCGACGAGATACCCGACGAGATAAAGCAGCTCGCTCAGCAGCGTGCGGACGCGAGAAAGGCAAAGAATTTTGCCGAGGCGGACGCGCTTCGCGACAAAATCTCCGAGCTGGGCTATATTCTTGAGGACACCAAGGACGGTCCCAAGCTGTCCAAGAAGTAATCAAAACGCGAAAAACAGGTGACGATATGAAGAAAATGAAAATCGCGGCGGTCGCATTGATTATTGCAAGCATTGTGCTGAGCATTGTGTCCTACCTGCTGCTGCCACAGACGGTCGTGACACAGCTTTCCTTTGACGGCAATGCCACGACCATGCCAAAGCTGCTTGCCATAGCGATACCCGCCCTTCTCGGCATCGGCTGCTCAATTGCTTTCCTTGTCACAAAGAACGAGGGAAAGTCCAAGAATAAGCTGCTCATCGTCTCCGGCGCGGGAATACTTGTTTTTGCGATAATGCTCGCGGTAAATCTGTCGCGGTAAATCCGGCTTGACACAACAAAATAACCGCCCGCCCGATATTATCGGGCGGGCGGTTTTGCAATGCTGTTCTATTCCACACCGGTCAAATCGAACGCGGGGATGAAGTCCTTCTTCGCGCTGGAAAGCTGCTGCACAAAGCCGTCCTCGATTCCGCTTTCGTACAGATAATCGCACAGCTTTTCATATTCGCGCTTATAAAGCGGACGCTTGAGCTCGGGGGAATCGGTCAGCTCGCCGCAGGGAGTGTACTGCCCCATGAGGCTGAAAAGCACCGCGCCTTTTCTGAAGGTGCTGCCGACCCAGTCTATCACGCCGCGTGTGTTGTCGAGCGCCCCCGGCAGCGCCAGATGCCGTATCACCACGCCCTTTTTGAGCAGACCGTCGCCGTCCAGTTCGTAATCGCCGACTTGGCGGTACATCTCCAGTATCGCCGCTTTTGCCGTCTCGGGATAGTCGTGCGCGCCGGAATAACGAGAGGCGAGCGCCGCGTCCGAGTACTTCATGTCCGGCAGATAGATTTGGACCATGTTTTCGAGCAGCCGCAGCGTTTCGGGCTTTTCATAGCCGCTCGAGTTCCACACGACGGGTATGCCGAGCGGTTTTTCGAGCGCCGAGGCGATGAGCGGCGTGAAATGAGTGCCGCTGACAAGGTTGATGTTGTGCACGCCGCTTTGCGCGAGCTTATCGATTACTGCGCGCAGTCCGTTCGCATCCAGAATCTTTCCGAACGGCTTGCGGCTTATCTGCGCATTTTGGCAAAACACGCAGCGAAGCGAGCAGCCGCCGAAAAACACGGCGCCCGAGCCGCGCGTGCCGCTGATACAAGGCTCCTCGCCGAAATGCGCCGCCGCGCGGGCGACGAGAGCGTTCATGCCGCAGCCGCACAAACCGCCGCCGTCAAGCTCGCTGCGCTCGGCGCGGCATTCGCGCGGGCAAATGTCACATATCATAATCTATCGCAACGGTGTATTCGCCGTCGACGGCGCTCACCAGCGGCGAGTACAGCTTGGTGAGTGCCTCGGTCGCGCTGCTTTGCGCATTATCGAGATACTGCTGCTTGGAAAGCTCGTCGCGCATGGTCTGCGTGATGGTCTGTTGCAATTCGTTTTGCTGTTCGGCATTGAGCGTTATGTCGCCGAACGCAAGAAAGCTGCCGCGCTCGATGTCCTCAAATTCCGTCTTGGAAAAGTCCGGCTCGACCGAAATCAACTCGGGTCGGGGCACGCGCACGGTAACGGTCTTCTTCTTGTTGTCAAGCGTGATGTCGTCCTCGCTGATACCGCTCAGGTCAACGGCGTATGAGCCGCAGCCGAATGAGCGCATCTCCTTGGTTTTCTTGAAAATATCCCAGTCCGCGAAGGTCGACACAAGGGTTGTCGTGACCTCAACATCGTTTTCGAGCACGACAAAGGACGCCTTGTCGCGCGACGCAGTAACAAGCGCGGGGGAGAAGTCGGCGACGTCGCGCACATCGACCTTGCTTTCGCTCACGTTGTACACAACGCCGTTTTCGTCGATGTCCATGCTGCCGCGCAGTGAATTTACAAGCGAGCTGCAAACGATAAATAGTATGACAATCATCACCGTGGCGGCGCAGATGGTCACAATGCGCAGCCGCGTCTCGAGCTTACCGCCCGCAGATTTGTTCCGAGCGCTCATAATACGCCTCCTTGGTGTTTCGTTCTTATACAATTATATTACGGTTTACGGCATTTCTCAACAAAAAGGCGCTTCGTTTTCACGAAGCGCCTTTATCGGTTTAATTCAGAATTGTTCGCCGGTTAGAATTTCCAGGGTCATGCGCATAAGTTCTTCTGCGTTGTCGTAGTATCTCTCGCGGGCGTTCTGCGCATCCGTCTTGGTCGGAAACAACGCTTCGAGCGCGTACAGCTCCGCACCACGGTCGCACAGTGCGCAGCGCAGCTTCCAGCCGCCGGGCTGCTGGGTTATGGAGGTCTCGGAAATCTGCTTGTTGTTCTCGCGGCGCGCAAGAGCCACGGCGCGGTTCACGACCCGCTCCCGCACGGTCGCCGCCACATCGTTGCAAAGCAGCTTCGCCGTCTCGCGTCCCGTCGCGGAAAGGCGGTAGCCTCCGCGCTCGTTTGCGGTTATATGACCGGAATCGAGCAGCGAGGAGATGGCGTCGGCACATTCAAAGTAGTTCGCGTAGCCCTGCGCTGAGAGCGCCTCAAGTAGGCTGTCGTGAGAGATGGGAAGTTCGAGAGAGTCGAGCACATGACACACGAGTATCTTGATTTGCGAATCGTCCGTAAGTCCTCCGGGCACAACGCCCTCTGTGAACGTATTGTTGTCCGTGAATCCCACCTCCTTTATGAATATTGTACCACATTTATATCACGTTATCAAAGTGCGTGCACACGAGCTTCTCACAGCCCTTGGGAGAATAGACAAAGGAATCCATGTGTTCGCCTGTGAACAGATATTCCGGCTCGTCGGGCGCGGGCACATGGGCGGAAAGACTGACGATAGCGAGCTTGATTTTCATCTTATTGGGCAATATGCTTTTTATATAAACTGCCGCGCTGAGTCCCGCGCGCGCCCCCTCAAACGGTTCTGCGAGTCCCGCGAGATTGGCGGTCAGCTCGACGAAAACACCGTACGGCTCGACCGAGCGGATTATTCCGAAGTGCGTCTCGCCGACGCGAAAGCGCCGCGCATTTTCCTCCCAGCTGCCGAGCAGCTCGCGCATTGAAAGCACGGGGCGTGAATATTCGTCGAAGCCGCGCACCACAGCGCGTATTGTCTGTCCGACGTGTACGCGGTCTAGCGGCGAGGACACGCGCGAGACGGAAAGCGAATCCGAGCGCAGCAGCGCGCAGATTCCCGCGCCGACGTCGCAAAAGCAGCCGAAGCGCTCGATGTGTGTTATGTGTGCCGAAATCACGTCGCCCGCGCGAAGACGCGTCACATAGCGCTCAAGGCACTGCTGCTGCACCGCGCGTCGTGAGCACAGCGCATAGGGTCTTTCGCCGTCCGAGCATATTTCTTCTATGACAAAGCACACCGGCTTGCCGACGCGGGAGATAACGGATATATCGCGCAGCTGCCGTCCGAATCCGACGCCGCATTCCTCAAACGGGATATAACCTCTCATACCCGCGAGATTGACGCAAAGCCGTTTTTGCGTATCGAACATCGACGCGTATTGCTCAATTACCGCTCGGCGCTCGCACGCCGTCTCAATGCCGCGCACGCTCGAAAGATACGCGCGGTTTTCCTTGCTTGAGATAAGACTGCCTTCAAAGGGGAAAGTGTCCATGAATATGCGCTCCGTTCGCGGTGGATTTTAGTTAAATATATGCTTGAAGTCCGCTTGCAAGAATTCGGAGTGCAAAGCGTATGGAAATGTGGTACAATATTTAGGCATTTCAATGTAAAGGGTGAAATTATGGACGTTCAAGTCGGAGACATAATTACCGTAAAAAAACCTCACCCGTGCGGAAGCCGCGAATTCGACGTGCTTCGCGTCGGCATGGATTTTCGCATTCGCTGCCGCGGCTGCTCTCACGAGGTCATGGTGCCGCGCGCGAAAATCGAGAAAAACATTAAAAAGATAACGAGAAACGAAAGTGACGGAAACTGATGCTGGATAAACTACGCGCCGTAGAAGCGCGCTTCGAGGAGATAAACGAAAAGCTGGCACAGGCGGAAACGGTCGCGGACAACGAGCTGTACCGCGCGCTCATGAAGGAATACAAGACGCTCACGCCGATTGTGGACAAGTTCCGTGAGTACCGCCGCGCCAAGGACTCCAACGACGAGGCAAAAGCGATACTCGACGAGCCGGGCGGCGACCGAGAGCTGAAGGAGAACGACGACAAAAACGTCATCGTTGAGATACGCGGAGGCGCCGGCGGCGACGAAGCGGCGCTGTTTGCCGCGGCGCTTTACCGTATGTATTCGATGTACGGTGAGACGCGGCGCTGGAAAAGCGAGATACTAAACGCCAACGAGACCGAGCTTGGCGGCTATAAGGAAATCAGCTTTATGATAGCTGGAGACGGCGCATACAGCC
>CAYXRE010000021.1:0-7295 GCA_964466125.1 uncultured Oscillospiraceae bacterium
AAAGCCTTGCAAGCGCGGCTTTCACGGCAATGGCGGCTTTGTGCTTTTCGCGTTTATGCTTTGCATGGTCATGTAAAGGCAAAGACACGTCGCAAGCTTTGTATCGCTTGCGACGCCGCTTTTATTTTACTCTTTTGCGGCGTCTCGCGCTCACGCCGCTGCTCTGCCTTTTTCGCGTAAAGCAGTCGCTTCGTCATTGCCTAAGCGAACCGCCCGAAACCGTGATTGCGCTTGTTGCGAAAACTCCGAAGCAGTTTTCTCCCGTTCCGCTCTTTCCGACAAGCGAACCGTCGGAGACCTCGATATTGTTCGAGCTGCCCGTATGAACGCCGCAGCTCTCGCCGCCCACTGTGTCCGCCGCGCCAGCCGTGCCGCTCAGCAGCGTACCGATGCCCGTGAGCGCTATATCGCTGCTGCTCATAATGCCGAAGCTGTCGCCTCCGCCAACGTTTGCCGATTTGCCGGTGCCGTACACCTTCGCGCCGCCGCTTGCCGATATAATTCCGGTATCCGTGAAAACACCGCAGCTGATGCCGCCGCTGACATTTGCGATGCCGCTCTTGGCGTTGACTTCCCCGCCTGTGGCGGTAAAATCGGTTTTCACAAAAATACCGTAGCTTTTGCCGTTCGCACCGCAAGCCGCGCCGCCCGTTCCTTCGAGTTTGCCGCCGGATATATTAGAAGACATCAGTGAATACACACCGTAGCTGTTTGAGTTGGTTCCGCCCACCGTATCGCCGATACCGTTGAGCACGCCTGAATCGCGGACGGTTATCGAAGCGCCGGAATGAACACCGTAGCACGAGCCGGTGTATATGCTTCGGATTGTAACACTTCTGCCGGTGCCGTTGAGTGTGCCGGTGCCAAAGACGGTCAGTGCGCCGACAGATTGTACGCCGCAGCTTTCGTTGCCTAGATTGGTATTGGCACGATTAATTGTTCCGCCGATACCGATGAGCGAGCCGCCCGAAACCTCGGTCGTGCCTGCGGAATATACGCCGAAACTCTTGCCGTTTCCGTCTGTGAGATTGCCGCCTGTGCCCTTGAGCGTTCCCGAGCCGGAGACAGTGATAGTATTAAAGGTATACACGCCGCTGCTGGTGCTTGCGTCTGACGAACTGCCGACAGTGCTGCCTGCCGTGCCCTCAAGCAAGCCGCCGCTGACGACAAGTGCGCCATAGGAACCTACGCCGAAGCTGTTGCCCTGAGTCGATTCTTTGCCGATGCCCTTTAGCTCGCCGCCGGTGACGTTGGTTGCGCCGTCGGAATAAACACCGCAGCTTGTGCTGGCAGCCTCGCCGCTTGTGCCGTTGAGCGAGCCGCCCGTGAGCGTGAGGGAGCCGGCATGCACTCCGAAGCTTTCTGCGTTGTTCGCGCCTGTTGCATTACCGCCGACGCCCGAAAGAGAAGCCGTACCCGAGACGCTTATGTTATTTGTTGCCTTCACTCCGTAAGAACCGTGCGTATTCGCGCCGCCGGTGCCCGAAAGAGAACCGCTTATCACGGCAAGATCTCCGCCCACCGAAACGCCGATGACGGGAGGACCTACATCCAGGATACAGTTGGCTGTCGCCGAAAGCGACCCCGTACCCTGAACTGTCAGATTACCCGTGACTTCCACGGCATTGAAATCGTTTGAGGATACCGAGCTTGCGCCGATAAGTTCGAGCGTCAGCGCGCTGTCCGCAAAAATGCACTCGGCGGTATAGTTGGTTAACGTAAGATTATTGAGATATAATACTCCGCCGTGATGATATGCGTTGTAATCGGCGGCACTGCCTGATGACATAGTGCCGTCGGCGGCAAATTTGTAGTATGTGTCGGTTTCCAGGTTGGTTCCCGCAATATCAACGCCGCTGTCCGCCGCAAACGCCGCAGTGGACAGCAAACAGACGACAGCCACCGCAATCAGCACCGCCAAAATCCGTTTTCTCATCGTTAGTCCTCCTAAATTATGTGAAGCGTTATATCTCGCTCATCGACTTCGCCGCAATTCGCCGACATATAAAAATTGTGCCTTACCGAAAATCACTATTTAATGAATATTATACCACAATGCACAATGAATCTACACTATTAACCTTTATTGTATTATTTTATTCAGTATCAGATACGAACCGACAAAATGGAAGTTTCGGGGCGAATGTGGTATATTTAATGCGCTCAACGTCCGGCGGAATCGCTTTGCAGCACTCGGTCAAGAGCCTCGGCGGCGCCGCTTCAAAAACACATAAGAAAGAAAACTGCTATGAAAATCGTATTGATTAACGGGCAAAATCACAAGGGGAGCACCTACCACATGGGGCGGCTGCTCGCGGACACTCTGGCACAGGAAAAGGACATAACCGAGTTCTTTTTGCCGCGCGACCTTAATCACTTTTGCCTCGGGTGCTATTCCTGCATCGAGGACGAGACGAAATGCCCGTTCTGGAACGAGAAGAAAGTCATTCTTGACTCAATGGAGCAGGCGGATTTGTTCATTTTCACCACGCCGAATTACTGCCTTGCGCCCTCTGCCGCGATGAAATCGCTGCTCGATATGCTGTTTGACTGCTGGATGGTCCACCGCCCGAAGGAATGGATGTTCTCCAAGCGCGCCGTCGTTTTCTCCGCGTCGGCGGGCGCTTCGTGTAAAAAAGCAATCCAGCCGGTCAAGGACTCGCTGTTTTACTGGGGCGTTCCGTTTATCAAAACCTACGGCACGCCCGTCGCGGCGATGAACTGGGGCATGGTGAAACCTCAAAAGAAAGAAAAAATCCAAAAAGACATAAAACGCATAGCCGCAAAAATCGACTGCGCAAAGCCCCCGCGCGTGGGTATCAAGACGCGGGCCATTTTCGGTATCATGGGCAAAATGCACGCCGCCGGTTGGGACTCCTCCCCTGTCGAAAAAGAGTACTGGGTCGAAAGAGATTGGCTTGGCAAGGCAAGACCCTGGAAGCGGTAGGGCGCATACTGTTGTATTTTTTTGTAACTGCTGTATAATATAGTCAGATAAGCATGTTGTTGTCAGGCAGGTGAAGATAATGATTAAAAATGTTATAAAAATGCTCGTCGGATTCTTTATGCTCGCGTGCGTGGTCGCGGGGTACTCCCCCTCGCCCGAATACATATACGAGATGACCTGCATTTCCAACACTGCGGGCGGCATACTGCTGATACTTGACGCCATGCACGGCTTTCATGGCAAGGGCAAAATCTCCGATGTGCTGTTCATGAACGTCTCGCTTAGCATACTGACAGTGTTTTTCATCTGCGCCGGAAGTCTTTTGGGACTGTACGGCAACTTCAACTTTAACGGTCCTTTCTTTTTCCTGCACGCCGTCACACCGCTCGCGTTCGTGCTTTGCTACTTGTTCTTTCACTCGAACGGCAAAGGCAGCCTCGTCGAGGTGCTCACCGCGCCGATTATGATGCTGTGTTATTTGTTGTTCGACTACATACGAAGCCGCTTCACCGGCGAATTCATCTACGGTCTTGTGGACACAAAGGTCATGAGCGTGCCGCTTGCGATTGTAACGGGTATCGTTATCTACGCGGTGCTGGTGCTGCTCGCGTTCGGGCTGAACGCTCTGCGCGGGGTCATAAAAAAGAAATCGGACGCAGCCAAGCCGAGCGCGAATGTCTCCGCCGATTAGCCTTGTCTGCACGAATTTGCATAACGATAAAAGCACACCTTTACGGTGTGCTTTTTTGCTGTGCGTCGGGCTGTGCTGTTGATGTGAATGAAATCAGTTGGCGAATCGTCGAAGCGCAGGCTTCGGCGGGAGAGCTTAACTTCGAGCGAATTTTTCGTTGAACACGTCGTCGGTCAAAATGCAGAAAACCTCCTCGACGGTGCGCCCGCCGAGCTTTTCAAGCGTCTCGGTGCGCGTGAAGCACTCGGTAAAACAAAAGCGCTCAAGCAATCGGCGGCTGCGCTCGTTGCCGGCAAAATAGCCGCACCAGACCAGCTGCGCAAGACGCGAAGAAAACACCTCGCGCAGCACGGCGGAAAGCGCCTCGCCCGCGTAGCCGTTGCCCCAATAGTCGGGGTTGAAGGAATACCCCGCCTCGAGAGAATAGAGACTGCGAAGCTCGCGGCAAAGCGACGTCCTGTATGCGCCGATGTTGCCGATGACCTTGTTCTCGAAGCTCGACGGCAAGGCAGCTGGGCGCAAGAACGTTCTTTATTGCGCGGCGCGACTGGTCGATGTCGCGGTGCACCCGCCAGCCCGCCGCATCGGCAACGTCGCTGCGGCTTGCGTATTCAAACAAATCGTCTGCGTCGCTCTCGCGCCATTCGCGCAGCAGCAGACGCTCGGTCGTCAGGTTTTGCAAAGCAGACCTCCGTTGAGACGTAATACATTCATTATAGCTTCGCATACGGTTCAGCCGCCCGAATCGCTTCGGGCGGCTTCATTTAATCGTGCGCTTAGACTATGCGAACGCTCTTGCTGGCAGTAGCTCCGTTGTCGAGCGCGGTAATCTTAATGGTCACCGTGCCCTTTTTGCCGTATCCGGTCGCTGTGACCGCCACCTTGGGACCGTAATTTGTGTAAGCTATGGTCGCGTTGGCGATTTTGGGGTTTGAGGACGTAATGAGGTAATCGCCCGCCCAGCTGTTTCCGTTGATTCCCAGATACATTCCCCCGTCCGAAAGGCGGAAGGAGTTGTTCCCGTAAAGCTTCAGACCCGTCGTTGCGGGACACAGCGCAACATAGCAGCTTCCTTTGCTAGCACTACCGTCAAGCGAAGAAGCAGTGATTTTCAGCACAAGGTCGTAATAATAATCATACCCTCCCGACGTTTCGCTGTCTGCCGTGTAATACCACGCTTCGTATATCTCGTCGTTGTTTTTGACCGAGACAAGTCCGCTTGAGGACAGTTTGGTGTTCCTTATCGTTGCGTCCCACACGTCATAGTCGTTTATGGGCGAGTAGGTAGTTGAAACGTGGGCTCCGGTCGTTTCGTTGTATTTATCGGTTCTTTTGTACACCTCCATTGTCCACTGCACCTTGGTGTTGGAGACCTTGCCGTAGGTGCTGTTGGGAGTCGCGTACAGCTGCAGCGACTTGCCGAAGGCGAGCCACGGGTCGTCTGCGCCTGCGCCGCGCTTGCTGCCGACGCTTACGCCCGCCGCGGGAACCGTCACGTTGACCTTAAAGCTCGCGCGCTTGTTTGAGCCGTCGAGCGTGGTACAGGTGATTGTCGCGCTGCCCGTGCCGACCGAGGTAACGGTGGCGTTTTTGCCGCTGCTCGAGACGACGACCGCCTTGGGATTGGACGAGCTCCACGAAACCGCGTCGGTGTCGCCGCCGACAAAGGACGCGGCGACGGCGGCGGCAGTCTCGTTGTTCGAGCTGCCGTATGTGCTGTTATCAAGGTTGACTGTGAACAGGTTAACGGCGGTCACATAGCCCTGCGCGTTTTTAACCGCCTTGTAATCCGAGCTCGTGAAGCGCAGCGAGGTGATGTTGTTGCTTGTGACACTGACGGCTTTTTGACCGAATACGCCGCAGCCGTCCTTGCACACCGCCGTAACGTAAACTGTTGACAGCGTGCAGGCCGAGGTCACCCGAAGCACGCCGGAGCTGGAAATACTCGCTCCCGTGACAGGGTTGTTGGACGAATCGACCACCCACCAGGTTACCGATTTATCGGTCGCGTTGGCAGGGGAAATGCTCGCCTTGTAGGTCTGCGATTTACCCTTGGCTATCTGGTCCGGTCCGTTCACTGTTACCGTGAGCGCCGAGCGCTTGACGACCACCGTGAGCTTGCAGCTCTTGTTGGAGCCGTCCGCAGCCTTTGCGGTTATCACCGCACGCCCGGGAGTCGCGCCGGAAAAGACGTTGCATGACGACACGGCGCCGGACGCGTTGACGTAAGCGACCGCGGGATTGGAGGAGGTGAAATAGTAATAATTATTCGCGGAAGCGCCGGTCTTAACAGGGTAAAATACGTAATTCTTCACCGCTTCCGCTGCGGAGTCGCTTGTGAAGATGGTTTGGGTCGAAGGCTTTGCCGCAAGCGACTTTATCAGTCCGCTCGCAACTGTGACCGTTATCGTTTTATAAACGCCGCTGCCGTCCTTTGCGTCGGCTCGGACGGTGTAGGCCGCTTCCGTCGCGGTCGTTTTGGCGCTCAGCTTGCCGGTGCTGCTGATACTCACGCCGCCGTCCGAAGGGCTGACCGTCCATGTGAATTTCTTGTTGGTTGCAAAGGCGTTCACCGCCGCATTTATCTGGGTGCTGCCGCCCTTTGCAAGACGATAGACCCCGCTCGAAAGCGTGAGCGTTCGGACGGGATTTATGACTGTGAGCGTGCACGAAGCGCTCTTGCCCGAGCCGTCGAGCGATTTGACGGTTATTCTTGCGCTGCCCGGAGTGAGCGCGGTAACAACGCCGGTGTGCGCGTCAACGCTCGCCACCTTTGTGTTTGAGCTGCTGTAAACAAGCGAGCTGCGCGAGTCTGACTCGGTATCGCTGACGAGCGCAACATTGCTTGAATCAAAGGTCATGGAGTTGGAAAGCGTTCCGATGTCCTCGCCCGTGCAAAGGGTGTATTTGGTCTGTGCGAAGCGAATGGATGTAATCGGCTTGGTGAAGATGACCGTGCGGCTGTTGCTCGTGCCGCTCCCGTCCGTCGCCGTCACCGCAACGGTGACAGCGCTTGCGGTCGGATTCTTGGGCACGGTGAGTCTTCCCGACGAGGTAATCGTACAGCCGCCCGCGTCGCCGATAATCGACCAGACGAGCTTTTTGTTGCTTGTGTTCGCTGGGCTGACGGTGGCGGCGAGCTGCACCGTCTTGCCGCATACCGCAGCGCCGCTGTCAATTGAAGCGGACGTCATGCCCTGAACGACCTTGATCGTGCGCTTGGCGCTCTTGTTCGAGCCGTCAAGGGATTTGACGGTTATTACGGCGCTGCCGGGCGTGAGCGCAGTGAGCTTGCCCGTTTGCGCGTCAACGCTGACGACCTTGGTGTTGGAGGAGGTTATGCTCAGCGTGTAGTTGCTCTTGTCAAGCTCGTTTTTCGCCGTATCGAACAGCTTTATGTCGGTGTGGGCGCTCGATGAGCCAAGCCAGAAATCAACGTCGCTCGAAGTGCGGGTGACGTTCAAGGTGCCGGCGCCCGCCGTCATGGATGCTACGGGCACGCGAACACTGATTGCGGTCTTTGCGTACTTGCTCGGGTCGGAGCGGGAGACAGCGTAGACATAAAACACTGCGTTTGCGGGAGCGTTCTTGTTGACGCTCACCGTTCCCGTCGTCGTGACGCTTGCATAAGAGGTCGTCGAATAAGGGCTTGCCGAC
>CAYXRE010000021.1:7305-17386 GCA_964466125.1 uncultured Oscillospiraceae bacterium
ATCTGCAGCGGCAGATCGACCACGCTTATCAAAACGCTTGCCGACGAGGTGGAAACACACCAGTCGATGTCCTTGATGGTGGCGTTGCTCGGCGCGACCGACGCGGTGAACTTTGCGCTTTTGCCGACAGCAATGTTCGGCGCGCCGCCCGATATTGAAACAGAGCTTACCGCGTTCACGCCGTTTTTGACGTTTATCGTCCAGCTCTTTACGGCGCTGAGCTTGCCGCAGCCGTTGATTGCAGCCGCCTTAATCGTCCGCCGTCCGTTCGCCAGCGCTGCAAGACTGATGCCGGTCACGGGGTCATAGACCGACCCGTAGGTCGCGCTGGGGCTCTTGCCGTCGGTCGTATAGACAATACAGTCGTTGTTGCCGTCTATATACGCCGTGGCAAGCGCGGAATTTATGACGTACTTTTGGTCGCATATATAGCTGCCGCTTATTATGGACATCGAGCTCGGCGCGGTGACCAACGGATTGACAAGCGCCGCCGCATCCACCTGTTTGCCGATTCCGCTTGAGCGGCTGGTCCTGCCCGCTTTGACGAGCGCGGACTTGATGAGCGCGACGTCCTTGGCGTTCAGCTGTCCGTCGCAGCTGAGGTCGCACGGCGATGCGTAGTTAATCGCTCTCGCGCTCAAAAACAGCGCAACCGCTCCCGCGACGCACGGACACGCCATCGAGGTGCCGCTCATTGACACATACGAACTGTCTGAAGAAATGCCGCACGAAACAATGCCGCTGCCCGGGGCGCAGACGCTCACCCACGCTCCCCACGTGGAGAACTCGGAGCGGTAGCCGTCGCGCTTGAGCGAGCCGACGGTGATAACGCCGTCGTATATCGCGGGCGAATTCGCCACGCTTGAGCCGTCGTTTCCTGCGGAGACGACGACGGTTATGCCTTTGTTGATTGCGTTGTTGATTGCGGTGTTCTTGGTCGGGTCATATCCCGCGCCGCCGAGACTCATGCTGATGACGTCGGCTAATCTGCCCTGCGCGATATAATTGATGCCTCGGCTGATATTCGCGGCGGTTCCGCTTCCCGCGTCACTGAGAACTTTTACGGCAATCAGCTTTACGCCGGGCGCAACGCCTGCCCCGCCCTTGCCGTTGTTTATCGTCGCCGCGACCGTGCCGCAGCAGTGGGTTCCGTGACCGTTTGCGTCGGTATAGCCGTTTGCGTTGCCGGTGAAGTCCTTGCAAAGGCTCGTCAGAAGATTTGCGGAAAGATCCTCATGGGTCGGAAGGACGCCGGTGTCAAGCACGGCGACCCTAATTCTCGTCGAGCCGACCGTCTCGCCCCACGCCGTATAGGAGCCGAGCATCTCATGCTGCCATTGATAGCCTGCGCTTGCGGGGTTGAGATACGGGTCTTTGTTGGTAAGGCTGTTGTAATAGGACTCCCAGTCCTGCCTTTGGGGTATGCTGTTTGAGAAAATCGAGCTCTCTTCTTCCTCGACAGTCTTCGTGAGGTCAAGCTCGTCGTCGGGCAGCGTGTATATGTAGTTGGGATAGACCGCGGGAAGCTGGTTGGTAAGGTCGCCCGCAGCGCTTACCACGCTTATAACGTCGTCGTTTTCCGCGATGCTGATGACCGCGATTCCCTGCTCGAAGCTCGTAAGCGTTCCGTTGTACGCCGCAGCGACCTGCAGCGCGTATTCCTCGCTGTCGGTCATCAAAACGACCTCGCGGGAGACATAATCGACGTCGGCGGTGCTTATGCTAAGCTCAGTCAGAATGCCCTTGTCCGCGATGAGCTTTTTGTCCTCGACTTGCTGTGCGGACAGCGCAAAGTCCTGCGGCATACCCGCATACTCGGGCTTGTCGGAGGCTTCCGATTCGTCCTTTGCGGTTTCGTCCTCGGGCGTCTCCTGCTGCGGCTCTTCACTGTCGGGCGTACCGTCGGTCTCATCGGGCTGCTGCGACGCTTCGTCCGGCTGCTCGGGATTCTCCGGCGTTTCCGTCGTGTCCTCGGGAGTATGCGGAGTTTCCGTCGGTATTTCCGATTCCGACGGCGTTTCCGTCGTGTTCTCGGGAGTCTGCGGCGTTTCGTTCTCCGTGTCGTCCGATGTTTCGGGCGCAAGCGAAGTCTGTGACGTCTGCGGCTCTTGTGCTTCGAGCTGCTGCGCGAACGCCGCGGGAAGCGACGTAAACAGCAGTGCAAAAACAAGCGCGAGTGCAGTCAGGCGATTCATTGTCTTTCTCATTGATTTCCCCCATGATGCGTGCAGCGATGTAATGGTTTTAGCGTCGGTCAATTTATTGTATATACGTAATTCTTGGAAAGCTCTGGCCAGCCGTTTTCTTTTCCGAGCGCAAGCAGCTCGTCGAGGTCCTTGTCGGTCGAAAAGACAGCCGTGCCGTAGCTGAAGTCCTTGAGCTTCACGTCGTACAGCTTTGCCGCCTCAAGCGCCTGCTGCTCGGTGTCGAACATACCCACCAGCTCGCCTGCGGCAAAATTGTCCTTCGGCTTCTCAACGACGGCGTCCTCCGAAGTCGGCGGCGCGCTCTTGCAGCTTGCAAGCGAAAGACACGAAAGCAGACTTATCGCGCACACAAGCAGTGCCATATAACGCTTTTTCATTCACGCTCTCCTTTATCGTCGGCATACGGCGAGGCAGCACAGAGCCGCATGGGAATTATACAAATCTTTCTATCCTATATTATCCTATTACATATGGCGATTTCAACACTTCGCGCGAGTTATTTAACAAAGAGCCCGCCGAGCGGCAGCAAGAACACTGTCGTTCGGCGGGCTTGTGATCGTTTTTTTCGCTGCGCGCGTTATGCCTCGCGCTGCCGCTCGGACGGCTCTTTGAGCGCATCCGCGCTTTGCGTCTTTTGCTCTGCGGCGTTGTCGCCGAGCGTGCCGCGGGAAATGCGGCGGTATATGAGCAGCCCTGCCGCGGTTATGACGAGCGTCGCGATGAAAACGATTATCGCGACGGTGTAGTTTTTGTCGCCAATCGAGCTGCCGACTAGGGTGGAGGTCACAATGGACGGCAGCCGCGCAAAGGTGGATATGAGCACCAGCGGCAGCAGCTTGATTTTCGTCAGCCCCAGAAAGTAGGTTATCAGGTCCTTGGGCGTGCCGGGAATAAAGAACACCGCCGCGCACAGCGCGTACAGCTTGTCGGTGTCGCGCAGAAACTTCATCGAGTTTATCTTGTCAAGCGAAAAGAACACCTCGAGCGCGCGTACCCCGAACGAGCGAACAAACAAAAAAACGAGCGCCGTGCCTATCGCGACGCCGAGCTGACACAGCAGTGTGCCCTCTATCGCGCCGAACGCATAGCCCGCGCCCAGCTCCAGCGCCTCGCCGGGGATTACGGCGACGACGATTTGCAGCACCGTCATGCCGACGAACGCCACCCTGCCCCAAATCCCGCGCGCGTCTATCCATTCCCGAAACTGCTCCGGCTCGGACGCAAAGCGCACCATGGGTCGTCCGACGAACCAGAACACCGCCGCGCAAAACAGCACGAACACAACTATGGACAGCGCCGCAAGCAGCTTTCTTGTCTTTTCCGACATCTCGTGTTTTTGCATAATTCTCCCGCTTTCGCACTTTATCGACTTAGTTGATTGTAACCTTCGGTTCGGTTTGGGGCAATAGCGCAGGGATTAGAATTGCATTAAATCTGCCGTTTCGCACAAAGAATGTATATGGTATAATAAGAAAAATCGACGCGATTTGAGGACAACATCATGAGAAGAACAGACCGTCAGGTCACCGATATAAACGGCATACGCGAGATAATCGAGCTGTGCCGGACCTGCCACGTCGCAATGTGCGATGCTGACGGGTCGCCCTACATTGTGCCGCTTTCCTTCGGCTACGAGCTCGAAAACAAAAGCCTTGCGCTCTACTTTCACTGCGCAAAGCAGGGGCGAAAGCTGGATATCCTGAGCCGCCGTCCCGACGTCTGCTTCGAGATGTGCTTTGAAGGCGAGCCGGTCTTTGCGCGGGAAACGCCCTGCAACAGCGGGTATTATTACAGCTCGCTTATCGGAAACGGCAAGGTGTCCTTTGTCGAAAACAGCGTCGAAAAGCGCCGGGCGCTGTCGCTCATCATGCTGCGGCAAGCGGGCGTTGACATTGAATTTACCGACGAGCAGGCGCAGAGCGTGTGCGTGCTCAAGCTCGTTTCAACGGATTTTACGGGCAAGCGCAAGCCGCGCCCGAACACAGAAAGGGAATAGACATGGACAGTTATGAGAAAGCAATGAAAGCGATGAACGACCTCTTTTCGCGGGACTATCAGTTCACGCTAGCGAGCGTTAAGGACAACGTGCCCTCCCAGCGCGTCGTGGACACCTACTTCGACGGCAAGGATTTCTACGTCGTGACCTACGCGCTCTCGCGCAAGGTCAAAGAGATCCGCTGCAATCCCGAGGTCTCGATATGCGCAAGAAAGCCCTATAACTTCCAGTGCAAGGCGTACGACATCGGACACCCGCTCAAGCCGGAAAACGCCGCCATTCGCGACCAACTCATAAAGGTCTTTGCGCCGTGGTATTTTGCGCACAACAACGAGGGCGACGAGAATATGTGCTATGTGCGGCTCGAGCCGCAAACCGGCTTTGTGTTTGACGACACGACCGGCTACAACGTCGATTTTGTCAACAAAACGGCGCAGGAGTTCCCCTTCACCTTTGCGCTTCAATTCTGTGATGACTGACGCAGTAAATGTACATACACCGCTATCGAGCGCGGGCTGCTCGCTTGCGGCAAACACCTTTGCGCACTTCTGCGTTGATTTTTCCTGCTTTTTCGTACTCATGCGCTATTTCGTTCCCTCGTGCGCCGATATGCAGACCGCCGCGCTCGGGCTGCTTGCGTACAACGTCGCCGCGTTCGGACTTCAGCCGTTCATCGGCTGGTGGTGTGATAAACACGGCGGACTTTACACCGGGGTGCTCGGCTGTGCGCTTGTGTTCGTTTCGCTGCCGTGCGGCGGGATTCCGACGCTTGCACTCGCGCTGTGCGCGCTCGGCAACGCGTGCTTTCACGTTTCGGGCGGCATCGACGCGCTGACTCGCGCAAACGGCAAAATGAGCCGAAGCGGCGTGTTCGTCTCAAGCGGCGCGCTCGGCGTGGTGTTCGGTACGGCGGCAGGCAAGAGCGAGGCGGTAAGCGTGCTGCTGCCGCTCGCGCTGTGCGCGGCGTCTGTTGCCGCACTGGTTTTCACCGCGCGAAAGAGCGCTGATTCGACCGCTCGCCCGTTCGGCGCGGCGTCCCCGCTCGCATTCGGCGTGTTGGTCGCGCTCGGCTCGCTCGTCGTGCTGCTGCGCGCGTTTGCGGGAGGGCTGTTTTCAAGCGAATGGAAAACCACGACCGCGCTCGTTTATCTCTCGGGCGGCGCGGCTTGCATCGGGAAAGCGGCGGGCGGCTTTCTCGCCGACCGCTTCGGCGCGCGAAGGACGGCGATACTCTCGCTGCTCGCGTCGCTGGCGCTGCTGTGCTTTGCCCGCTCGTCCGCAGTGCTTTCACTCATCGGAATCGCGGCGTTCAACATGACCATGCCCATAACTCTGTGCATACTCTGCGACGCGCTGCCCGACACGCCGGGGTTCGCATTCGGGCTTTCGACGCTCGCGCTGCTTTGCGGCACCGCGCCGTACTTTTTCTTCAGTATTCCCGCGCAGCTGAAAGCTCCGCTGCTGTTCGTGCTCACGCTGCTTTCCGCCGCGCTCGTATTCCTTGCAGCCAAAAACAAAACGAGGTGCAGAAATGAAAAAGAATCCGTTCAAAAAGCTCAATAACACACTTTTCGACGTCGCGGAAGCGCCTGTGCTGATAATCGGCTTCGGCGTGATGGGCATAGTCGCGCTGGTGATTATCGCAATTATCGCGCTCGCCATCGTGCTCATTACCCGCGCGGCGAACAAGCGCAAGGAACAGGAGGCAATACAGGCGTATATGGCGAGCAGCAACGCGGCTGCCCCCGCCTTCGGCGCCGCTCCCGCCGAGCCTGCCGCTCCGAGCGCCGCTCCCGCCGACGAACCGCAAGACGGCAAGCAGTAAACGGTGCGTTATTCTTGCTGTGGCGCTGATACGGGGCGCTTTGTGAAATGAGCGGCTTGGTCGAATATCTCGCTTCGCTCGCGCGCGCACTCGCGCTCACAAGCGCGGTCGAGGGACTGTTGGTACTGCTTATTTTTCGCAGATGGCGATACGTTTATTACAGCGTGCTGTGCAATCTTTTGACCAATCCCGCGCTCAATGTGCTGCTGAGCCTCGGCGTTTTCGCGCTCGGGGCTTATGTTTATACCCCGCTGCTCATACTTCTTGAGCTTGCCGTGCTCTTAATCGAGGCATACGTCTATCGGCTGCTGTGCGGCTTCTCAAGCGCCCGCGCACTCACGCTCTCGGCGCTGCTCAACGCTTCGTCCTTTTGCGCGGGTCTGCTGATTCAAAAAGCACTTTAAGGACAAATTCACCTTTTCACGGAGATATTATGGAAACCATTCTCACCTTTCGTTTTGCACAAGAAAGCGACACCCCGCTCATACTGGATTTTATCCGCCGGCTCGCGCAATACGAGGGGCTGCTCGACGAGGTAGTCGCGGACGAGCCGACGCTTCGCGAGTGGCTGTTCACAAAGAAAAGCGCCGAGGTGCTGTTCGCTGTGATAGACGGCAAAGAAGTCGGCTTTGCGCTGTTCTTCCACAACTTTTCGACCTTCCTCGGGCGCGCGGGTATTTATCTGGAGGATTTGTTCGTGCTGCCGGAATACCGCTCGCACGGCATCGGAAAAGCGATACTCTGCCGACTTGCGCACATCGCAAAGCAACGCGGCTGCGGGCGGCTGGAGTGGTGGTGCCTTGACTCCAACACTCCGAGCGTGGACTTTTACCTCTCACTCGGCGCGCGGCGCATGGACGAGTGGACAGTCTTTCGCATTGCGGGCGACACCCTCGACGAGCTTGCGAGCGGCGACACGGAGTGTGGGCAATGACGATTACGACCGAACGGCTGGAGCTGCGGCTGCTCGACGCGCGGGAGCTCGGGCTGTGGCTTGACAAACTCAAAATGCTCGAGCGGGAGCTTGAGTGCCGCTATCGTGCGACGCCGCTTGAGGGCGCGTTCGCGCAGGTGGTGCGCGGACAGCTTGCGGCAACCGAAGCCGACAGGCAAAACGCCGTGTGGCACAGCTTTTTTCTTCTCATACGCAAAAGCGACCGCGTCGTCGTAGGCTCTGCGGATTTTCATGACAAACCGGATGAGAACGGCGAAGTCGAGCTGGGCTATGGGCTGGGCGCGGACTTTGAGCACCAAGGCTACATGACCGAGTGCGCCGCCGCGCTGTGCGCGTGGGCGCTTTCGCAGCCCGAGGTGCGCGCGGTCACGGCACAGACGGACGAAGACGGCTTTGCGTCCATGCGGGTGCTCGAGCGCTGCGGATTTGTGCGGCGGGAGGGCGGCGAAGGAGTATGGTGGGAACTGCGAAACGGGGCTATCAGGCGCATTATGCGCTCGGAGCTTTCCGCCGCGCTGTCGCTCATTCATGACGCTTTCGGCACTGTCGCAAAGGAGTTTTCCCTGACGGCGGACAGCTGCCCGACCAACGGAGCGTTCATGCCGCTGTCGCGGCTTGAGCGGGACTTTGACGCGGGCGAAGCGATGTACGGGTGCTTTGTCGGAGAAAACCCCGTCGGCTTTATACAACTTGTAAAAAAAAGCGAGGACGTGTGCGAGCTGGAAAAGCTCGCCGTCTCGCCGCAGCACCGCCATCGCGGCATCGGAGCCGCGCTCGTCGCCTATGCAAAAGCTCGCGCACGCGAACTCGGCTGCACGGCGCTTTGCGTCGGAATAATCCAAGATAACGAGAGGCTTCGGCTTTGGTATGAGAAGCACGGCTTTGTGAGCACGGGAACAAAACGCTTCCCTCACCTGCCGTTCACCGTCGGGTTCATGACGGCGGATATTGAAAAGGGCTGAAAATTGCAAATTAATCTGAAATGTGACGCTGCGTAAGGTATTGCTTGTGACGCTGCGTAATGCGCTAATATGAGCCCCAAGGAGGCAAATCCATGCCGCAATACACGACCGGAGATATGGCAAAGCTGTGCGAAATAACAGTTCGGACTGTGCAGTTCTACGACGCTCGCGAGCTGCTGCACCCCTCCGAGCTTTCCGAGGGCGGGCGACGGCTGTACTCGGACGCCGACCTTTCAAGGCTGCGTTTGATATGTCTGCTCAAATCCTTCGGGCTCTCGCTGGACTCCATCAAGGACATACTCGAAAGCGAAGCGCCTAGCAAGGTGCTCAAGCTGCTGCTCGACGAGCAGTCGCGCCAGCTCGACATGGAGCTTTCCGAGCTGCAAAAGCGCAAGAAGGCAATCAACGAGGTGCGCGAGAGCATAAGCGACAGCGAGCTTACGACGGTCAATTCAATAAGCGACATAGATATTGTTATGCAAGGAAAGCAACAACTCAAGGCGGCAAGAAAGAAGCTGCTGACATTCGGAATCATCATCGACATCGCGCAGCTGTTCGGAATACTGCTGTGGATTTTCAAGGGTATCTGGTGGCCGTTCGTGGTCATAATGCCCTTCGTGCTGCTGTCGTGCGCATTGCTTGTGAGGATGTATTACCGCGCGACGGCGTACATCTGCCCCGAGTGCGGCGCAAAATTCAAGCCGACCAAGCGGCAGTTCGTTTTCGCAGACCACACCACCAAGACGCGCAAGCTCACCTGTACCGCATGCGGGCACACCGGCTGGTGCGTCGAGACCTTTGCGGAGGCGGAATAATGAACAAGACGCCGCTGCCTTGGAAAAAGGCTTTTAAGTTTACGCTTTGTATGCTGCCGTTCGCACTCATTGCCGGCTTTTCGCTGGGACTGTACGCAATCGGAACAGGGCTTGCCGACGCGGCGCTAGAAAGCGTACCCGAGTCCGCCGTTATTCTGTCCACCGTCATTCAAACGCT
Source organism: uncultured Oscillospiraceae bacterium (assembly GCA_964466125.1). Lineage (GTDB taxonomy): Bacteria > Bacillota > Clostridia > Oscillospirales > Ruminococcaceae > JAUNBN01. The sequence continues at coordinate 16,244 of CAYXRE010000021.1, forward strand.
CGTCTATGCGGTCATCTTCGGATTTTTCGGGTATATCCTTGCGGATAGAATCGGACTCGTCCGCTCTTTTCGCTTCACGCGGCGCGACACGCTTGTCAGCGTTGTCTGCGGAGCCGTCGGCGGCCTGCTGCTGTTCGCGCTTGACCGTTTTCTGTTTTGCCCGCTCATCCCCGCGCTCGTCGATTACTATGACGCCTATCCCTTCTCGCTCGCCTATTTTGCCGGCGAGACGTTTTACGGCGGCGTAATCGAAGAACTGATGATGCGCTGGTTCCTTATGTCGCTGTTTGTACTGATTTTCTGGAAGGTGTTTGCGAGAAAGCAGCCGCGTGAGAGCATACCCGTTTGGATTTTTGTGCTTTCCAACCTGCTCGTGGGCGTGCTGTTCGCGCTCGGTCATCTGCCTGCGACACTCACGCTTTTCGGCGAGATAAACGCCGTCATCTTTATACGCTGTATGCTGCTCAACGGTGCGCTCGGTGTAGTGTTCGGTCGGCTGTACCGCAAGCGCGGCATTCAATACGCGATGATTGCCCACGCTCTCACCCACGTTTTCTGCGACCTTGCGCTGTATATCGCGCTCGCACTGTAGCCCGTTTTTTGCACAGTTAAGAAAAGTCCCTTTCCCCGCAGCCGGCGGGGAAAGGGACTTTTTCCATTGTGTTATTCACGTCATGTGTCGGCACAAGTTGAACCGTTCGTCCAACGATTGCTCAAAACCAGCTTTGAAGCTCGATTATGTTGCCCTCGGGGTCTGCGGCATAGACAAACTTTGCGCTGCGTCCGTCGTCATAGTGGGCGGTGACGACCTCTCCGTATGCACTGCCGCCGCAGGATATAATGTCCGCGAGCGCGGCGTCCACGTCGTCCACCTCGAACGCGATGTGCCCGAGCCCCGCGCGATCGATAACGCCCGCGTGCGTGACATCGGTCGTGTCATAGCTGAAAATCTCCAGCGTCGGGTGGTCCTCGCCATAGCCCGGCAGCAGCAGATGCTCGCCTGTGATGTGCGCATTTTTCACTCCGGTCATTTTCTCTAGCCATTCGCCGCGAAGGTCGCGCGTCTCGCCGATGCTCGTGCAGTGAAGCGCCTTTTTGTAAAACGCGATGAGCTTCTCGCAGTCCTTGGCGATTATGTCGGTG
>CAYXRE010000022.1:0-6580 GCA_964466125.1 uncultured Oscillospiraceae bacterium
GCACCGCCTTGGGCACACCCGAGATGTAGCCGCGAAAGATGATGCCGTTATAGTAGCCGATGTCGTTCATAAGCGAGAAGTCCAGCCGCACATGCTCGGTGCTGCCGAGCACGCCGAGAGTTGAGTACAGCACCTCCAGTTCTCGAAGCGCGTCCTCGCTTTCGCCGTCGCACGCTATGCCCTTTGCGCGCTCAAGCGTCTTTGCAAAGTCGCCGGACAACGCCGCAAGCTCCAAAAGAACGCCGAGCTTTTGCTCGCTCAAGCCCGCGCCGCGAGCGACCTTTTCAAGCAGATGCGGGCTTTTCTGCTCGAGCGCCGCCATAGCTTCTCCTACACATTCATCACGCAGCCCGCAGTTCGAAAGAACGTGCTGTACGAAACCCATGTGGCTGATGTCCAGCACGTATTCCCCGCTTATTGCCGCAAGGCTTTCCAGCGCAAGAGAAAGCACCTCTGCTTCGCAGTAAATACCCTGTCCGCCGATGTACTCCAACCCCATCTGACGAATCTCCTTGCACTCGCGCGAGGCATCGACGCGAAAGACGTTTTCGCAGTAATAGTATTTTTCGCTTTCGCCGCGGCACGAGGAGTTCTTGACGATGCTCATGGTAACGTCCGGCTTGAGCGCCATAAGTCTGCCGCGAGCGTCAGTAAAGGTGATTATCCCCTCATTTTGCAGAAAGTTGCGGTTTTGCGTGTAGATGTCGTAGGGCTCAAAGCGCCCCATGGTATATTTTTTGTAGCCACGCCTTTCGTAAAGCGCCCGCAGCTCGAGCGGAATGAGCTCTTCCTTTTCCAGATTTCGCGTCACGCTGTCCAATCTCGCTGCCCCCTGTTGTGTAATGTGGTAATTATAGCTCGCTTTAGTATAGTAGTCAAGTAAAGCGTTAAAGTTCGTGTGGTGTAATAATCCTTCATACGATTTTACCACAAATCTATGCAGTTTTCACAACATCTGTCTGCCTGCCCGCCTTGGGCAGCTTTGTGCATGACTCAATTCGATATAGTAATTAAAACGGCCTTCGGAATACCGAAGGCCAAAAAAGCGGCGCCATTATTCGAGGCGCTCACTCATAAGGGATGCCCTCGCCGAAACACGTCAAGCTGCGGCATCCGCAGGTCATTATACTAAAGCGGCGGCAAAACCGCAAGCGTCATTTTGTGTATATGTCGCTGTTTATATCGTCGGACTGCTGCGCGTTCTGCTGCTGCGCTTCCTCTTTGCGCTTTTTGAAATTGAGCACGAGCCAAAGCGGCACGCACAGCGCAGACAAGGCAATGATTATGAATAAAACAACATCCATTATTCCATACCCGTTCAATTGTTTTTGGTGTAGACGATTGAGCCGTCGTCGGCAAAGGAAAACGCGGCGTTGCCCTGTATCGTGTGGGTGTGCAGGTAATCCTTCCATATTGAATAGCCGGAAATCTGGAAATGTATGCCGTCCGGCGCGGCGATGTCCTCGGGAAGATAGCCGTCGCTTCCTACCACTGCGGCGTGCACGTCGAGGAAATAAAGCCCGCGTTTCATCGCAAGCTCAAGCAGTGCGGCGTTGTAGGCGTCCACGTTCTCTTTGGTGTAGCTCGGACGCTCGGTCGCAGTCTCAAGCGTTGTGGGAGGAATGGATTCGATGATGATATCGAGATTGGGCATACGCGTCTGCACGGCGTCGAGAAATTCGTCGTAGCCGGAAATCAGCGACTCAATGCTCGCCCAGTTGAGCCCGTTGGTGCCGAGCATGACATACAGCTTTTTCGGCTGCAAATATTCGATTGCCTCGACCATGGTAAGCTCCCGACCGTCCTCCGTCTCGTAAAAGGGGGTGGTCGTTGCGGTCTGCGGACTGATTCCGACCTTTGTCACCGTTTTGAAGCCTGCAAACACATCGTATATTCGAATCCCGTCGGTCAGCGAATCGCCCGCGAACAGCGCGTCGTCAAAGTAGCTCGTTTCGACGCGGGTGGTCTCGGTCAGCACCGTGCCGCTGACCTCCTGCTGCGCGGGGGCGGCAATCGGGGTAAGATTCAGCTTTGCGGCGGCGACGCCGGTGTGAATGGTGCGCTTGTTCTGGTTGGAAAGCTGCATGAGCGACGAGGAAAGCACAAAAACGCCGAGCAGCGCGCTCAGCACAAGCAAAAGCCAGCGTGAGCGCTTGAACACGCGACCTATGCTTTCCTTAGCGATTGTACCTCTCACCGATGCAGTTCCTCCGAATAAACTATTTCGTAATATTATAGCATAGTTGTACGCCTAAGTTAAGCATAATTTATCGCCTTTTTTGTTCTGCAAAAGCCGAGGATTCGTCGATAATCGGCAGTTGCTTTTGAGGCGATGCAGTCGGCGGCGAATTTCGTCAAATTGCTTTTCTCCACTTGACTAAATGCACAAAAGCAATTATTATATTTAAGCATTCGTTTTTTGCTGGTGTGGCTCAGTCGGTAGAGCAGCTGATTCGTAATCAGCAGGTCGCCGGTTCGAATCCGGCCACCAGCTCCACGTCGGCGCAACCTGCGCCCATTCAAAGACACCGCCTAAACCGCGGTGTCTTTTCATTCGCTCCGCTGCGCCTCCTTTACGCGAAAAGCAGTCCCTGCGCTGCGGCTGCTCGGTTGTGAACGCCCTCGCAACGCCTTCGCTTGCTTTGTGCTTTTCGCGTTTGATGCTCTGCATGGTCATGAAAAGGGCAAGCGCGGTCGGGCGAGGGCTATCACCTGTCGGCGCAACCTGCGCCCATTCAAAGACACCGCCTAAACCGCGGTGTCTTTTCATTCGCTCCGCTGCGCCTCCTTTACGCGAAAAGCAGTCCCTGCGCTGCGGCTGCTCGGTTGTGAACGCCCTCGCAACGCCTTCGCTTGCTTTGTGCTTTTCGCGTTTGATGCTCTGCATGGTCATGAAAAGGACGCGCAAGCTGTCGGCACAGGCAGCTTCTTCAGACGGCATTGGAAAAGGCATCCTGTCGGATGCCTTTTCTTTACTCTGCGGTCACTGCGCTGCAGACGTTTTTGTCCTGTATGTATGCAAGAAAATCCGCGTGCGGGACGGGACGCGAGAAATAGTAGCCCTGTAAATACTCGACGCCCATCTCCGTGAGCATTTCGACCATCTCCTTGGTCTCGACCCCCTCGGCAACAATCTGCCCGCCCATGCCGCATATCATGCGCACGACCTCGGTGAGCATGAGCTTCGACTTGTCGCCGTTTTTCTCGAAGCACGGCCAGATGAGGCTCTTGTCGATTTTCATGAGGTCATAGGGTATCGAGGTAAGCGTTGCCAAATTGGAATATCCAGTGCCGAAGTCATCCATCGAGAAGCTGCAGCCCATCTCTTTGAGCTTTTGCATATTCTCCATGAGACGTTCGCCGGATTCGACCACTGCCGTTTCGGTTATTTCAATGTTTATGAAGTTGGGCGCAACTCCGTACTGTTCCATGATTGCGCCCAGCTGTGCGGGCAGCTGCGCGTCCACGCCCTCTATGCCGGATATGTTGAACTCAATATACTTTACTCCGAATTTATCCGGTCGGTGTTCGTTGATAAATTTGCATACGCTTGTAAAGACGCAGGCACTGACTTCCATGATAAGCCCGTTTTTCTCTGCTATCGGGATAAACTCATCGGGAGGAATGAAGCCGATTGTCGTTTTGTCCTTGAGACGAACGAGCGCCTCGGCGGATATAAACATTCCGTGCGAGACAGAAAATATGGGCTGATAAAACACTTCAAAGCCGTCGTTGGCTATCGCGTCCTTGAGTATTTTGAGTATTGTGACATGGCGGTCCTTGAGCGCGATAAGCCGCTCGTCCACATACCGAACATGGGTTTTCGTGTCGGCACGGTGCTCGTTGTCGCTAAGATAGCGAAGCATCTCGAACAGCTCGTCGAGCGAAAGCCCACGGCCCGGAACGTCCATGACGTCCGCATCGACATTCAGGTGTATTTTACTGCCGCCGAACTCCCACGGCTCAAAAAAACGTTTGTCAATCTTTTGTATAAGCGCGTCCGTTTTATCCTTGCCCAGACGGGAGATAATCGCAATGCAGCTGTTGCTGGTGCGGAAAACGCGCCCGTCGCTCGTGGAGGACAGCCACTCGCCGACATTTGTCAGCAGCTCACATACCATGGCGTGACCGTATTGGTTGCCAATCAGGTTGTAGTCCATGATTTTTATATATATCAAGTAGAACTGATTATGCTTGGTGATGTTTTCGGTGCACATCGCCTCGAACGCCTTTTGGTTGAACATTCCCGTGCTGGCGTCCAGATTCTCGGTCGGGTTTTCAAAGGCAAGATAGATGAAAAGCAGCATAATCGTCGAAGTGACGCTTGTAATGAGCAGGTCCTTGCGAATGATTTGCAGCGAGGACAGAATTATCCAAATAGCCAATGCCGAGTATATCGACAAAATCGTTCTTCGCTTGAGCAAATGGCGATAGCGGAAGGTATCGACCGCTATGGCGACAATATAGAACACAAGGATTACCTTGAGCGCGTCCGCCATGGGACCGTAGGAGTAAACCTTGTTGCCCTCCACAAAGTAATTCAGCTCACCGAAAACCGTATACAGCAGCGCGACGGTTATGGGTACATAACCCACCACCCGTCCGAGCGGAGAGAGCTTGGTTTGGTTTTTCGCAATCGCCTTGATGTAAAGCAGCAGGAAAAACACCGTCAGGTCGAGCGTTGCAAGAAACATCTGATGAACCAGACGGTTAATCCACGACGGAACGTAGTTTATGTGCGTTATCGTATATACCGTCGCGACGTCGCATATCAGATTGATTCCGACGACCGTAAGCATTCCCGAAAAGCATCTTGTCGAGCGCATGGGAAGCTTTTTGCGCGTGACGTAGCTTGCGAGGATAACGATGTAAAAACAGATTGCCGCAAATTGCACACGATAATTGATACCGAAAAAGACTTCGGGAATCATCATAGTACCCCTTTCTCCTCAACTATCGTCGATTATAGCATAACATTACCGTTTTGTGGAGTATTTTACAAACAAAACGTCAGCAAAACGCACGCGCGCGGTTTTTGACCGCGCGCGTGCGTTTTTATGTCAAATGAGGAGGAAACGTCATTCGTATCTTAGCGCGTCAATGGGGTCCATCTTCGCCGCTTTGTTGGCGGGATAAAAGCCGAAAAACACGCCGATTATCATGGAAAACGCAACGGCAATCAAAATCCACATAACCGACGGCTGTGCCGGATAGCCGAGCAGTCCCGACGCCGCCGTGCCGAGCAGTATGCCCAGCACAATGCCTATGATACCGCCGATTATGCAGATAATCATCGACTCGACGATGAACTGCATTCGTATCGCGCTGTTGGGCGCTCCGAGCGCCTTGCGCGTTCCAATCTCCCGTGTTCGCTCGGTAATCGACACGAGCATGATGTTCATAACGCCTATGCCGCCGACGACAAGGCTTATGGCGGCTATGGCAGCTATCGCGAGTTTTACCGTGTCGAGCATCTCGGTCACCGTTTCGAGCATCGCCTCCATGCTCGTTGCCTGCACAGTGTAGGATTTGTTGCGCGTATAAAAGCTCGAAAAGAAGTTTTGCGTCGCGGTTTTGAACTCGGTTCCGTCTATGCCGGGCACAGTCATCACCGTAAAGCTCGAATATCCGTCCGCCGCGCCGATGAGCTGCTTTGCGGTCGAAATGGGTACATACAGCGTCGTCGCGTCGGAAAAGGAAAACGCGCTCTCCTCCGTCTTATATACTCCGACGATGTAAAAATCAAAGGGCGTGTTGTTTATCGGCAGCGATATGGTCTTTCCGATTACATCGACATTAGTGCCGAACACATCCTCGACAAAGGTATCGGCGACTACGCAGACCTTCTTTTTTGAGTCGATGTCCGGCTGCTTGAGCCATCTGCCGGTTTTCAGCTCTATATCGTTCGCGTCGCAATAAGAAAGGTTTACCCCGCTTATCGTCACGTCCGAGCTGTTTGCTTCCTGCGACACGGTGGCGCTGCCGCAGCTTTCGGTCATGGTCACGGCGTCGATGTAGCCTGCGAAAGTGTTCTCGTATTCAGCGAGCATTTCGTCGGTTATCAGGTCGCTTTCCTGCGGGCTTGAGCGCCCGAACATAAAGCCCTGCACAGAACCGTCGCTTTCGCTCTCGTCGTCGTCTGACTTTTGCGTCAGAGATACGGTAATGTTGTTTGCACCGAGTCCCTGCATACTGTCGGTTATCGTACCGGTGAGCGAATCGCCGACGGTGACAATCGCTATAACAGAGCCGATGCCGATAATTATACCGAGCATCGTCAGCAGCGCGCGCATTTTGCGCGAGCGAAGGCTGGTCACCGCCAGCACTATATTATCCCAAAGCGCCAACGTTGCCACTTCCCTTCGTCTCGCCGGTGATTCGTCCGTCCTTTATGGTGAGTATGCGCGGCGTTTCCTCGGCAAGCGCGCGGTTGTGTGTGATGAGCACAATCGTCTTGCCGTGATTGTCGTGCAAATCATGGAATATGTCCATTACGGTACGGCTGGTTTCGGAATCCAGCGCGCCGGTCGGCTCATCCGCGAGTATAATCGCCGGGTCGTTCGCGAGCGCCCGCGCTATC
>CAYXRE010000022.1:6590-7539 GCA_964466125.1 uncultured Oscillospiraceae bacterium
GCCGGAAAGCTCGTTGGGCTGGTGCTTTGCGCGATCCGCCATTCCGACCAGCTCAAGCAGCTGCGCGGCGCGCTTTGAGCGCTTGGACGCGGACACTCCCGCATACATCAGCGGCAGCTCTACGTTTTTTTGCGCACTCATTCTGCCGATGAGATTAAAGGTCTGAAAGACGAAGCCGATGCTTTTGTTTCGTATCTCGCTCAGCTTGCTGTCCTTGACCGATTGTATATCCAGACCGTCGAGCAGATATTGTCCCTCGGTCGGCTTGTCGAGCACGCCGATTATGTTCATGAGCGTGGACTTGCCGCTTCCGCTTTCGCCGACTATCGAGATAAACTCGCCGTCGTAAACACGCAGGTCTATGCCGTGGAGTATTTCCAGCTCGTTCGGCTTTCCGATGTAATATCTTTTGATTATGCCCTTCATGTCTATGAGAGGGCGTATTTCGGCGTTATCCATATCAGCCACCGTTAGGTCCTCCGCCGCCGGTGGGTCCTCCGCCTGACGGCATACCACCGCCCGAGGGTCTGCCGTCGCTCATGCTGAAGCCGAACATTCCCTGCTCGCTGACAACGTCGCTCACCGCCTCATCGGCGTTCGCGCTCGCGCGGATTACCATTCCCTCTTTAAGCGTACTGGCGGAAATCTCGGTGTAGTAGTCGTTTTCCTGTCCGGTGCTCACAACGTAAGGCTCAAACACCATATTTCCGTTTTCCGAGCCGGTCTGTACGTAAACGACCTTGTTGCCGTTCTCGTCAACGCCGACTGCGTCACTGGGCACCGAGAACACGTTGTCCACGCTTGAGAGAATTATCTCGACCTTGGCGTTCATGCCGACAAGCAGACCGTTCGCGCCGTTTTTGACGGTGACCTCGGCGTCGAAGGTACTTGAGGAGGACGAGCCGCCGCCCATGCCCGTTGAAGCGTTCGCAGTCGGGCTTACCATGGT
>CAYXRE010000022.1:7549-17339 GCA_964466125.1 uncultured Oscillospiraceae bacterium
TCGCTCGTTATGCGGCAGTCCATTCCGATCTCAACGTTTTTTACATCGTACTCGGCTATGTCTATGTCAATATAAAGGTTGTCTGTGTCCTGTATCGTCGCTACGGTGCCCTCGCACAGGCTGCCGACCGTCGCGTTGAGCGCCGTGACCTTGCCGCTCGTCTGCGCGGTGAGGGTGCATTTCTCGATTTGCTCCTTGAGGTCGGTTATCGTGTCGCCCGACTGCGCGTCCTGCAAATTGTTGTACGCGGTTTTCAGCGAGCTCTCACGGCTTTGGGTGGTCGCCTTGGCACTCTCATATTCCGCATTGGCTTTCGTGTAAGCGGCGCTTGCGCTGTTATAAGCGTTTTCGCTCGCGGCGAAGTTGACCTCATTCTTTTTTGCGTCAAGCGCGGTCAGCTTTGCTTCCGCTTCGGCGTTGGCGGCTGTGAGATAGTCGTTAATTTCGACCCAGCCGGTAAGTGTGCCGTTTTTGCTCGGGTAGGTGCTGTTGTCGTATCTGTCCTTGCAAGCACAGTCGGTATAGCTGCCGAATGCCGGCGCATCTGAAATTGTGTGAGCGTGCACGCAGTTCTTGAATGCCGTTTTCAACTCATTTGAAATCGACGCAAGTCCTGCCTGCGCGTCGGTCTGATAGGTAACGGCGGTGTTGTATTCCTGCGTATAAAGCTGCACGTCCGCTACGGCGCGGTCGTAGACTTTCTTTGCCGCGGCATAGGTCGTATATGCGCTGTTGGACGCGGTGAGTGCCGTCTGCTCGGCGGCGCACGCCTTTTCATAAGCCGACTTTGCCTCATCATAGGTGGTCTTTGCGCGGCTGATGTTGTCCGAAAGGCTCTCTTGCGCTTTTTTTAGCTGCTTTTCCAAGTCGGCGGTGTCGAGCGTCACGACGACGTCGCCCTCGTTAACGTTGTCGCCGACTTGAACATTAATGCTCTTGACGGTGTATTTCAGCACGGTGGTGATGTTGGAGGTCTTGCCGCTTTTCACGGTGCCCGTGACCGAAACGGTGTCGTCCAGCGTCGTCTTTTCGAGCACCGTCGTGCGCACGACCTTGAGCATATCCGCCTGCTTTGTCGCCGGATTCGAACTGCCGATGAGAGAGATAATCAGCGCCGCAAGCGCCAGCGCAAGCACAACGATTATCGCAATGAACCAGCCCTTGTGGGCTTTTCGAAAGTTATGGACGCTGCGTCCCGCGCCGTCCAGCGCAGTGAGCAGCTTTCCCTTTTCTTTCGATTCCTTTTTTTCGGTGACCAGCTTCATATTAAGATAGTTCCTTTTATTTATTGACATAAAAATTTACATTGTAAAAGTATATGACGGCTTTCTGAAATCAGCCTTAAACTTCCGAACTGTTTTTGAATTTTACTCGTTTTGCTCTGGCTGTGTCAAATTTATATGCTATAATTCAATTCAGAACACTTTTCGGAGACTTATATGAAAAAGCTGCTGGTCATCGGTTCCACTGTCGTGGATGTAATCATCAACGTCGATTTTCTGCCCTCGTCCAAGCAGGACGTACACGTCCTTTCGCAAAAAATGTCGCTGGGCGGCTGCGCGTACAACGTCTATGACACAATACGCCATTTCGGCGTTCCCGCGACGCTGTTTTCCCCCGTCGGCGGCGGTATCTTCGGCGGCTTTGTGCGCACGGAGCTTGCAAAGCGCGGCATACAAAGCGCCGCGCCGACTCCCGAGAGCGAAAATGGCTGCTGCTACTGCTTTGTGGAGACGAGCGGCGAGCGCACCTTTATTTCCAACCACGGCGCGGAATACCTCATCTATAAAGACTGGCTAGACGACATTGACCTCTCGCTCGTCGCGGGGATATATGTCTGCGGATTGGAAATCGAGGAGACGACGGGACCGCAGATTGTGGATTTTCTCTCGCGGTGCAAAGACATACCCATATACTTCGCGCCCGGTCCGCGCATCATGAAGATTGATTCGGCGCTGCTTGAGCGGCTGCTGTCGCTGTCGCCCGTTGTCCATCTCAACGATGACGAGCTGCTCGAATATACAAACGAGGCGGACTTGCGGCGCGGCGCGGAAAAGCTGTATGCAAAAACGCACAACGCGCTGATAATTACCTGCGGGAGCGCAGGGGCTTATGTTTACGACGGGGCTCTTACACTTGTGCCGCCTGTCGAGCAAGCCTGCGTCGCCGACACGATTGGCGCGGGCGATTCGCACATCGGCGCGGTAATGGCGGGCGTGTACGGCTCACTGTCCTTGAAGGACGCGGTGGCTTGCGCAAACACCGTTGCGAGCGCGGTCGTCGGCGTGAACGGCGCGCTGCTGCCGCGTGAGCGCTTTGACGCGCTCGGAATACGGCTGCCGTCGCAAAAATAACAAAGCAGCCCGAACGCTATGCGTTCGGGCTTTCAATATGCTTTTCATTGTTTACAGCGACAGCTTATCCTCGATGAGAGAGATGAGCGGATAGTCCGCGTCGTAGTGAGAGCGGATAAACTGTCGGTCGCCTTTTTTGTACAGCTTTCCCGCCGCCGCGTCCGCATATTTGATAAGCATTTTTTCGTTCTCACAGCGAAACGCCGACGCTGCGTTCGGGTCGCCGCCGCTAAGGATATTTGCACACCCGCACGAGTAGTTGCAGCGCTTTTTCAGCGCGCAACTCTCGCAGTCCTCCTGCGGCTTTCTCTCACGCTCAAAGCGCTGTGCCGCGCCCTCGATTAGCCCGCTTTGCACGTCGCCCATATAAAAGCGCTCGTCGTCCACGAACTGCACGCAGGGGTACAGCTTCCCGTCCGGCGCGACACTGACATGATACCTGCCGAGCTCGCACGAGCGCGAGCAGCATGGTACGTCCTCGATATACGAGCGTATTTTTCCCTCGAACGGCGAAAAGTAGAATTTCTTATCCTGTGAATACAGCCGCGCGTACAAATTGCTCAGTTTCTTGTACTGCTCTTTGAGCTTCGCCATGTCCGCGTCCGACCACTCGACGCTTCCGCTTGCAATCGAAGCGAAGATATACCGAAAACCCACCTCTGTCACAAGCCATTCAACGCTGTCGGCATACATCTCCACCGTGTCGGGACAGACGGTCAGCTTGACGGGAGAATACGGCATGGCGGAAAGCAGTTTTTCTGTTATGCTCTCCAGAGCTTTCGAAGTTCCCTGCTTGTTCGCATAAAAGCGGTGAACATCCTGCGCAAGACCGTCGTGAGACAGCGCGACGACCATTTTGCGCCTTTTCGCTTCAAGCAGAAATTCGTCGTCCAGCAGCGTGCCGTTGGTGGTCATATTGAAAGAAAAGGTGACCTTTCGGCTTTCTTTGAGTTCGTCGGCGTACTCAAAGGCTGTTTGTATCAGCTTTTTCTCGAGCAGCGGTTCGCCGCCGAAAAAGGTCACGCCCGCGCGCCCGCCTTCGTCGGGTGCGGCGATGTCCATCGCCGCCATGAGCGTTTCTTCGCTCATAGCGCGCGGGCGGCGGCGCTCGAAGCAGTAATCACAGCAAAGATTGCACCTGTCGGTCAAATGCAGCGTTATATTCATGCCTGTGTTTTGTTTACGATATCGTCGATGCCGTTGTCGCGGCACCAGTCGATAAAGCTGCGGAAGGACTCACGAAGCTCCTGCTCGTTGATTTCATCGTCGCGATATATCTCGTTGAGCACTGCGTACTTTCCAGCGCCGTCCTCCACATCGCCGACTATAAGCGGATAATAGACAGTCTCATCGAGGTAACTCAGATTGTTCACCTCGTTCGGGAAAATTTCAGCATCGCCGTTGTCCGAGCTTATGTAGGAAAAAGAAATATCTGAGTTCTTGTCATACAAGTCAATCGCTACCTCATCTCCGCCGAGCTCGATGACCCGCTCTCCCTTTTCCAAGGTCAGCCCGAGCTTGAGCGCTTCGTCGGCAATAATATCGAGCACCTGCGACTCGCCTATGGGCGGTATGTACTGTATGTCTCCGCAAATGTCGGGTTCGACAATCTCCTTTATATGCGAGCAGCCGCTGAAAGTGGTCAGCGACGCGCAGAGAACGGCGGCAACGGCCGCTGCCTTGCCGCCCTTGGGCAGCTTTGCGCGGTCAAAGTCGCTTATTCTCGGGTATTTGGGCGTGTGTGCATTCTTCTGCGCTTTCTTTTCCATGGCTCTTTTCCTTTCGTCAATTCGACGCTTTCATACGATAGGTGGAAATAAAATACAAAATTGTTTCGGAAATTTTCAAAAAGTGCTTGACTCTGACGTTACGTCATAGTCTATACTCGGAATCGAGGTGAGGAACATGAGACTTTCGATAAGCGAAACAGCGGCGTTAAGCGGTGTAAGCGTGCGCACATTACACTACTACGACGAAATAGGTCTTCTCAAGCCGCAAAGCGTTACCGACGCGGGCTATCGCTACTACGGCGACGAGCAGCTTAGGACGCTGCAGGAAATTATGTTTCTGCGCGAGCTAGACTTTCCGCTCAAAGACATCGAAAGCATTCTTTGCCAAAAGCAGCACGACCGCGAAAAATCGCTTCGCCGTCAGCGGGAACTGCTGTTGTTAAAGCGCGAACGGCTGGACCGGCTTATCGCGCTGTTGGATGAAACGGCGGGCGAAAAAACAAGTTTTAAGGAGTTTGACATGAGTGAGATAGAAAATGCTAAAGCAGAGTATGCAAAAGAAGTAAAGGAGCGCTGGGGCGCGACCGACGCCTACGCACAAAGCGAAGCCAAGGCAAAGAACCGCACCAAGGCGGACTGGGATGTTATGAACGACAAGATGAATGCGCTCATACGCGAATTCGCCGCGAATCGCAGCGAAGCGCCGGACAGCGCAAAAGCACACGAGCTGGTGGGCAATTGGCAGAAGTTCCTGTGTGACAACTATTACGACTGCCCGAACGAGATGCTCGGCTCTCTTGCCGAAATGTACGTCGGCGACGAGCGCTTCAAGAAAAACATCGACTCGAACGGCGAGGGCACGGCTCAGTTCATGCACGACGCCATAGCCGCCTACTGCAAAAAGTAAAAAAACGTTCAAACACAGGACCTTCCGAAAGGAGGGTCCTGTGTTTTACACGTCCATTCCAAGTGCTGCGCCCAATGGAAATCGCCGCTCATACCAGCTAGGATTACTCGTGCTTTTGCTGCTTCATCCAAATCTTCATCACAAGACGATGCGGCAACAGCTTGGTGAAAAACACCTGCACCTTTACCGGGAAGCCGAGTATCGACACATCCTTGCCGTGCGCCATGTCCTTCAGTGCTTTTTTGACAACATCGGCAGCTTCGTAGAAGCGGTTGTAATAGGTCACCGAGTCGTCGGACACCGCAGTGTCGAAAAACTCGGTCTTGACCCAGCCCGGTCAAACCGCCATGACACGTATGCCTTTCGTGTGAAGCTCGACGTTCAGCGCGCGCGAAAAGCTGAGCACGAACGCCTTTGAAGCGCCGTAGACGTTTATATACGGTACGGGCTGAAACGCGGAAAGCGAGCCCATTTCGTACACGCACGAGCCGCTTTGCATAAACGGCAGCGTGACATAGGTCATGCCGACCAGCGCCTTGTCGTTGAGCTCAATCATACGATAGTAGTTTTCGAGCGGCACGTCGGTGAAGTAATTGAACTTGCCGAATCCCGCCGCGTTGACAAGCACGGCGACCTCGGGCTCCTCTTTTTCAAGCAGCGCCTTGTATTCGTCTATACTGCTTTGCTTTGTCAAGTCGAGCGCGAGAATCCTCAAACCCGCGCGAAGCTCACCGCTCAGCTCCTCGAGCCGTTCTCTGCGCCGGGCAATCACCCAAATCTCGTCGAAGCTCTGCTGTGCGTCCAGCTGACGGACAAACTCCCGTCCCATGCCGGAGGACGCGCCGGTTATGACCGCGATTTTCAATGTCATATCTCTTTTCATTTTTTTGTTATTATATTACACGCCGCATTTGAGTGCAAACCGATTATGAGAGTCACATCATACTCGATTATTTAGGCGGCAAAAGCCGTCAATTTGAGCCCATTTCGTGGGCAATTTCGTGGCACACAACACTGTTTTTTAGAGTTTTATAGCATAATATTTGTCATTTTGCAATTTGCGTTGTCACTGGCAAAAAGCCCGTGAATGCCCATAAACAAAGGAAAAGCCCGACATTTCGGTGTTCCGAAGTGTCGGGCTTTGTGGTGGAGATGAGGGGGATCGAACCCCTTACCTCCTGACTGCCAGTCAGGCGCTCTCCCAAGTGAGCTACACCCCCACATTTGGTGCGAAAATTATATTAACAGAAACGCGCGGAGTTGTCAAGGCGCAGTAAAAGAATTGCGGCGCATTTTTCGCTGCGCCGCAATTTCTAGATATTTATCATTCCGTAAACAATTAGGAACTGCGCTGCAAGATAGGTGACCATCACGATAAAACTTGGCTTTGGCACCGCTATGTCCTTGCGGTATTCGCGTATGTACAGTACGCAGTCGGAGACGATGAAGCAAACGCTGCCGACAAAAATCAGCGTCGCCGCCATGCCGCCGAGCGTCAACAGCTGGGAAAACGCAAAACAGCTCATCAAGCACTCAACCGAAAGATACAAAAGCGACGGGATAAGCAGGCTTCGCTTGACGTGGCGATGTATCCTGCCCGCCATAAAGAATACCACTGCGGCGTAAAAGGCGGCGAGCGCCGCAAGCGCGATGACGTTGACGGCGTTGAAGTCAATGCGCTTGCAAAATGCGATTATGTAGCATATATGCGCCAGTCCAAAAGAGAAACCGCCGACTTTGAAAAAGCGTTTGAATACCAGCATTATGTCGCCGAGCAGGCAAAACGCCAGCGCCGCAATGACAAACGGTTCGGGAGAGCTTGCGCCGACGATATAGTACAGCATAAGGCTCAGCAGCATAAAGGGCTTGTTTATCGAACGCCATTTTCGGTTGTTTAACCAGCAAGCCATGAGCTGGGAAACGGAAAACACGCAAAAGCAAATCAGAGCCAGAGTTGTCATAGACTCTCCTCAACCTTATTTTTGATTCAAAAACGACTCAAACGCCTTGTACATAGAATACATATCGACCGTGCCGGATACTTCGTAGGGCGAATGCATGGAAAGCAGCGGCACGCCGAAATCGACGGTGTCGATGCCGAGCGACGCGATGAACATCGCGACGGTGCCTCCGCCTCCCTCGTCCACCTTGCCAAGCTCCCCTGTCTGCCACGGCAGCTTGTTGTCCTCAAGCAGAGAAACGACCTCGGCGACATACTCCGCCGACGCCTCGCTCGTGCCGCTCTTGCCGCGAGCGCCCGTGTACTTCGCAATCCCCGGTCCGTGGTTGAGCAGCGTGCTGTTTTGCTTGTCGGACACCGACGCAAAGGTCGGGTCATAAGCCGCCGTCACGTCGGCGCTCAGGCACTTGGACGCCATGATGAACTCAAGCGGCTCGCATTGTGCCTTTCTTGCGAGCAGCGTCAGGAAGTTGCGCAGATAGTCCGAGTCCAAGCCCGTATTGCCCAGACTGCCTATCTCCTCCTTGTCCGCAAGCACGCAGACGGTCGTGTAAGCCGGCTTCTTTGTGCCGAGCGCGGCGCGAAGCGCGGCGTAGGCGCAGGAGCGGTCGTCCTGTCCATAGCCGCCGATGAGACTCTCGTCGAAGCCGACATAACCCGCCTTGAACGCGGGGACAAACTCGATTTCGGCAGAGATGAAATCCTGCTCGCATATACCGTATTTCTCGTTGAGCAAGCGCAGAACATTGAGCTTTACGGGGTCCTTCGCGTCCTTGTCGTCATAAGGCTCGCTGCCGACGATAACGTTGAGTTCCTCGCCCTTTATGACGTCGCGCGCCTTACGTTCGTCCTGAACCTTGTAAGAAAGGTGCGGCAGAATGTCGCTTACGCAAAATGTCGGCTCACCCGCGTCCTCTCCCAGACGTATCTCGACCGTCTTGCCGTCACGCAGCGCGACGATTCCGTGAACCGCAAGCGGCATCGCCGCCCACTGATACTTTTTGATTCCGCCGTAGTAGTGTGTCTTGAAAAAAGCGAGAGAGGTGTCCTCGTAAAGCGGATTTGGCTTCAAATCAAGCCTTGGGCTGTCGATATGCGCTGCGATAATGCGCGCACCCTCGCAAAGCGGCCTTTGCCCGATAACGGCGACAACTATGCTCTTGCCGCGGTTGTCGTAAAACACCCTGTCGCCCGCTTCGAGCGCCAAAGCCTTTGAGAACTCGACAAAGCCTGCCGCTTTCAACTGCTCGCGCGCGTTTGCTGCAAACTCCCTCTCGGTCTTGGAAGCGTTTATAAAGTCGATGTATTCGTCGCAAAACCCGCGTATGCGCCCGCCGTTCTTTTTTGTGAATTCACCGAAGCCGTTCTCGTTTTTATATACGAGCTTGTCCTCAAGCGCTTTCGCCTTCTGCTTGTCCTTTTCCTTTGCCATATCACTCACTCCTCAAACCATTGCTTCATTGTAATATAAAGCTCGTCGAGTTTTTGCTCGAATTGTGCAAGCGTGCCGTTATTTTCAATTACCACGTCGCACAGCGCTCGAAGCTCGTCGGGCGACTGCTGCGCGTCCAGACGGGTCTTCGCCTGCTCCAAGGTCAGTCCGTCGCGGCTCATTATGCGCTCGATTTCGAGCTGTTCGCCCGCTTGTATCATGATTATCCGATCGCATACGGCGTACAGTCCGCTCTCGGTCAGCGCCGCCGCCTCGACAAGACAAAAGTCGTATCCCTGTTCGCGCAGCTCGTCGAAATGCTCGAGCATACGCTTGATTATCGCCGGGTGCGTAATGCGGTTGAGCTTGTTTTTGAGCTTTTCGTTTGCAAAACACATATCCGCCAGCATTCGGCGGTTGAGCGTTCCGTCCTCTTTGAGTATGTCGGCGCCGAACTCCTTCACCAGCTCGTCAAGGCATTTTTCGCCCTTTTGCACGACCTCGCGCGCGACAAGGTCGCCGTTGACGCTCGGGACGCCTTTTTTGCGCAGATACTCGCCCGCATAGCTCTTTCCGGAACCTGAACGCCCGGTGAGCGCCGCAACATAGAACATACTCACATCTGCACCACCTTGTAGCCTGCCGCCCGAATAAGGCGGTCGTAAACCGCGTAGCCTTCCTTTTCACTGCTCGGGCAGCGCGCATAAATAACCGAAGCACCGAAGCGGTCGAGCGCGCGCAGCACGGAAAACAGCCTGCGGGCTTGTATGTCGGGCTTGTCTATTGGTCCGAACGAAGCGCTGGGAATGGTTATGCTCTCCTCCTCGCCGTCAAAGCACAGCGCATAAGCGTCTGCGCACGAAAGGTTGGAGGTGAAGTGCACAAACTGCTCAAAGCTGCCCTTGAGTATAACGACCTCCGCCTTGGGAGAGTAGTGCTTATACTTCATGCCGGGCGACTCGACGGTCTCTCCAGGCTCGAGAGCGCGCCCGAGCTTGTCCGAAAGCACGGTGTCAGGCAGCACGGTGCGCAGTTCCTCAAGGGTGATTATGCCCGGGCGCAGTATGGTCGGGTGCTCGCCGAGCAGCGAAACGACGGTGCTCTCCACCCCGACGCTGCACGCACCGCCGTCCAGAATAAGCGGGATTTTGCCGTTGAGGTCGTCGTAGACGTGACGCGCGGTCGTCGTGCTCGGGCGTCCGGACAGGTTGGCGGACGGCGCGGCTATGGGTATGCCCGACTTCGCTATGACGGCACGCGCGACGGGATGCGACGGCATGCGCACGGCGACGCTCGGCATTCCGCAAGTCACCACGTCGCTTATCGCCTCGCTTTTTTCCATGACCATCGTCAGAGGACCCGGCCAAAACTTTTTTGCAAGCTCCGCCGCTGTCTGAGGTATGTCGC
>CAYXRE010000023.1:0-17223 GCA_964466125.1 uncultured Oscillospiraceae bacterium
AAAATCGTGAACCGACTGCTTGAGCTCGGCAAGATTGTCCAACCGCGTCTGTGAGCCCTCGGTGCGAAGCTGCGCTTCATAGCCGCTTTGGTCGAGCAGCCCGCTTAACAGCTCGGACGCCTCGGTGTCGCGGCAGTTCGCCGAAAACCGCTCAATCAAATCGACAAAGCGCTTTGCCTTGGTGTTCTTGAAAATCTCGTCGTCCAGCGTGCGGGTCAGCGCGGTGTACAGCGTGCAGCCGTTCTCGTCCGCGTACTGGCGCAAAAAGCGCATTCTCCGCTCACCGAGATTTCGTTTGGGATTGTTCACGACGCGCGCAAAGGACAGGTCGTCCTTGTACGCGACCAGCCGCAGGTAGCTAAGCGCGTCCTTAATCTCGGCTCGCGCGAAAAACGGCACCCCGGAATAGAGAGTGTACGGCAGCTCGCGGCGCAAAAAGACCTCCTCGAGCACTCGCGAGACGTAGTGCGCGCGGTACAAAACGGTCATGTCGCCCGCGTGCGCGCCGTTTTCGATAAGCGAAAAAACGGTGTTTGCAATCCACTGCGCCTCCTCCTCGACCGTCTTGGCATGGCTATACACCACGCGCGGACCATCGGGCAATGTCGGCAGCAGCTCCTTTTTCATGCGCTCGCGGTTTTTGTCGATAAGCGAGTTCGCCACGGCGAGTATCTGCGGCGTCGAACGATAGTTGCTCATCATCATGACCGTACGCGTGCCGGGGTATTCCTGCTCAAAATTGAGCAGATACTTCATGTTCGCCCCGCGCCATGTGTAGACGGTCTGGTCGGGGTCGCCGACCACAAACAGGTTTTTGTGCCACCCGCACAGCACGCCCATCAGCTCGTATTGCAGCCAGTCGATGTCCTGAAACTCGTCAATCATTATGTATTCGAGCCGCTGCTGCCATTTCAGCCGAATATCGTCGTTATGCGCAAAAATATACAAAGAGTATTTTATTAAGTCGTTATAATCCAATCCGAAGCATTTTTTCTGCCAGTATAAATACCCCCGAAAGATTATTTCGTCGGTGCTTGTCGCGGCAAGGTACTTTTCGTGCAGACCCTCAAGCGGCAGCGCGATAAGCTCCTCGCAGTAGTCGGGGTGCTTAAAGAGCTTCATAATCTCGATCATGTCCCGCGCGGAAGAAAAGGTCATGTTGCGCAGCGTCAGCCCGCGCTCCTCATAGACAATTTTGAGCATTGCGTCGATGTCCGAGTTGTCGAGCACGAGAAAGCTCTTGGGATAGCCGACGGCGCTGATGTCCTCCTGCAGCACCGAGACGCAGAAGCCGTGAAAGGTGTTGATGTAGCCCGTGTCGTTGTCGCCGGTCAGTCGGCGTATCCTGCGGCGCATCTCGTTTGCCGACTTGTTGGTGAAGGTCACGCACAGTATGTCGGACGGCAGCACGCCGATGTTGTTCACAAGATATGCAAAGCGGTGGGAAAGCGCCCGCGTCTTGCCCGAACCCGCCCCCGCAACAACGCGCACATAGCCCTCGGTCATCGTCACCGCCTTGCGCTGCTCGTCGTTCAGCTCGCTCAATATGTCCTGCGCCATGCCGTCGTCCACCCTTGCCGTTTTTTTCATTATATCATCCGCAAAAGCGCGTGTAAACATAAGTTCTATAATTGTTGACATTCGGTGCTTTGCACTCGTTTTCTGATATAATATCAACAGCAGTTATGAAAGGCGGCGCGGTATGGAGCTTCGCAGGGCACAAAAAGGCGACCTTGAAAAGGCAAAGGAGAT
Source organism: uncultured Oscillospiraceae bacterium (assembly GCA_964466125.1). GTDB lineage: Bacteria > Bacillota > Clostridia > Oscillospirales > Ruminococcaceae > JAUNBN01. The sequence continues at coordinate 1,753 of CAYXRE010000023.1, forward strand.
GTACGCACGGGTCGTTCGTGATATGGACGAGCACGGGCTGCAAATCTGGGACGAGGTCTACCCGTGCGAGTTCCTCGCGTCGGATATAGACGCCGGTCGTCTGTATCTGCTGTGCGAACACGGTGAGATCGCGGGCGCGGGCGCGCTGTGTTCACAGCTCGAAGGCGAAAATTCGATTCACTGGCGCGAACGCAACGCCAAGGCTGCTTATATCGACCGCCTCGCAGTCGCCGTCGGCTTTCGTAAAAAAGGCGTCGGTACGGCACTGCTCGCACAGGCAAGTCAGCTCGCCCGCAGCGTCGGCGCGCGGTATCTGCGTTTGCTTGTCGTGGACAAAAATGCGCCCGCGCTCGCGCTTTATACCAAGAACGGCTTCACGCGCGCTGAAGGTGAATACAAGCTGGACACGGGCGAACGGCTGTTGCTGGAGTACGGCTATGAAACCGCGCTTTAAGCAAAAGCCGCCCCACACACCCTTCCGCCGCGTTTTACAGCAGCTTTCACAGGTAATCTTTAGGAAAAGTTAACGGGAAAGCCCACCGATAGAGTGAAATAGTTCTGTTGAATTCTGTATAGAAATGCGCCGTAAACTTATACTAACAGTATCACAAGCACTCCATTGGGGGGATGATACTGTTGGATTACAAATCAATAGGACGCCGCATCCGAGAGTGCCGCGAGGCAAGAGGGCTAAAAAGAGAAGCCCTCGCGGAGATGACCGACCTGAGCGTCAGCTACATGAGCGCGCTCGAGCGCGGGGAAAAGCTCCCCAAGCTCGACACCTTCATTCGCATAGCCAACACGCTTGAGGTTACCTCCGACACCCTGCTTGCGGGCGTGCTTCACGTTGAAAATCGCATTGTCGCCTCGCAGCTGTCCGAAAGGCTCGCCGCGCTCGAGGTCTCACAGCAAAGAAAGATACTCAACGTCGTAAATACGATGCTTGAGGACGCAAAGAACTAAAGCTCATTCAAACCGCATATTTCGTCCGTCCGAGCATTTCGCTCGGACGGACGTTTTACTTACAGTTCGCAGGTCAAAATCGGACGTAATTCTGCGCAGCGACAATTGCCATAGCATGGCAGGACGTGTATAATACAAATAGAGTGCAAATGATACAATCAGTGTGTGTTCGACGAGCCGAACCTCAGCGCGTCATCGGCACAAAACGCTGTCGCTTCGCAGTGAAAAACCGCAAACCCACCGTCTCGCGGCAGTACCGCGTCGGCGGGACGTACATTCCTCTCTTTTCCTCTCTTTTCCTCTCTTTCGTCAAAAAGGGTCTGTCAGTAAACTGACAGACCCTTTTTGCGTGAAGATTTACGTTGTTACGCACTCGCCTGCTCGTCCGTCGGCTGTTCGGCGGGCGCGTCCTCATCGGGCGTCTGCTGCGCGCCGTCCGAAACCGGCGCGAGCTGAATGGGCGGGACCAATGCGGCGCGCGAGACATATTCAAAGCTGCTCGCCGGAATTATCGCGTCGTTCTCGGCAGCAACATAGCAAGTCACCCTCACTGTATCGCCGACCTTGAGTATCGCCGCCGTCTCGTACTCCGCGGCGCTCAGCGAGAAATACGCGTCCGAGCTGTCCAGCTTGAAGTAGTAGCGGGTGTTACCCTCGATGACCGCAGTTTTTACGTCCTCGACCACCCCGACGTACACGCCGTCCGAGCTGCCCTCGGCGGGCGCGGTCTCGATGTTGTTATTCTTCATCAGCTTGTCGTAGTTCTGCTCGCACTCGGCGACCGTCGAGCCGGTCGCGACAATCTGATACTGCGCGACGTTGACCATCGCATACATCTTGACAAGCCCCGCGTTGTCCTTGAGCGACATGAAATAGGTCGGCTGACCGCTGATGTTCAGCAGCAGCGGGAAGGTCGCCTTGTACGCGAGATGCTGCACCACGCCCTCTGCGGACGCCATGGCGGAATACTCTGTCGCACCCGCAATCTCGTAATACTTCGTCTCCTTGGTGCGCTGATTGGTCAGAATAAATCCGATGTTGGACTGGTCCGAGCCGACCGAGGTTATGCCGGTGTACATATATACGTCGTCCTTCATGGCGATGTAGTTGTAGCCGTCGGTCGTCACGGTAACGCCCTTTTGCCCGAAAATCGAGTTGAGGAAGCCGTTGACGTAAAGTCCGTGGTAGTCATACTGCTCGACGATGAGGTCGGCGGCATACACGCGGTCGACCCACGTCGGCACGTCCTCGTAATAGGTGCTCTCGCCGGTTATGGCGTTGACGAGCACCGCACCGTGTATATCCTCGCCACCGAAAAGTCCGATGCGCTTGACGATGCGCGGGCACACCCAGTAGGGCACGCCGCTCTCATCGATTTCAAACACGGGGGTGTAGAACATAAAGGTCGGATATTGAAAGCGCAGATGGCGGAACAAATTGCGCGAAAAATGCTCGGTGGTCGTGTATCTCATGCCCTCGTCCAGCCGAACGACGTCGGCGTTCTGCGTGACCATGTCCACGACGATATACGCGGGCAGACCTTTCGAGCGGTTGTTGAACCACTTAACAAGATCGCCGTACTCAAGCGGCGTGACACGCACGGGACGTCCTTGATAGTTAATCTGTGCGTAGTCGTCCGCCACCTCAAACTGGCTGACCATATCGGCAAGCTCGCCGAGCTTGCGGTCGCCCAAACGGCGCGCGCTGTCCAAATCCAGCATGGGAATGGAACCATAGGAAATCTGCTCGACTTCGCTCGTGAAATCTCCCGTCTCAACGCTCAGCAGGTCGCGGTAGGCGCGCGAGCGGATGACGACTCCGGACAAAAACGAGCCGACGAGTATGGTGACAAGAAACGCCGCGCACACGAGCAGCGGCCACTTACAGTTGGTTTTGACCGACTCGCCGAAATTGTCCTGCCCGCGCAGCTTCCATATCCCCGAGGTGACAATGGCGCATACGCAGTAAACCCCCGAGAGGATAAAGAAGAAGAAATAGAAATCCTCAGACTGCAAATTTATCGCGGGAAGCTTGATGTAGAAATACACAAACCCCACGAGCAGCGTTATACCCATGTTTATCAAAAACTTTTTCAGCCGCCCCTGCGGCTTGATGACCTGAATCGGCTTCGCCTTCTTGGGCTGCGAAGCGCGTTTTTTCATATCCTCAAAAAATCCCATAGCTACCTCCTGTAATGGCTCAATTATACCCGCTGCGGCGCAGATTGGCAATGAGGTGTTTTACGCGCGCTCGGCAGTGTGTTATAATTCTTCGTATATAGTATCTCCCGAATACTTCAACTACCTTAACGAAAGATTAAGTTTTCATGAAAACTCCCGATTCTCTCTCCTTTGCCGCAAAATCCGCCGGCGAACGCGAGCTGCTCGCCTTCGCGCGCGACGCCGCGCTTCGCGCTGTCTCTCGCGGCACTCCGTGTTTTTCGGATTTTCTCTCCCCCGCCGAGCGCTCGCTGCTGCTCGGGGCAAGCAAGCTGTTCTGCGGTGTCTCGCTGAGCTTTTTCGGCGGTTTCGAAAACGCCGAGCGCACCATGGCGGTTTTTGCCCCGCCCGAGCTCGCCTACGAGCCGAAAGCGCCCATAACGACGCTGCGAATCCTCAGCAAGGGCGAGCCGCTCGGTCACCGCGACGTGCTCGGCTCGCTGATGGCGCTCGGGATAGAGCGCGGCAAATTCGGTGACATTCTTTTGACCGACTCGGGTCCCGTGCTCTTTTGCCGCGACACGATTGCGCCCTACGTCTGCGAGCAGCTGACGAAAATCGGCAGAAACTCGGTAAAGGTCGAGCCTGCGGACGACTTTGTCGTGCCCGAGCCCAAAACCGAGGAGGTCTCCTTCACCGTCGCCTCGCCGCGGCTGGACGCCGTGCTTGCGTGCGCGCTTCACCTCTCGCGCACGGACGCCGCCGATGCGGTGAAAAAGGGGCTGTGCTTCGTCAACTGGCGCGAATGCCAAAAGCCGGACGAGCAGCTGTGCGAGGGCGACGTCGTCTCCCTTCGCGGCTTCGGGCGCTTCAAGCTCGACTCCTTCGGCGGCAAGAGCCGCAAGGACAGACAGTTTATTACAATACTGTTGTATGTTTGAGGTATTCTATGCACCTTCTTCGTTCAAAAAAACTGCATTACTGCATTCTTGCGGCGCTTTTTGCGGCATTGCTTGTCAAATGCCTGTTCTCCATGCCGACCAACGACGAATTCTATTATTCGGTTCTCGCACATCGCCTGTATTTAGGTGAAGAACTGTTCTCCTCAATGTGGGAAGTTCACCAAACCTCTGCGGTATTATATCTGCCGCTGTACGCTCTTTTCTGCAAAATCACCGGCTCCAACACCGGCATAATACTGTTTTTCCGAATAGCCTACACCGTTGTTCATTTTTTGTTTACGTTGGTGTTTTATCGCATTATCCGCCGTATCAGCTCGGAACCCACTGCTTTCCTTCTCTCGCTGCTTACGCTTATGTGTGTAACCTACGGCTACTATACGTTTTCCTTCAATTCTCTCGGATTTCTGTTTTCCGAGCTGTCCGTTCTGTTGCTTGTAAACATCTACTCATCTTCCGAACATAAAGGTCTATATGCTTTGGCTTCCGGCGCGGCATGGGCTTTGTCCGTTCTCGCCTATCCGCTGAACGCTCTGCTCTTTTTGAGCTTTGCGGCGTTTTTTTTCGCGTATATAAAGCGCCTTGACCGCAGCCGTCGAACCTTGCTTTGTTTTTTGCTCGGGGGCATACTGATAGCCGCCGGATTTTTGTGTTACGTGTGTACAAGTTCGTCGATTTCGGCGATGTTTGCCAACCTGCCTTATTTCACCTTCGATACTTCTCACGGCTCCGACTTTTCCGTTTTGTCCAAACTCGTCACCTACATCACAGATATATATCGTGTCTTTTCCTTTCGCAGCTTCGTATGGCTGTCGGCATTTTTCTGTGCCTTACTTTATCGCTTCTTCGGCAGAAAATCAGGGGATTGCTTACGGCTGTGCGCACTTATTCTTCTTGTCATCTCCGTCTTGCTCACACTCACGGTCGTCTATCAGGTCAGCTATGCCCTGCTCCCTTTCGCATTCGCTTTTCCCGTGCTTGCGCTGCTTCGCAATCGGAAAACATCAAAACTGTATTGGTGGCTTTGGCTGCATGGGATTATTCGCACGCTGATTATTCAACTGTCGACCGACATTGCCCTTGTCACCTTCGCAACCGGTTTCTTCTGGTGCACCGTAAGCAGCGTATTGCTCATCGCGGATATGCTCAAAAACGGTGAGTTTTCCGTTTATCCGCCGATTATCTCCCGCTTTGCCCGTCCGGCTTTCGCCGTTGCTTTTTCTGTTCTCCTTGGTTTCTTGGCTTTCCAGACTTTTTATCGCAATCTCGGCAGTGCGGATACCCCACAATGCACCGAGCAGCTGACAACGGGCGCCGCATCCGGATTATTCGTTTCCGCTTCCGAAGCCAACCGTTACAATTCAATTCTTTCTCAGCTGCGAACCCAACTGCGTCACGGCGACAAGCTCTACGTTGCAAACTACGCTCCGCAGTTTTGTCTGCTCGAAGCAGACGGTCACATTTGCAACAGCAACTGTCTCATCTTTGCAGCCGGCGACCTGTTCCCGCAAGTCTATTACAGTATTAATCCTCACTTGTTTCCAACGCTGATTTTCGGCACTTCGAATCGTTTTTCCCCCGAGTCTTTCCTTGAGAAAACCGACTATGTGCCGTCCCGTGTTTCCGCGGCCGATTACTCAATCGAGGCAACCGAGGATATGTCGTTTATACGTATCGAGAACAGTGCACAGTAGCAATCGAAAAGCCTCTCTTTCCGTACGTTCGGGAAAGAGAGGCTTTTTTTGTTTTGCAAACGTTTTATCTGTAAATAATGTCTTCCCTGCGCGGACCGTTGCTTATCATCTTGAACGGCACGCCGATGAAGTTCTCCGCAAACAGAATATAATCCTGACATTCCCGCGGCAGCTTGTCAAACTCGCGTATGCCGCGAATGTCGGTTTTCCAGCCCTTGAGCACCTCGTACACCGGCTTTGCCTTTTTGAGCTTGGCAGTTGTGGTGAAGTGCTTGGTCACCCTCCCGTCGATTTCGTAGCCGACGCACACGGGTATCTCGTCAAGATAGCTCAGCGCGTCGATGACCGTGAACGCGACCTCGGTCGCGTTTTGCACCCGCACGCCGTAGCGGCTCGCGACAAGGTCGAGCCAGCCCATACGACGGGGTCTGCCCGTCGTCGCGCCGTACTCGCCGCCGTCCCCTCCGCGCCTGCGCAGCTCATCCGCCTGCTCGCCGAAAATCTCACTGACGAACTCGCCCGCGCCGACGGCGGAGGAATACGCCTTGACGACGGCGATGACCGTCGTTATGCCGCCGGAGGGCAGTCCCGCGCCCACCGCGCCGAACGCCGCGATGGTGTTGGAGGACGTGACCATGGGGTATATGCCGAAATCGATGTCCTTGAGCGAGCCGAGCTGACCTTCGAGCAGTATGCTCTTGCCCGCCTTGTTCGCGTCGTATAAGAACCTAAAGGTGTCCGCAACGTACGGACGCAGTATCTCGCGGTACTCCATGAGCTTTGCGTAGACCTCGTCCGGCACCAGCTTTTGCTTGTGATACAGGTGCTCGAACAGCGCGTTTTTCATCTCGCACACGCGCTCGACCTTGTCGCGAAGATATGCGTCGTCGTCAAACAGCTCGTTGACCTGAAAACCGATTTTGCTGTATTTGTCCGCATAAAAGGGCGCTATGCCCGAGCGGGTGGAACCGAAGCTCTTTGAACCGAGCCGCTCCTCCTCGTACTCGTCAAGCAGCTTGTGATAGGGCATGACTATCTGCACGCGGTCGGACACGAGCACGTTGGGCTTGGGCACCCCGCGCTCGATGAGCATCTTCATCTCGGTATCGAAGTTCTCGACCGAAAGCGCAACTCCGTTGCCGATAACGCTGGTCACGTTCTCGCAAAACACGCCGGAGGGCAGCTGGTGCATGGCAAACTTGCCGTATTGATTGACTATGGTGTGTCCCGCGTTCGCGCCGCCCTGAAAACGGATTACAATATCCGAGCTTTCGGCAAGCGCGTCGGTCAACTTGCCCTTGCCCTCGTCGCCCCAGTTCGCCCCAACAATCGCTTTAATCATACGAATATCTCACTTTCTTCGCCCGTAAACTCGAAATTGTCGGTCACGGGGACAACCCTTTCTTCTATAAATCTCTCTGTCTGTCTTATACTAAGCCCGATAAACTTCTCGGGCGCGCATAACCTTATTATCTCGTCCTTGCTGATTCCGAACGCGGGGTCGGCGGCGATTCTCTCAAACAGGTCGTTCTCCGCGCCGTCTTGCTTAATCGCGTTCGCCGCCGCGACCGAATGCACGCGGATTCGCTCGTGTATCTCCTGGCGGTCCAGTCCGCGCTTGACGGCGTCCATGAGTATCGTTTCGCTTGCCATAAACGGCAGCTCGCGCGCCAGATCCCGTTCAATGACCTTTTCGTTCACCACAAGACCCGACGAGATGTTCTCATAAAGCATGAGGATAGCGTCGCACGCAAGGAAGCCCTCCGAAATGGCGATGCGGCGGTTCGCTGAGTCGTCCAGCGTTCTCTCAAGCCACTGCGTCGATTCGGTAAGCGCTGGGTTGAGCGCGTCGGTTATAATGTAGCGCGCAAGCGAGCAGATACGCTCTGCGCGCATGGGATTGCGCTTGTACGGCATTGCCGACGAGCCGATTTGATTGCTCTCAAACGGCTCCTCAATCTCCTTCATGTGCGCGAGCAGCCGCAGGTCGTTCGCAAACTTTGAGCAGCTTTGGGCTATGCCGGAAAGCACGCCGAGCACCCGCGCGTCCTGCTTGCGCGAATAGGTCTGCCCCGAGACCGCCACGCACTCGTCAAAGCCGAGGTCGCGCGCGATAATGCTGTCCAGCTCAAAGCATTTTTTCTCGTCGCCCTCAAACAGCTCGAGAAAGCTCGCCTGCGTGCCGGTCGTGCCCTTCGAGCCGAGCGGGCGCAGCGTCGAGCGCACAAAGCGCAGGTCGCAAAGGTCGGACAGCAGGTCGTTAATCCACAGCGTCGCGCGCTTGCCGACCGTCGTGGGCTGCGCGGGCTGAAAATGAGTAAATCCGAGCGTCGCGACGTCCTTGTACTTAAGCGCAAACTCGCCCATTCTCGCAATGACCGACACAAGCCGCTCCTCGATGATGCCCAACGCCTTGTACATGGTGATTATGTCGGTGTTGTCCCCGACGTAGCAGGAGGTCGCGCCGAGGTGGATTATCGGCTTCGCCGCAGGGCACTGCTCGCCGAAAGCGTAAACGTGGGACATTACGTCGTGACGCACCAGCTTTTCCCGCTCGAGCGCGACGTCGAAGTTGATGTCGTCAAGGTGCTCGCTCATCTGCGCGAGCTGCTCGTCGGTGATGTCCAGCCCGAGCTGCTTCTCCGCCTTCGCGAGCGCCAGCCACAGCCTTCTCCAGGTCGAGAACTTGAACTGGTCGGAGAACAGGAACTTCATCTTTTTTGAAGCGTAACGCCCCTCAAGAGGCGACTGGTAGGAATCGTGAGCCATTTTATCCCTCCGCTTTCTCATAATGCCACATTAAAGCGGCAAATCAACGGATATAATATACCATTTCCCGCCACTCAAGTCCATTGATATAGCGTGCTCTCGCTCAATTTCGGCACATCTATACATTTTTGCCCGTATGCGGCGCAAACAACTGTTGTTAGTGCCCTTATGCCGCGCCGTCCAAAAGACTCTTGCGCTCGCGTTTGTTGCAGTAAAACATCGCCGCAAACAGCGCGATACACACGACGAGCGCGCCGACCGTCGTCCAAAAGGACGCCGAGTAGCCGCCGCTGAGGTCATACAGCACGCCGAAAATCGTTATAGACGCGGACGCCATGAGCGACACGCCGGTCGAGACAAACGGGTATATTCTCGCGTAATCGCGCACCCCGAACAGCGCCCGACAGACGGTCGGGAACACGACGGTGTTGACCGCCATGGTGAACGCCGTCAGCAGCGCGCCGACATGGGTCACCACCGAAAGCCCCGTGAGCATCATGAGAAAGCCGACGAGCGGGATTATGCTGGAAACAATGCCCGTCTTTTTCGGACCCAGTCGGTCGCCGACGGGACCGAGCAGCAGCTTGGTGCCGCTGTTGCCGAGCATCGCAATCGTTCCGATAAGCGCGGCGGACGCCGCAGGAAAGCCGAGCGACGTTCCGTAAGGCACAAAGTGAAACACCAGCCCCGACGCAAAGGACATCAGAAGACCGCTCGCAATCATCATATAAAAGCTCGGGCAGCGCCGTGCCTGCTCGAGGGTCATGCCGCCGCGCGCGGTCTCGGCGCTCTCGCCGCGTTTCATTCCGTACGGTTCAAGCCCGCAGTCGGACGGTCGCAGCTTGAGAATAAACAGCGTCGCAGGCAGCGCAATGGCAAGCAGCCCGACGCCGCAGAAAAAGTAGCCGTCCCGCCAGCTCCCCGCTTGGATAACGGCGCTGCCGAGCTGATTGGCAAGCGCGCCGATAAGTCCCGAGGACGCGGACGCAAGCCCGATGACCGTTCCCGTGCGCTCGTGAAACCAGTTGGTCAGGATAATCGGAGCGGTGGCGTACATTAAAAAAGCGCTCGAAAGCCCCTGAAGCGCGCCGAGCGCATAAAACTGCCAAAGCTGACTTGCAAAGCCCATGAGCACGGTGGAAATGCCGAGCACCGCCGCAGCGAGGCTGAGCACCGCCCTCGCGCCGTACCTCTCCAAAAGCGAGGAGACGAACATCAGCGCGACGACTGAAGCCACACCCAGAATGGTCTTGTGCAGCGTGAACGCGCCCATGGAAAAACCGAGCTCGGCGCACACGGGGTTGTAGAACAAGCCGCTTGTGTTATTGATGAATCCGAACGAACCGCCCTGCAGCATACAGCAGCCGACAAGTATCAGCCACCCGCGATGCGGTCTTTTTTTCTGTTTGTCCATTTCCGCCTTAGGCGCGGTGTTCGCGCCGTTCTTATGCCGCAGCCCTTTTGTCGGCTGCGGCGCTTCCGCTCGCGATTTACGCGTTTACTTTGTAAAAATCATACACGCTCTTTGCGACCGTCTGCACGTCGTCCGACGTCAGCCCGTAATACATCGGCAGCCGCACCAGACGCTCGCTCTCGCGCGTCGTAAAGACGTCCTCGCCGACAAATTCGCCGAAGCGCTGCCCCGCAGGCGAGGAGTGCAGCGGTATGTAGTGAAACACCGCGTCCACGCCGTGCTGCTTCAGGTGCACGATAAGTCTTGTTCGCTCGTCAAGGTCGGCAGCCTTGATATAAAACATATGTCCGTTGTGAACGCAGCCCTGCGGCACGCACGGCAGCTCGATAAGTCCCTCGCTCGCAAGTGGCGACAGCAGCTCGCGGTATGCGTTCCACGAGCGCAGCCGGTCGTTGGTTATCCTGCTTGCCGCTTCAAGCTGACCCCACAGATATGCGGCGTTCAGCTCGCTTGGCAGATAGGACGAGCCGAAATCCACCCATGTGTATTTGTCAATCTCGCCTCTGAAGAACTTGCTTCGGTTGGTGCCCTTTTCGCGGATTATCTCGGCGCGCTCGGCGTTTTGTGCGTCGCGTATGAGCAGCGCGCCGCCCTCGCCCATGCTGATGTTCTTTGTCTCGTGAAAACTGATGCAGCCGTAGTCGCCGAAGGTGCCGAGCGGGCGGCATTTGTAGCGGGACATGATTCCCTGCGCCGCGTCCTCGATGAGCCGCAGTCCGTGCTTTTTCGCTATGCGGCAAATCTCGTCCATCTCGCAGGAGACCCCTGCGTAATGCACCACCGCAATCGCCTTGGTCTTGGGCGTGATCGCGCTCTCGATGAGCTTCTCGTCTATGTTCATCGTGTCCGGACGAATATCGACAAACCTGATTTTCGCCCCGCGCAGCACGAACGCGTTCGCGGTGGACACAAAGGTATAGGAGGGCATAATGACCTCGTCGCCGGGCTGTATGTCCGAAAGCATGGCGGACATATCCAGTGCGTGCGAGCAGGAGGTGGTCAGCAGCGCCCTCGCCGTGCCGGTCATCTCCTCAAGGCGGCGCGAGCACCGTTTGGTGAACTCGCCGTCGCCGCATATCTTGTGCGAATCGATGGCTTGTGAAACATATTCTTTTTCGGTGCCGTAAAAGGGCGGACGGTTGAAAGAAATCACTGTTTATCCCTCGACAATCGCAATTCCGGCGCTCGCGCCTATGCGCGTCGCTCCGGCGTCTATCATCTTCTTCGCGTCCTCATAGCTGCGTATGCCGCCCGCCGCCTTGACGCCCATCGTCTCGCCGACCGTCTGACGCATAAGCTCAACGTCGTGCACCGTCGCTCCGCCGCTCGAAAATCCGGTGGAGGTCTTGACGAAATCAGCGCCAGCACCCTTGGCTTCGCGGCACGCCTGCTTCTTGTCCGCGTCGCTGAGCAAGCAGCATTCGATTATGACCTTCACCTTCGCGCGCGGGTGTGCGGCGCGCACCACCTCGCGTATGTCCGCGCGCACTGCGTACCAGTCGCCCGAGCGCGCCGCGCCGAGGTCGATTACCATGTCAATTTCGTTCGCGCCGTCGCGCACGGCTATCTTTGTCTCATAAGCCTTCGCACGGGTGCTCATCGCGCCGAGCGGAAAGCCAACGACCGCGCAGGTGTTCACACCGCTGCCGCGCAGCTCGCGCGAGACAAGCCTTACGAAACGCGAGTTCACGCACACGCTCGCAAAGCCGTACTCCTTCGCCTCGGCGCACAGCTTTTTAATTTGTGCGGCGGTCGCCTCCGGCTTGAGCAGCGTGTGGTCGATGTATTTCGCCATTTCGGGGTGCTTCAATTCATTCATCTTCCTTGCCCTCCAGCTCCCGCACCCGCTTTTCGAGCAGCGCCATCGACTGCACCGTTTCGCGGTTGAAGCGGTTGAACTGCGAGACAATGGAGCTTAACGACAGCAGCATAATAAGGGAAAATCCCGCGAACAGCAGAAACACCGCGTTTACCGGGTTGGATACGCCGATAAGCGCGGACGCCTTAAAGACGAGCTGCGGCCAGATGAGGAACACGAGCAGCGCAAGCCCGCTCAATATCCATGTGAGCGAGTATTTGAGTATCAGTCTGCCCTTTTTGAGCATAAAAAACAGCAGCGCGTAAAAAAACACCAGACCGATTCCGAGAAAAATCCTAAGACTTGTGTCCATTGCGTCTCCTTCCCTTGTATGAAAAGCGCCCGATAACGATTGCGAGCGAGACCTTGAACATGAAATAGAAGGATTTGAGCGGGCTTATCGAGGACTTGCCCGCGGTGCGCTCGCGCATTACGACGGGCACCTCGCACACGCGAAAGCCGCTGACCGTCGCCGCCATAATCGCCTCCGGCTCGGGATAATCCTGTGCGTAGTTCTTTGCAAACAGCTCAAACATCTCCCGCGAGCAGGCGCGAAACCCGCTCGTGACGTCGCTCACTCGCGACCCGCAGGTCAACCGCAGCAGCGCGCCGAGAAATTTGATGCCGAAGCGGCGCATGGCCGAGGTCTGAAAGCCCTCTTTTTTGATGAAGCGCGAGCCGATGCACATATCCGCCTCGCCGCGCTCGATGGGCGCGATTATGTCCGCAAGGCAGTTGGGGTCGTGCTGACCGTCGCCGTCAAACTGCACCGCGATGTCGTAGCCGCTCGCGAGCGCGTATTTATAGCCCGTCTGCACATTGCCGCCGATGCCGAGGTTTACGGGAAGGTCGATGAACTCGATATTGTTTTCCTCAAGCACCTTGAGCGTGTCGTCGCTCGAGCAGTCGTTCATGACGATGTAGTCGTACTGCGGGCACACCTCGCGCAGCTCGCGCACGACGTTCGCAATGCTCTGTTGCTCGTTAAAGGCGGGTATGATGATTAGAACTCTCATTTACTTCCTCTCGTTTTCGCGCGCGTATCTCTCGCACGCGTCCTGAAGGTATTTTTCGAGGTCGCTGATTATCTTTTCGCGGTCAAAGTGCTTTTCGCAGTACTGCCGCCCGTTTTCGCCCATCTTTGCAAGCTCGGTTCTGTCTGTCGCAACGGCGGTGCGTATCGCCTGGCAAAGCGACGCTTCGTCCTCGGCGCTCGCGGTGAAGCCGCACTTTGCTTCCGTTACCGTCTTGGCGCCCTCGCCGTTCATGAACGCGATCATCGGCTTGCTTGCCGCCATATAGCTTTGTATCTTCGCGGGCAGCACAAGATTGAGCACCTCGTTGTCGCGAAGACACGCAAGCATGATGTCGCACGGCGCGATGTAGCCTGCGACCTTCGAGCCGTCCACCCAGCCCGCAAACACAAACATATCCGAAACGCCCAGTTCATCCGCGAGCTTTTCAAGGTTTATGCGCTCGGAGCCGTCGCCGACAATCAGGAATTTGAGATTTTTGTTGTCCTTGAGCTTCGCCGCCGCCGCGACGACCTTTTCCAATCCCTGCGCCTTTCCGACGTTGCCCGCAAAGCCGATGACGACGTCGTTTTCCTCAAGTCCGAGCTGCCCGCGCGACACCGGCTGCACACTGCGCGAAATATCCGGCTCGGCGTAGTTGGGGAAATACTCCACCGCATTATTAAGGTTCATCGCGCGCAGCTTCGGCTCCATTTGAGGCGAGCTTATGAGCAGCGCTGACGCGTCCTTGTACATCGCGCGGCTGACAAGAAAGCTGATGCGCCGAAACAGCGTCTGCTTGGCTTGTATGGGCATATTCAGCAGCAGGTACATCGAATCGGGCCATATATCCAGAATGAACACGACGTAGGGGATATGATGCCGCTTCGCGAATACCTTTGCGGGGTATATTGAGCTCACGGGCGAGTTGTTGAAATTGAACACGACGTCGAACTTCCGCCGTCCGAGCTTGGGCAGGTGAAACAGCGCGTTAAAAGCGTAGGACGCGCAGTTGAGCGCCAGACGGACAGGCTTGTCCCGCCCGCGCTTAATCACGTCCACGCGCTCGATTGAAACGCCGCTGCGCTCCTTTTCGCCGTGCTTAAACCAGCCGTAGCCGTCGTAGAACTCCCCTTCGGGAATGTTCGGCACCGAGGTCATGACCTGCACGGTATGACCCCGCCGCACCAGCTCCTCGCAGATATCGGTTATGCGAAACGGCTCGGGATAGTAATACTGCGTCACCACGAGTATGTTCATCGCGTTTTTTTCCAAACCACCTGATTGATTATCTTGGTATAGCTCTCGATGAGCTTGACTATCTTCACCGACACGTTCACGTCGGCGTAATCCGGCACCGCCGAGAGGACTTCGCCGTTTTCAAACATGCTGACGCACAGCTCGACCGCCGAGCAGACGCTTTCCTCGTCAATGCCGCCGATGACGACCGTTCCCTTGTCGAGCACCTCGGGGCGCTCAGTCGAGGTGCGTATGAGCACGCCGGGGAAGTTCAGCATAGCGCTCTCCTCCGAGAGCGTTCCCGAGTCGGACAGCACGCAGTAGGCGTTTTGCTGCAATTTGTTATAGTCGAGGTAGCCGAAGGGGCTTAGGTTGCGCACGTTGTCGCGGAACTTGAAGCCGCGGTCCTGAATGCGCTTGAGCGAGCGCGGATGGGTCGAATAGATGACCGGCATACCGTAGCGCTCGGCAACGGTGTTTATCGAGTTCATCAGCGAGTTGAAATGCTCCTCGATATCCACGTTCTCCTCGCGGTGCGCGGAGACGAGGATGTATTTTCCCTTTTCAAGCCCCAGCTTATCCAGCACGTCGCTGCTTTGGATGCGCTCGAAGTTCGCCTGAATGACCTCGCGTATGGGCGAGCCTGTCACGAACATCCGCTCGCCGCGTATTCCCTCGTTGAGAAGATAGCGGCGCGAGTGCTCGGTGTAGGGCAGGTTGATGTCGCTGATGTGGTCGACGATGCGGCGGTTGGTCTCCTCGGGCACGTTCTCGTCGTAGCAGCGGTTGCCCGCCTCCATGTGGAATATGGGTATTTTAAGCCTCTTTGCGCTTATTGCGCCGAGCGCCGAGTTGGTGTCGCCGAGTATAAGCAGCGCGTCCGGCTTTTCCTTGAGCATGACGTCGTAGCTCGCGGCGATGATGTTGCCCATCGTCTCCCCGAGATTTTTGCCGACGGCGTCCAGATAGTAGTCCGGCTCGCGCAGCTGCAGGTCCTCAAAGAACACCTTGTTGAGCGTGTAGTCGTAGTTCTGTCCCGTGTGCACGAGAATGTGAGTGAAATATTTGTCGCAGCGCTTGATGACCTCGGACAGCCGGATTATCTCCGGACGCGTGCCGATTATCGTCATCACCTTCAAACTTGATTTGCCCACCGTTTCAGACCTCCATAGCGTATGTGTCGGGGTGCTCGGGGTCGAACAGCTCGTTCGCCCAGATTATCATCAGCAGCTCTTTGTCCGCCGACGTGTTGGTAAAGTTGTGCGTGTAGCCCACGGGTATGTCCACCACCGTCGGTTCATTCTCCGAGACGTGATACTCGATTACCTCGCCGCCGTCGATTT
>CAYXRE010000024.1:0-4126 GCA_964466125.1 uncultured Oscillospiraceae bacterium
ACGAGTTTCAGGATACGAACGAGCGCCAGAAGTGCATCTTCGACGCGCTGTCGCAAAACGGGAGAAACCTGTTCTGCGTGGGCGACATGAAGCAGAGCATATACAGCTTTCGACGTGCCGACCCGTCCATATTCCTCGCGCGCCGCGACAGGGCGAACCCGCTCAAAACCGGATTGTTTCCGCAGCGAATCCCGCTTTCAAACAATTTCCGCAGCTGCCGAGAGGTCATCGACGCAGTGAACGGCGTATTCTCGCCGATAATGACCCGCGCGTGCGGCGGCACCGACTACTCGGACGACGAGCAGCTCGCGTGCCATGCCCAGACGCTTTCAACGGGCGAAAGCGGCATGATGATTGACGTCGTGAGCGGCACGGCGGCGGACGAGGCGCGCCATATCGCAAGCATGATTTCGAATATGCTCGCGAGCGACGGCATAGTTTATACGAAGACCGGTGAGCGCCGCTGCCGTCCCGGTGATTTTTGCATACTGCTGCGCTCGATGAAGAACCGCGCGGAGGTTTACGCCGACGCACTCGAGCGCGCCGGCATAGCGGTCTGGTGCGAGGGAAGCGCCGGACTGTTCGACGCGTCCGAGGTGAGGATACTACTGAGCCTGCTTCGTGTCGCCGACAACCCGCGGCGGGACATCGACCTTGCCGCCGTGCTGCTGTCTCCGCTGTTCTCGCTTACCTCCCGCGACCTCGCGCTGCTTCGCGCCGAGGACGCGAACGCCCCGCTCATCTCGCTCGTGCGCTCGAGCCGCGAGGAGAAATGCGTCAGATTCTGCGAAGCGCTTGCGTTGATACGCGGCTGGAAGGGTTCTATGTCCACCGCGCAGCTGCTGCGGCAATGCGTTGATTTTCTCGACGCCGAGACGCTGCTGTGCGCCGGCAGCGAGCTGTCCCGCCGTCAAAGCAACATCCGCGCGTTCATACAATTTGCCGAGGAGCGCTCGCAGCGCGAGGGCGGTCTGCCCGAGCTGTTGCGGCTGTGCGACTACGCGCTCAAAAACGGCTTTTCCTTCGGCGGCTCCTTCACCCCGCCGGAGAATTCGGTGTGCATAACGACGGCGCACAAATCCAAGGGGCTGGAATGGCCTGTAATAATCGTCGCGAACGCCAACAAACAGTTCAACAAACAGGATTCGCACGACCCGACCATGCTCTTTGACGCCGCTCTCGGCGCGGGAGCGCGGGTCAAGCTGCCTTGTGCGGACGCCTTTTACGCCCACACGTCGCTCGCCTACTGCGCGCTTTCGCTCGCTTCCCAGCTGCGCACCGTCTCGGAGGAGATGCGTGTGCTGTACGTCGCGCTCACGAGGGCAAGACAGCGCATTATCGTGACGGCGTGCAGCGAAAAGCCTTTAGAGCTGCTCGAAAAAGCCCGCCTATGCGCGGACGGCGAGGCGGACAGCTTCACCGTGCGCGGAGCTTCGAGCTGGCTGGACTGGTTGTTGCTGTCCTTCTTTTATGCGCAAAGCGAACGCGCGAACGAGGAGGACGCGGTGGTTTATAAATCGGATTCCTGCGTTCTGCGCGTCTGTGAGACGCCGGACGACGACGGGGGCGAGGCGGAAAGCCAGCAGCTTCCAAAGCCGGACGAAAGCCTGTGCGCGGAGCTTGTCCGCCGCTTTGATTACACAAGCCCGTTCGCCGCGCTCTCCCAGATTCCCTCCAAGCTGAGCGTGACCGCCCTTGCGGAGGACCACTCCGCCGAGCGGGTCTACGTTCCCTCCTTTGCGCGCAAAACGCTCAGCGCCGCCGAGCGCGGCACCGCCATACACCGCTTCCTTCAGTGCGCCGACTATTCCGCCGCGCGCGCCGACATCAGGCAGGAGCTGGAGCGTCTGGTGAGCGGACAATATCTGACGCGCGAGCAGGCGGACAGCATCGAGCTCAAAAAGCTCTCCGGCTTTTTTAACAGCGAGCTGAGTGAGCGCGTCAGCCGCGGAAAATGCCTGCGTGAGCTGGAGTTTATGGACGTGATAAAGGCAAGCGAGCTGTTCGCGGACAGCTGCTCGGACTCCGACGCGGAGATAGTTGTTCAGGGCATTGCCGACTGCGTGCTCGTCGAGCCGGACGGCGCGGTGCTCATCGATTACAAGTCCGACCGCGTGAAGGACGTGAGCGTGCTGCTCGAGCGGTATTCCGCCCAGCTGCGCTTCTACCGCGCGGCGCTCGCAAAACGGCTGAATATGCCTATCAAGCGCAGCGTCATCTTTTCGCTGGAGCTCGGCGTCGGCGTTGATGTAAAGTAGAACAAAGGACAGTATATACAATTTGTATAACTTCCACAATTTTCCCAAATAAGTACCGCAAAATGCTAATATTCTTTGAATTTGCCATGCTTCCATGGTATAATAATAAATAATTATATATATTATTATAATTAATCCTAATTTATGCGAGGTTGGGGCATTGATGAGTGACAACAATTACACCGGTGAGCTGCCTTACAATCCATATGCTCCCATGCAGGGTCAGCCGCCCTACGGCGCGCCGTACTTGCAGCCTGAATACACGGAGTATCCCGTCGAGCCGACGGGCTATGTTCCGCCCATAGACGCGGACGGCTACTATCCCGAATCCGCGCCCTATACACCTGTGCCTCAAGCTCCCGCCAACGCGGGTCTGTATGAGCCGCTTGAGCCGTATGCAGCGCCGTACGCCGACCCATACGCTCAACCCGCCGCGCCCGCGCCGTACGTTCCCGCGCCCTATGTTGCGCAGCCGGTTTATCCTGTGACTCCCGTTTATGAGCCGGCAGTTCCGAGCGCCGCGCCGGTCTATGAGCCCGTGGTTCCCGTTTATGAACCCGCCGCTCCTGTCTTTGAGCCTGTCGCCGCCGCTCCCGCGCCCGCACCCTATGTGCCGGAGCCTTACGAGCCCAAGCAGTATGAGCCTCCGCGCTTCTCGCCCAAGCCCGAAATCAAAAAGCCTGAAATCGTCGAGGCCGCGAAACCTGCGGCTCCCGCCGTCAATTATACCCAGCCTGTCGCGACGCCCAAGCCCTATGTGCCCGCCGCGCCCGTTGTGACCGCTCAGCCCGCTGCGCCCGTTGTGAACGCTCAGCCCGCCGCACCTGTCGTGACCGCTCAGCCCGCGACACCCGTTGTGACCGCTCAGCCCGCTGCGCCTGTCGTGACTGCTCAGCCCGCTGCGCCCGTTGTGACTGCACAGCCTGCTGCGCCTGTTGTGACCGTACAGCCTGCTGCGCCCGTTGTGACTGCTCAGCCCGCCGCGCCTGTTGTCACTGCCGAGCACAAAACGCCCGTTGTTGTAACCGTTGAGCCCAAGGCCAATTCCGCCGTTGTCGAGACGCTTGATGCGCACAAGGGCGAGCCCGAAGTCCCCGCAGTGCTTCAAATCGAGGATGAGACCGACGCGGACAGCGATTTTATAAGCGCCGTGGACGATTTCCTGAATCTCGGTCTTGAGACCGTTCTTCCCGAAGCGTCCGAAGCCGCTGAAACTGCGGAAACCGCCGAAACGACGGAAACCGCCGAGCCCGCAGCCGAACAGGACCAACCCGGAATTGAAACCGCAGCCGAAACCGTTGTGACCGCAAAGCCGCAAGCCGAGCAAGCTCCCGCCGAGGCGGAGCAGACCGAGGCTGCTGCCGAACAACCGGTTTTTGACCTCAATTATGACGCTCCCTCAACCGAGCTTCCCGACGAGCTGACGCTTGCGAGCACGCCCGAACCGCAAGCCGAAATCGAAGCCGAACCCGAAGTCGAAGCGAAGCAGACCGAAGCTGCGAGCGGAGCCGCCGCACAAGGCGACGAACAGACCATAGAGGTGCCGCAAGGCGACGCCGAAAACACAGACAACGAATTCCCGACCTTTGATTTCGCAGCAGAGCCTGACAGCTCCACTGTGACTTTTGTCAGCTTTGACACGCCCGAGCAGCCGCTCGAGGCTTCGGAGCCCACCCGAATTTTCGACCTTGCGGACGAAAGCGCGATGAGCGATGAGACTCCCGCCGAACAGGCTGCACAGCCCGAGCCGGAGACGGACGTTTTCACGTCGTTTGACCTGCCCGTTGAACCGCAAGCAGAAACCGTGAGCGAACCCGACGCGGAAGCCGACCCGTTCGCCGCCTTTGACGCGCCCGAAGAGCCGCAGG
>CAYXRE010000024.1:4226-17071 GCA_964466125.1 uncultured Oscillospiraceae bacterium
GAGCGAGCCCGACGCGGAAGCCGACCCGTTCGCCGCCTTTGACGCGCCCGAAGAGCCGCAGGCCGAAGCCGTGAGCGAGCCCGACGCGGAAGCCGACCCGTTCGCCGCCTTTGACGCGCCCGAAGAGTCCTCTGAAGAAGCGTTTCCTCCCTCGGCATTCGCCTCGCCTGCGGGTGACGGAACCGATTTCTCCTCCGTTGATTTCGGCGGCTTTGACGATTTTGCTCCCGCCGACGGCGCTCCGCTTGAGGAGGATTTCGGCGATTTCGGAGACTTTGCAATACCCGACGTTTCCTCGGACGGAGAGGCTGCACAGCAGCCCGAAGCGCTTGACGAACAACAGGACCTCGCCGACAGCCTCGACAGCGCCCTGCCGAGCGAGGACTTCACCATATCGCTGCCAGAGACCGATGAGCATGAGCTTATCGACTTCGGCTCGGACGAGAACGAGATGTTTGCGGACATCACCGCAGACGCCCCCGCCGCAAGCGGCGCCGAACCTCAGGCAGATGACCCGTTCGGCGGCTTTGACCTAAACGACAACTCGGACAACGCGCTTGACATTTCGCCCGACAGCGCCGACGCGCAGGACGACTTTAACGGCTTTGCGCTCGCCGAGGATGAGATTCCCGCCGATGCTCCCGCCGACGGAGGCTTTGACGGCTTCGGAGTGTTCTCCGAGCTGACCTCGGAGGTACCCGACGCGGACCCTACTTTAGCCGGTAATCTTTTTGATACCGGCTATCTCCCCCGCCCTGCGACCGCGCAGGAAAGCAGCATATTCACCATAGCCGACAACCTCAACAGCGCCGTGCTCGCGCGCGCTTACAACGAACACCTGACCGACAACAATCTTTTGCTCGAAAGCTCCGAGCCGTGCTTGATGGTCAACGACATCATGTCCGAATACTATGTCGGTGAAAAGGACTCCTCCGCGCCGCGCATAATGTTTGACGGCATTTCCTTCAAGCTCAACCGCGGCTGCTGCTGCGCGCTGGTCAGCGACATTCCGCTAGCGGCGTATGAGCTTGCGCGCAACATCTCCGAGTGCTACGACTCCGGCGTCGGCGAAACAGTGACCCTTGCCGCCTCCGAGGACGGACGCGACCTTGAGATACTTTACCTCGGCTCGGACGAAATGCTGCCCGCCGACATGACGCTTAACGAATACCTGCTGTACTCGCTATGCTCGCAAAACGACGTGCCCGCCGCCGAACGCGCAGAGCAGGTCAAGACGCTTATCGCGCAGTCGGGGCTCGCCGAGATGCAGGACGAAAAACTAAGCGATCTGTCCCACAACAAGCGGATGTTCGCGCTCGCGCTGTCCGCCGCCGCCAATCCCAACATCGGCTGCCTTATCGTAAACGACCCCAAGTTCAACATTGAGGGCATTGAAGAAAATATTGCGAAACGGGTGTTTGCGCTGCTGCTTGCCGCCGGCAAATGCGCGCTGCTCGCAAGCTGCTCAAGCTATCTTTGCGGAACGCTCGCGAACCGCGTAATCGTGCTCGCAAACGGCGCGAAGGTCTACGACGGCAGCTATACCGAGTTCATCGACAGATACTGCATAGGCATAATGTCCTTTAATGCAAACGACCCCGCGCGTCTGACCGCAGCGCTTGAAAAACGTTTTTCCAACGTCGCGGCGCTTTGCAAGGGCAGTTTGGTATATCTCGTGCGAAAGGACACGTCCGCGCTGGACATAGACGCTCTCGTCAAGGCGGTGAGCGAGCTCGGAGCGGACGCCTCGACGATAATGATGGACGAAAAGTCCTTTGACGCCGCTCTCAAGGAGGTGTTCGGTCGCTGATGAACACACAAGCGGGCAGGCTCGGCTTTATGCGCAGATACGACCTAAAGAGATTCCGCTTTACCATTGTGCCCTCATTGATTTACGCGGGCGCGCTGAGCGTCATTTCTCTCGGACTCGCGCTGCTGACCAATCTTTCGCTTCCCATCTATCTGCCGGAATTTCTGCGCAGCGGTCCGTTCGGACTTGCATACATCTACACCAACTGCTGCTTCGCCGCGCTGACAATTTATCTGGCGATAAACCCAAGTCTCGTCATGCACGACGGACTTCGCGACAACAGCTGGAATATGTACATAAAATTCGGCGTGAAGCCTGCGGCGCTTGAGCTGAACAAGCTGCTCGTCTGCCTGTGCGCGGTGCTTCGCGTGTACGCGATAGGCTATGCGCTGACGTGCGGCATAGGCTTCCTTATGCGCAACGACTCCGCCGTCGCCGGAATTGTCGATTTACTGCTGCTCGCGGTGCTCGGCGCTTTGGGATTGATTGTGATTCTGCTGCCCGCCTACGGGGTGTCTGTGTTCACGTCCAACGGCATAATCATCCGTCTGCTCGTTGTTGTCAGCGCAGCCGCGATGCTGTTTTTGCTTGAGCGCGGCGGATATTATTTCTTCATGGACGAGGGTTACCACATTCTTACCGTGAACGACATCCTGACCCCCTCGCCGACCTCGCTGTCACTCATTGCCCCCGTGGTGCTGCTCATTTTCGGGGCGCTCGCGATGATATTCTCGCGGCGCAGGGCGATGCGCTATGAGGTCGAGGCGCTCGGTGAGGAGGAGCTGAAAACGCTCGGAATCACGCGCGACACTGTTATCTACGAACGCAACAGCGGACGCTACGATGTGGTCATCTCGGGTCCCGAGGTGCACGGCGTCGAGGACGCGCAGGTGCAGGACAGCATTTCGGACGAGGAAGATTAGCCTGCGAATTGTCCTGCTGCTTCTCATACGAAAAGCCCGTTATTTCCGCAATGGAAATAACGGGCTTTATTGTTTGTGTGCTTAACGTCCTGCGCTCAGCGGCGGCTTGTATTTGAGCGGTTTGAACTGCCTGAGCTGCGTGCGCCCGATGTGCCGTTCGACGACCCGCGCTGCGCCGCTTTCTTTTTGCGCCGCTTTTTGTTGCGGCTTATCATGGCAAACACATACCATACATACAGCACAATGACGAATATGAGCACGATGTAGATTATCTTCGCCGCCTTGGAGTGCAGCAGCTCGGAGATGGTCTCCATTGCCGCCACAAAGCGGTCCTTTTCTATGCTCTCGCGCGAGGCGAGCTGCACCTCACCGACATAATGCCCGTTGAGCGTCACCTTTGCCGAACCGATTATCTGTCCCGCCTCGATGGGCGCTCTCACGCTTTCAGGAATGCTGACTTCATAGGAAAACTCGCGCTCGGTCTCGACGCTGTTGTTGATGACGGTGTACAGCGCGTCCTTGGGGTACAGCAGCAGCGTGTCCCGCTTCGCCGCCGCCTTGAGCGGCACCTCGGCAATCGCGCTGTCCTCGTCCATGACGTTTTCCACCGTCAGGTTCTCAAAGCACCAGTCATATATCAGCCGCGTCTCGGTGAAGGTGGACTGTCCGTCCTCCCACACGCGCGAGTCACCCTCAAGCGGCGCGCCGAGCAGCACGAGCAGATAGGTCGTGCCGTCCTTTTGCGCGGTCGAAACAAGGCAGCGTCCCGCCGCGTCGGTCGTGCCGGTCTTTATGCCCTTGACATACGATGTGTAATAGCGGCTGGTCGGGTCCTGCATGAGCACCGTCGTCGCGAGGGTAACGGGGTCGTTTTTGTTGGACGCGCCTTTGTCATATCGCGCCATCTGGCTTATCTCGTAGAATCCCGGCACGCTTATCGCCCACTCGGTTATCTTCGCCATGTCCCGCGCGCTGGTGTAATGGTCGGTCTCAAAGACGCCGTGCGGATTGGTGAAATGGGTGTTGGTGCACCCGAGCGCCGCCGCCTTATCGTTCATCATCTGCACGAACGCGTCGTAGCCGTAATATTCGGCGAGCGCGGACGCCGCCTCATTGCCGCTTTGCAGCATCATGCAGCAGATTATGTCGTACATCGAAAGCGTCTCGCCCGCCGCGAGACCCGCCGTTGAAACGTTCAGACCGTCGAACTCCGCCCAGATGTCGTCCGCCACCGTGACCATGGTGTTTTTTAAGTCGGCGCACATCTCCATGGCGAGCGCCGCCGCCATGATCTTGGTCGTGGACGCGGGGCGCACCTGCACGTCGGCGTTTTTTTCAAACACCGTCTCGCCCGTGTCGAGATTCTCCAAAAGCACGGCGTTGGTGTTAAGCTCCACATTAAAGCCGAAATTGCGCTCGGCGGCAAACGCCGGAACGCACATCGCGGCAGCGAGCAGCAGCGCCGCCGCCAAGCTGATGATTTTCTTAGTCATACGTTTTCTCCAATACTGCCTCTCAGTTGAGCGTGCCCGAGCGCTGCTCGAACATCCGCGTCACCTCGTCGCGCAGCGCCGCGTGTTTTTGCGCGCGAAGCTGCGGGTCGCTTTCGAGTATCGCCGCCGCCTCGCTCGACGCATCGCGCAGCACCGTCTCGTCGCTTGCAAGGTCGGCTATGCCAAGCACGGGCAGTCCGTGCTGGCGGCTTCCGAAAAAGTCGCCGGGTCCTCTTGTTTTTAAGTCGGCTCGCGCAATCTCAAAGCCGTCGTTGGTTTTGGTCATAACGCGAAGGCGCTCCTTCGCGCTTTGAGAACTGCTTGAGGAAACGAGCACGCAGCAGCTCTCTTCCGCCCCACGTCCGACCCTGCCACGCAGCTGATGCAGCGCGGAAAGCCCGAAGCGCTCGGCGTTTTCGATTATCATAAGCGTCGCGTTGGGTACGTCCACGCCGACCTCGATGACGGTCGTCGAGACCAGCACATCGGTCTCGCCCGCGCGGAAGGACGCCATGACCGCGTCCTTTTCCTTTGGCTTCATGCGTCCGTGCACCAGCCCGATGCGAAGCCCGCGCAGATATTCTTTCTCCAGCTTTTCCTTGTATTCGTTCGCGCTCAGTGTGTCCTCAAGCGTTTCGCTCTCCTCGACCAGCGGGCAGACGATGTACGCCTGCCGCCCCTCGACGACGTTCTTTTTCACAAAGCCGAGATACCGCGGGCGAAGTTCGTCGCTGACAAGATAAGTTTTTACCGGCTTGCGTCCGGGCGGCAGCTCGTCGAGAATCGACACGTCGAGGTCTCCGTAGATTATTAGCGCAAGCGTTCTGGGAATCGGCGTGGCGCTCATGACGAGCATGTGCGGACGAATGCCCTTACTCGAAAGCCGCGAGCGCTGCTCGACGCCGAAGCGGTGCTGTTCGTCCGCGACGACCAAGCCGAGGCTCGCGTACTGTACATCCTCGCTTATGAGCGCATGGGTGCCGACGACCAGATTCGCGCCGCCGCTTTTGATTTGCGCAAGCAGCTGCGCGCGAGCCTTGCCCTTTACCGACGAGCACAGCAGCCCCACGCTCACTCCGAACGGCTCAAGCAGCTTTCGAAAGGTCTCTGCGTGCTGAGCAGCAAGCAGCTCGGTAGGCGCCATAACGGCGCTCTGGTAGCCTGAACGGAAAGCCGCGTAGACCGCTGCCGCAGCGCAGACGGTCTTGCCCGAGCCGACGTCGCCCTGCAGCAGACGGTTCATCGGAAACGGCTTTTTGAAGTCCGTAAATATCTCGTTTATGCAGCGCTTCTGCGCTCCCGTCAGCTCGTAGGGAAGCGAGCTTATGAACTGTGTCATGTCGCAGGGCGCAATGCGCACTCCCGTTGTCGCGCGGCTGCGCCGCTTCATAAGCCCCATGCCCAGCGACAGCGTCAGCAGCTCCTCAAAGATAAGCCGCCGTCTCGCGCTCTGCGATTGTTCCTCGTCTTTCGGGAAATGCACGGCGCGCACAGCGTCACGCAGCGGCATGAGCGAACAGCGGGTCATCAGCTCGGCGCTGAGCGTCTCCGCTATCTCGTCTCCCGCAAGCGAAAGCGCGGCGCGGACGTTTTGCGCGATCATTCGCGAGCTGAGTCCCTCGGTGCAGGAATACTGCGGCGTGAGCCCGCAAAGCTCCTCGGGGCGCACCGTCGTCGGGTTGGTCATCTCGCGGGTGATAAGCGTTCCCGTCAGCTTGCCGTAAAAGACGTATTCCTCGCCGACGTTGAGCGCAGCGGGGGCGTATTTGTTGTTGAAATAGCTCAGCACGAGGTCGCTTTCGCCGTCCGACGCGAGCACCCGCGCAAGAGTTTTTCCGCCGCGCAGACGCACGGCGGGAGTCTTGGAGCATACCGTCGCGCGCACCGCTGCGGTCGTACCAATCGGCGTGCTTGCGATGCTCTGCATTTCGAGCATATTGATATATGAACGCGGATAGTAACGCAAAAGAGTGCCGACAGTCGTCACGCCGAGCTTTTTGAAAAGCCCCGCGCGGCGCTCACCGACACCCTTCAGGTATTGTATGTCCCGCTCAAGGTCGTTCATGTTATTCCGCAGACAGGTAGTAGTAATATACGGGCTGACCGCCGTTGACGAGCGTCAGCTCGACGTCGGAGGGAAGCGCCGCGCGAAGGGCGTCCGCCGCCGCGTTCGCGTCGTCCTCGGACACCATATCGCCGTAGATGAGCGTCACGAACTGGTGGGTCTTTTTTACCGTCTTCTTGGCGAGCTTTACGACCGCCTTGGTCACGTCGGACGCCTCGGTCACGAGCAGCTTGCCGCCCGAGATTCCGAGTATCTCGCCCTCCTTGATGTCCTTGCCGTCAAAGTCGCTGTCGCGCGCTGCAAAGGTCACCTGTCCGGTGGTGACGCCGTCCGCCGCCGCGTTCATCGCGATTATGTTTTCGGAAAGCCCGAGGTCGGGGTTGAAAGCGAGCATCGCGGAGATACCCTGCGGAATGGTGCGTGTGGGCAGCACCGTCGCCTTGCGGTCGGCGAGCTTGCACGCCTGCTCCGCTGCCATGATGATGTTTTTGTTGTTGGCGAGCACGATTATGTTGGTCGCCGCAATCGACTGGATAGCCGCGAGTATATCGTCGGTGGACGGGTTGTTGGTCTGACCGCCCGAAACTATGCGGTCAACGCCCAGCTCCGAAAACAGCTGTCTTAACCCCTCGCCCGCGCTTACCGCGACAAAGCCGTAGTCCGCCTTCGGCTCGAAGGGGACATACTCAAACTCGTCGGCGGTCTTTACGTCGCCGGAGGGCATGGTTATGCCGGGGGTCACGCCCGCCGCCTTCTCCGCCTCGCTTGAGCGCGGAGCCTCGCCCTTGTCCTGCAGCGCGTTGTACTGTTCGAGCATATTTTCAATCTTGATTTTGGACAGATAGCCGTGCTTGAGCGCCTCGTTGAGCGCGCGTCCCGGGTTGCCCGTGTGAACGTGGCACTTGATGAGCGTCTCGTCGTCCACCACGACCACGCTCTCGCCGATGCTCTCAAGGAAGGCGCGCAGCTTTTCGTGGTTCGCGGGCTTGTCGTCCTTTATGACAAGGAACTCGGTGCAGTAGCAGTTGGTCATATCGCCGAGCACTTCGTTTGCATAAACGCCGGTCTGCTTGGGAGCGGCAGCTTCTTTCTTCTCGCCGAGCGCCTCAACCATTTTGCCGTCCTTGAAAACCGACAGCATTCCCTCAAAGATATAGACCAGTCCCTGTCCGCCCGAATCGACGACGCCCGCTTTTTTGAGCACGGGCAGCATATCGGGAGTCTGCGCAAGCGTTTCCTTCGCCTGCTCGACGATGAACGCCCACAGCTGTTCGGTGGTCATCGTCTCAAAGACCTCTGCTGCGCGCTCGGAGGCGACGCGGCTGACGGTCAGTATCGTTCCCTCGGTGGGCTTCATGACCGCCTTATAGGCGGACTCAACGCCCTTGGACAGCGAGTTGCTTAAATCCTCGCTGGACGCTTCCTTTTTTCCCTGCAGCTTGCGCGAAAAGCCTCGGAACAGCAGCGAAAGAATAACGCCCGAGTTTCCGCGCGCGCCGCGAAGCAGCGCCGAAGCGGCAACGGCGGAGACCTGCTCGACCGTGCAGTCGTCCGGCAGCTTTTTGAGCTCGGGCAGCGCGGAGTCGATGGTCATGGACATATTCGTGCCCGTGTCGCCGTCCGGCACGGGGAACACGTTGAGCTCGTCCACCTCGGCTTTTTTGTTGGTTATATTGTTGGCGCCGGAAATGTAGGCGTCACGAAGCTGAGCACCTGTAATCATATTTTGTCCTCCCCTACGCCGCGGGCTTATTCCGCGTCCATATCGTCCACATAGACGTTGACCGAGCGCACGCCCAGTCCGGAGGACTGTTCGACCGCGTATTTGACCTTGCTTGCAATGCTGTCCACAATGGCGGAGATGTTCACGCCGTAGACGACTTTTATGTGTATTTCAATCGACAGCTTGCCGTCGTGCTCGCTGACGCGAACTCCCTTTTCGGGAAAGTTTGAGCCGAAGAAAAGCGCGCGCAGTCCCTCGACGGTGCCGGAGGTCGCCATGCCCTTTACGCCGTAGCACGCGGACGCGGTCGTACCGACGAGATTTGCGAAGTAATCGGGGGTGAGTGTCACCGTTCCGAGCTCGGTCGCTATTTTTACCATACTTTCGCATTCCTTTCGCGATTGGTTGTTATTTACAAGAAACAGCGTCTTTTTTTATCAATGTATATAATAACTTATTATATGCCGAAGGTCAAGACGGCTCACAGGTCTATTCGCATCCAGCGCCCGCGCGAAAAGCGCACCGCAGTCATGAGCAGCCTTATGCACTGGTCGAGTATCAACCCCAGCCACGCGCCGATAAGCCCGCGTCCGAGCACAAACACCATTATATACGCAATGCCCGGGCGAAGAATGGCGATATTCAAAAAGGAGACGATTGCCATATATTTCGCATCGCCGCTGCCGCGCAGACAGCCGCTGTAAATAACCTGCGAGATCTGCACTATTACGATGACGGTCATCAGCCGCATTATCGTCGTGCCGTCCGAGAGCACCTGCGGCGTTTGTGAAAACAGCCCGATTATCGCCTTTCCGAAAATCAGATACACGGCGCTCAGGCACAGCGAAACGAGCAGCCCGAGCCGCTGGCAGAAGGAGCCGTAGATTCTCGCAAGGTCTCCGCGCTTTTGCCCGAGCGAATAGCCGACCAGCGCAATGGCGGCGTGGGAAAGCCCGTCGCCGAACGCGAAGGAGACGGTCATGACGTTCATGGCAATCTGGTGGGTGGTGAAGGCGGTCGTTCCGAGCGCGGCTATGATTATCGCATAGACGAAGAATCCGACGCGCAAAAACAGTTGCTCGACAAAGGTGGACGAGCAAAGCGAAACGAGCGAGCGGGCGGTCTTACCCTCAAAAATCCGCTTGGTCTTGAGCCGCGCGTAGATGTAGCCGTCCGGATGACTTATCGACACGCACGCCATCACAAGCGCGACGACCGTGCCGAGCACCGTCGCAATCGCCGCTCCCGCAACGCCGAGCTTGGGAAAGCCGAGATTGCCGCCGATGAGCAGGTAGTTGAACACGATGTTCACGAGGTTGCTCGTCAGGCTGGTCTTCATCGAGATTTTCGTGTTGCCCGCGCCGCGCTGCGCCGCGTTTATGGTCATGGTCAGCGCGTTGAATATCGTGCCTGCGGTGATTATGCGAAAATAGACGACCGACATCGCGTGGGTGTCTTCGTTTGAGCCCGCAAAGTGCATGACCTCGTTTGCGAAGATGCACGCGAGCGCGCCGATTACCAGCGACGCCGCCACTGTTATGACGCTCGCGAGCTTGAACGCGCGCACCGCGCTCTCACGGTTGTCCTCTCCCTTGCGGCGCGCGACGAGCGCGGCGACGGCGGGCGAAAGCGCCATGAACAGCGCGAGCGAAAGCATTTTGGGCTGATTGGTCAGCCCGACGGCGGCAATTGCCTCGTCGCCGAGCACCGCGACCATCATCGAATCGACGAACGCGACAATCGCGACCAGCACCGCCTCAAGCACGGCGGGCCATGCGACCGCAAGCGTCTTTTTCAGCAGCGCGCTGTCATTCGGCAGCTCGCCGGCAAGAGTCATTTTTCTTGATATTCTTTTTGAGTCGAAAAGCAGATACAACGGGTTACTCATGATTTATATTGCCAATTATCCGAAGATAGAATACAGTGCCCATTTCCACGCGCAGCTGTGGGAAATGGGCACTCGTCGTTTGATGTATTGCGCTTTGCTTACTTCGCGTAGTCGATAGCGCGGCTTTCGCGGATTACGTTGACCTTAATCTGTCCGGGGTAGTTCAGCTCGTCCTCGATGCGGTTGACGATGTCGTGCGCGACTATCGCGAGCTTGTCGTCGTCCACCTCGTCCGGCTTGACGAGAATGCGTATCTCGCGTCCCGCCTGTATGGCAAAGGAGGTCTCGACGCCGTCAAAGCTGTCCGCTATCTCCTCGAGTTTCTCAAGGCGCTTGATGTAGTTTTCCAGGTTCTCGCTGCGGGCGCCGGGGCGCGCTGCGGAGATTGCGTCGGCGGCGATGATGATGAACGCAAGCGGGGTGCTCGCCTCAACGTCGCCGTGGTGCGCCTCTATGGCGTGGATTATCTCGGGGCTTTCCTTGTAGCGCTTGGCGACCTCGACGCCGAGCTGGATGTGGGTTCCCTCCATCTCGTGGTCGAGCGCCTTGCCGATGTCGTGCAGCAGTCCCGCACGCTTGGCAATGGTCACGTCAATGCCCAGCTCGCTTGCAAGCGCGCCCGCGAGCAGCGCAACCTCGACCGAGTGCACGAGCACGTTCTGCCCGTAGCTGGTGCGGTAGTGCAGCTTGCCCAGCAGCTTAACAAGCTCGGGATGAATGCCGTTCACGCCGACTTCGAGGACGACCTTTTCGCCCTCTTTCTTGATTATCGCGTCCACTTCCTTGCGTGCCTTTTCGACGGTCTCCTCAATGCGCGCGGGGTGGATGCGTCCGTCGTAGATGAGCTTTTCAAGCGCAAGACGCGCTATCTCGCGGCGGATGGGGTCAAAGCTGGAGACGGTTATCGCCTCCGGCGTGTCGTCGATTATCAAATCAACGCCTGTCGCGGTCTCGAGCGTGCGGATGTTGCGTCCCTCACGTCCGATTATGCGTCCCTTCATCTCGTCGTTGGGCAGCGGCACAACGGACACCGTCGCCTCGGACGAGTAGTCGGACGCGCAGCGGGCTATCGCCATGGACAGCATATTGCGCGCCATGGAATCCGCGTCGTCACGCAGCTGCTGGTCGTAGAAGTTTATGCGCACCGCCTTTTCGTGCGCAAGCTCGTTGTCCAGCTCGGTGAGCAGCAGCGACTTTGCCTGCTCGGCGGACAGTCCCGAGACTTTTTCGAGCATTTCGAACTGATTTTTCTTGAGAGCCTCGACCTCCTGCAGCTTCTCGGAGAGCTCGCCGGAACGGCGCTGAATCTTGGCTTCCTCCGCTTCAATCTGCTCGGTCTTTTTGTCGATGCTTTCTTCCTTTTGGATAATCCTGCGCTCTTGGCGCTGAACCTCTGCACGGCGCTCGCGCAGCTCGCGCTCGGACTCGTTGCGCATACGGAAAATCTCGTCCTTGGCTTCGATTACAACTTCTTTTCTCTTTTGCTCAGCGGATTTTATCGCGTCGTTGACTATTCTTTTGGCTTCATCCTCGGCGGAGCCGATTCTTGCCTCCGCGACCTTACGTCGATAGGCGATTCCGGCGTAGAAGCAGATAACTCCCACGACGATGGCAACGACGACCGCTGAAACAATGAACACAATCGGGTTTGGCATTGTTTCGTGGTCCTCCGGTCTGTTTAATTTGAATATCAATAATGCCCTGAACACATCGGGACATATATATCCATTTCGTATTGTACTTTTTATTCATATTAAATGTCAATACTTATGGTATAACGGGGGCAAAAAATAAAGAACGCCAGCAATAATATTCCAAATGCGAGTCACACGAGCAGCGATTCGCTCGGCGAATTGCGGAACGGATTATGGCAGCAGTCACAGCCGAAGGCGGGGACTGCCGATTGCGGGATTGCCAAGGGCGCCTGTGGGCGCTCGCTTTCGAAAAGGCGCATTGGGCTTTGCCGCGGGTATTGTAAGCGCCGTGCAGCTTGACAAGAGCGAAGAAAGTGTGCTATAACATCGGCATAGCAACAAAAGACAGCGACGGTGAACAGACGCCGCGCACCGTCCCCCAAAAGAGAGCGCTCAGCTGCTGAGAGAGCGCGGGGAAAGCGCGAACGATACCATCACCCGAGTCCTGCGAAGCCAATCGCGGCGCGTTCGGCGCGTTATTGCCGAGACGAGAGGCGCGTTTTACGCGCAATTTGGGTGGAACCGCGAGGCTGTGCTTCGTCCCTTCAGGGACGGGGCGCTTTTTGATTTATAAGGCGATTATGGAAAAATTTACGATTAAAACCGGCGCGGAGAACATGATACTCTCCGATGTGTCCGCGCTGCTTAAGCAGACCTACTGGGCGAACACGCGGGCAGACGAAATCATTCAAAAGAGCATCGACAATTCGCTTTGCGCCGGCGCATTTGACGAGCGCGGCAGACAGCGCGGCTTTGCTCGTGCGATGAGCGACTTTTCGACGACCTACTATCTGTGCGACGTCGTTGTGGACGAGAGTTTTCGCGGCAACGGCGCGGGCGCGGCGCTTGTGGACACGCTGGTGAACGACCCGCGAATCGCGTCGCTGCGCGGGCTGCTGTTGACTCAGACGGCGGCGGGACTGTATGAGAAATTCGGCTTCGGCGAATACCCCGGAGAATGTATGACGAAAGCAAGAAAATAAAGGAGCAGAAAAATGGGAAACATCAAGGTTACTCTCAAGGGCGACGTGCGGGAATATCCCGCCGGAACGACTGCCGCCGAGGTGGCGAAGAGCATCGGCATGGGGCTGTACAAGGCGGCGTGCTGCTGCACGGTGGACGGGCAGACGCGCGACCTGCGCACCCCGCTTTTGACCGACTGCGAGGTGGTCTTTGAGACCTTCGAGACCAAGGCGGGACAGCACGCGTTCTGGCACACCGCCTCTCACGTTATGGCCCAGGCGATACA
>CAYXRE010000025.1:0-838 GCA_964466125.1 uncultured Oscillospiraceae bacterium
TTTATGATTTCGAGTCAGGGCCGTTATGACCACTTCGATACGCTTCCGTATATGTTCACCGACCGTTTCAATCCACGCGCTCTCCCAAAAAAAGAAAGGCTTGGATTCAACTGCCGGAAAAACAACAATTCTTCGGTTTTCCGAGTTTGTCTCATGAGACGATGTGCCTGCCGAAAAAACCTGCTCATCGTTCTTGAAGCACTGTATTTTGTCACCGGCGCTCATTTCAAGCGCAAGGGCGCGTTCAGCGCTTTCCCGCAAGCAGCGAGCCAATCGGCTTTTTAAGCAGCCTTACCGCAAAGTCGAAAAGAATCGGAACAATCAGCGCCGAGAGATAAACAACGAGCGGTGCTGCCGCGCTGTTTACCACAACGCTTTTGTACAGCGGCGACGCGGTGAGCACGCCGACGACCGCCATGTGGTAAAGATAGATGGTGTAGCTCTCGCTGCCGATGAGCCTTACTGCCCACGCGAATGCTCCCATGAGCTTTGAAAGCCATGTCGGCATCGTGTCCTTAGACATTATACTCGCGAAACGGGAAAACGCAAGATACACAAGCGCGAACAGCGCGGCGGTGTAAACGCACAGCCTCGCTCTCGGCGGATTGGACCACCAAACGTCGTACCAGCGAAAAGCATATATTATTATCGCCGATGTTATGCAAAAAATCAAGAGTATAATTTGCCCCGCTCGCGTGCGCAGCTTTTCGCGGTGTATGTATGCCGCCATTGCTAGCGCGTACAGCAGCAGATAGCTGCCGCCGAACGGTATTGCCGCCGCGAAACCCCAGCAGTTAATATTTGTTAAGTTCATCAACAGCACCGAAAAGACGCCGAC
>CAYXRE010000025.1:848-16787 GCA_964466125.1 uncultured Oscillospiraceae bacterium
GGCTGTTTTCATTATGCTTCAACGCGCGATACAAAAACGGCGCGATGAGGGTCAAGCCGAAAAAGAAGCCGACAAAATAATACAGGCGGGTCAGCGGGTCGGTCGTGCCGCCGAAGGTGACGAACAGCTTGGCAAAGGTCGTCAGCTCGAGCACGCCGTATTTTATCAGCACGCAGACGGCGAGCGCGACGCCGTAGGGCAGCAGCAGCGACTTCGCCTTTTTTGCGACATAGCGCCCATAGCTTATCTGCGAGCGCTCAAAGCCCATCGCCGCCGTGACGCCCGCCGCCATGACGAACATCCCGACGCTGCACGGGACGAACCGATACAGCGCCCCGCCCTCGCCCGATATATGGTCGAGCAGCACAAGGAATATCGCCGCCGTGCGGATCGCGTCCAGCCACAGCACTCTGTTGTTTGTCCCGCCTAACGTCATAGCCCGCTCCAACGATGTTATTATTTGGTATTATTTTCCGAACGTCCAGCCGCCCTTGATAAGCTCGGTCTGTCCGTCGCGCAGGAAGTCGCGGCGCACTATCTCGCCCGCCGCAAGGTTGTCGAAGCTGCCGAGGGCTTTCTTTGCGTTCGCGTTGTTGTCCAGCCGCTGTATCATCTGCGAGACGAACTGCTCGGAAACAGAGATGTCGTTTCTCGTCAGCTTGTCTATCGTGTCGAACAGCTTCTGCTCGCTGCCGACTATGCCCATGAGCCGCCCGCGCCAACGCGCGTCGCAGTTTTCAAGTGAGTGGGTCAGGAACTCCTTTTCAAACAGCATGCACGCCGCGCCGTGGGGCACGCCGCCGTTTTCGGTCATGAGGTAGCCCATGGGGTGCGGGAAGCCGGTGCCCGCCTTCGCAATCGCGACGCCGCCCCAAAGCGAGCCGTTGTAAAGCTCGGTGCGCATGGTCATATTGTCCGCCTCGAAGCCGCCGTTCGCGATTCTCTCCAGCCACGGATAAATCAGCTCCGCGCCGCGGGTCGCCGCCGAATAGACCGGCTCGTTGCACACGCGGCTGAACCACGATTCAAGGCAGTGGCACAGCGCGTCCATTGCGGTGGAAGCCGTCTGGCGCAGGTCCATCGAGCGGGTGTACTTGGGGTCGCAAAAGGCGATTTTCGCAAACAGCATATCGCCGTTCACGCTTTTTTTCTGCCCGTCCGCGTCCTTGGTCAGCACCGAGATGTTGTCCACCTCGCTGCCGGTTCCCGCCGTCGTCCCGATTGCCACGAGCGGCAGTGCCTCGGTGAATTCTTTTTTGTATATGTCGGTATCCCGCTCAAACTCGTTCTTGGCATACACGCAAGCCGCGCGCGCGCCGTCGATTACCGAGCCGCCGCCGATTGCGATTATATACTCCGCGCCCATATCCCGCGCGCGTGCGCCCGCCTTGGCGCAGACCGAGACGAGCGGGTTGGCGGACATCTCGTCGAACAGCTCGTATGACACGCCTGCCTGCCCGAGCGCAGCAGTCACGTCGTCGAGTGCGCCGCTCTTTTTTGCCGAGCTGCGTCCGGTCACAATGAGCGCGCGCCTGCCGAGCTCGGAAAACCGCGCGGCATTCTTTACGACGCAGTCCTCCCCGCCGATTATACGAACGGGGTTGTATATTGTATAGTCCATTGCAGTCCTCTCTTGACGTTCACATTAAATTGTATTTATTATACGCCCGAGCCGCTGAAGATTTCAAGACGGGGATGTGAAAGGAAGGATATGTGAGGTTGAGGGAGGGTCAAGGGGCAACCACCCATCAGCTCGTCGTCGCAAACTGCGCCCATTCAAAGATGCCGCTGAAAGACGCGGTGTCTTTTCACTCGCTCCGTCGCTCCTCCTTTGCGCGAAAAGCAGTCGCTGCACTTCGGCGGCTCGGTTGCAAGCGCCCTCGCAGCGCCTCCGCTTGCTTTGTGCTTTTTGCGTCTGTGCTTCGCACGGTCACGGTAAGGTCAAGGGCGTTAGGTCAAGGGCATAAAGTCAAGGGCGGAAGGTCAAGGACAATCACTCGACAGCTCGTCGTCGCAAACTACGCCCGTTCAAAGACGCGGCAAGAACCGCCGTATCTTTTCACTCGCTCCGTTGCTCCTCCTTTGCGCGAAAAGCAGCCGCTGCGCTTCGGCGGCTCGGTTGCAAGCGCCCTCGCAACGCCTCCGCTTGCTTTGTGCTTTTCGCGTTGTGCTTCGCACGGTCACGGTAAGGTCAAGGGCATGCCCACTGAGGATTGCCCTTGCACAATTTGTATCCTTCTTTCCCTCACCAAAATTTTGCGCGATTTTCCCTCGATTTTTTGCTGTCATCTACATCTTGTCGCTCGCAGAGTTCTTAATAACAATATGTTCCGTTCGGACTTGCTGCCGCTCGATTTTCTCGTTAAATCTGCGTTTTCCGCCCCGATGAAGCAGTTTACTTTTGGGAAAAACTATATTATTATGTGTTTGCGAAATAAGCGATTATTGTTCCACGTGGAACAATTTAAGGAGTATTGCATCATATGGGTAAAATCATCGCCATAACCAACCAGAAGGGCGGCGTCGGAAAGACCACCACCGCCGTCAACCTCGCCGCGGCGCTCGGCTCGCTGGGCAAAAAGGTGCTGCTTGTGGACATCGACCCGCAGGGCAACGCCACCAGCGGCTACGGTATCAACCGCCGCACCGTCGCCGGCTCGTCCTACGACCTGATTGTCGGACGCAAAGCCTTCGACGAGGTCTGTGTGAAAACCAAGTTTGCAAACGTCTCAATTCTCCCCGCGCACATCGACCTTGCGGGTGCAGAGCTGGAGTTGGTGAATATGCCCCGCCGCGAGTTTCGGCTGCGCGACGCGCTGGTGTCCGCGAAGATGGATTTCGACTTTGTGCTGCTTGACTGCCCGCCTTCACTCGGACTGCTGACCCTCAACGGGCTCAACGCCTGCGACACGATACTGATTCCCGTGCAGTGCGAATACTACGCGCTTGAGGGACTGTCCCAGCTCATGTCCACCGTGCGGCAGGTCAAGAAACTGTACAACCCCAATCTCGAGCTTGAGGGCGTGCTGATAACCATGTTCGACTCGCGCATAAACATCACCATGCAGGTCATGGAGGAGGTCAAGCGCTTCTTCCCGCAAAAGGTTTACAGCACCGCGATTCCCCGCAACGTCCGCGTGTCGGAGGCTCCCTCCTTCGGCAAGCCGATAAAATATTACGACTCCTCCTCCAAGGGTTCGGAGGCGTACGACGCGCTCGCCATGGAGATTCTCTCCCACAACCGCAGAGTCGGAGGTGAACTTTAATGGCTAAGGAATCCCGTCTCGGAAAGGGACTGGACGCGCTTTTCCTTGACAACGCGCTAGAGCTGAGCAATGAGGACGGCGTAAACGAGCTGCCGATAAACGAGGTTCAGCCCGACCGCGACCAGCCGCGACAGAAATTCAACGACGAATCGCTGTCCGAGCTTGCGGATTCGATTGCGCAGCACGGCGTTTTGCAGCCCATACTGGTGCGTCCGATGCCGGAGGGCGGCTATCGAATCGTCGCGGGCGAACGCCGCTGGCGCGCAAGCCGTCTTGCGGGTAAGACGACGATACCCGTCATCGTGCGCAATCTCTCGGAGACCGAGGCGATGACCTTCGCGCTGGTCGAGAATCTACAGCGCGAGGACCTGAATCCCGTCGATGAGGCGCAGGGCTACAAGCAGCTTATGGAAGTCACCGGCATGACCCAGGAGCAGGCGGCAAAACAGGTCGGGCGCTCGAGAAGCGCCGTCGCCAACTCCCTGCGTCTGCTCGGACTGCCGGGCGAGGCGCTCGAGCTGCTGCGGGACGGCAAGCTGACCGTCGGACACGCCAAGGCGATACTGTCCATCGCGGACGAGGGCATGAGAAAAAGCGTCGCGCGTCAGGTCGCCGAAAGCGGTATGACCGTGCGTGAAGCGGAAAAACTATATCAGAAATCTATGCGTCAGGAGAAAATCAAGCTCCCCGCAACGACCAACTCGACCGCCTACGAGGTGGAGCAGTCGCTGCGCGACGCGCTGGGCGTTGAGGTTCGCGTCAAGTACAAGGACGGCAGCGGCACCCTCTCGGTGGATTTCTACTCAAAAGACCAGCTTTTCGAGTTTGCAAACAAGCTCGGCAATAAATAAATTGTTCCACGTGGAACAACACAAGACACGGAAAAGAGGAAAACAAAATGCTGGACATTAAACTTATTCGTGAGAAACCCGACTACGTCAAGGAACGCCTTGCGGTTCGCAACAAGGATTACGGCCCGCAGATAGACGAGATTCTCGACATCGACACACAGCGCCGCGCGGTCATCGCCCGCTCGGACGCCATGAAGCAGCAGCAGAACGCCGAGAGCAAGCGCATACCGGAAATCAAAAAGGCGGGCGGAGACGTCAGCGCCGTGATGAACGATATGAAGGAGCTCGCGGAGAAG
Organism: uncultured Oscillospiraceae bacterium; assembly: GCA_964466125.1. GTDB lineage: Bacteria > Bacillota > Clostridia > Oscillospirales > Ruminococcaceae > JAUNBN01. The sequence continues at coordinate 5,262 of CAYXRE010000025.1, forward strand.
ATAAAGGTCGAGCAGAAAACGCTCGCGGAGCTTGAGGAGCGCCAACGCGCAATACTTCTCTCCATCCCCAACACCCCTCACGAGAGCGTTCCCTCCGGCACCGACTCGGACGAAAACATCGAGCAGCGCCACTGGGGCGAGCCGACCGTTTTCAGCTTTACCCCGAAAGCGCATTGGGACCTCGGCGCGGACATGGACATCCTCGACCCCGAGAGAGCCGCAAAGGTCACCGGCGCGCGCTTTCATTTTTATAAAGGCAACGGCGCTGCACTTGAGCGCGCGATAATCAACTTCTATCTCGATTTGCACGTGACAAAGCACGGCTACACCGAGCTGTTCCCGCCCTATATGGCGAACACCGCCTCCATGACCGGCACCGGTCAGCTGCCCAAGTTTGCCGACCAGATGTTCAAGCTCGAAGGTTTGGATTATTATTTGATACCGACCGCAGAGGTTCCCGTCACCAACTACCACCGCGACGAGATACTGGACGGCTCGCTGCTGCCCATAAAGTACTGCGCCTACTCCGCGTGCTTCCGCGCCGAGGCAGGCAGCGCAGGACGCGACACCCGCGGACTTATCCGTCAGCATCAGTTCAACAAGGTGGAGCTTGTCAAGTTCGCCCACCCCGACCACAGCTTTGAGGAGCTTGAAGCGCTCACCCACGACGCCGAGCACGCGCTTCAGCTGCTCGGACTGCCCCACCGCGTCGTCACCCTGTGCGGCGGCGACCTCGGATTCTCGAGCGCCAAGACCTACGATATAGAGGTGTGGATGCCGAGCTACGGACGATATGTTGAGATTTCCAGCTGCTCCAACTTCCTCGACTATCAGGCTCGCCGCGCCTCGATACGCTTCCGCGACGCAGACGGAAAGACCAAGCTTGTACACACCCTGAACGGCTCGGGACTTGCCATCGGCAGAACCACCGCCGCCATTCTCGAAAACTATCAAAACGCCGACGGCTCGGTGACCGTTCCCGAGGCGCTGCGTCCGTATATGAGAGGAATCGAAGTCATTAAGTGATGCCGGAATTCCAAAGCGAAAACCGAACAAACAAAAACTTAAAGCTGCGGCGAATACTCGCCACAGCTTTAAGAGTATTTGTGCTCGCCGCACTGCTGTGCTGCGTGCCGCTTGTAAATCACACGGTGGACCCCTCCGGCGTGTTCAACAACACCCGCGCGGACTCCAACGAGCTGAAGGCGGCGCACATCCTGCTGGACGGCTCCAACGTGAGCGGGCTTTCGTCCAACTACAACGAGCGACTGCTGCGGCGCGAATACCTGCTCGAAATGTCGGGCGCCAAGGACGTCATCGTGGCGGGCAGCTCGCGCGGCGCGCTTATCACAAGCGAAATGCTCGACACGACCAGTATGTTCAATGTGAGCGTTGCGGGCGGCGACATTGAGGACATGATTGGTTTTTACGGGCTGCTGTACGAACGCGATATGCTGCCGAAAACTCTTGTCATCTCGATTGACCCGTGGACGCTCAACGACAACAAGACCGACGCGCGCTGGCAGGAGGCGGTCGGCGACGGCTACCGCTCATACGTCGGCGGGCGCATGGGGCTTGCAGTGCCGAACGGCGTCGGCACGATCGCCCCGCTTTACGACGCAAACGCCGCGCAGCCCACAGGCTTATTCGCGCTCGGCTCGCAAGCTAGAAGCACGCTGTTCTCGATACCTTATTTTCAAAGCTCGCTTCAATACTACTTTGCTGGGAGCTATGCGCTTTATAAGGACGTGAGCGCGACCGACGCCGCTTCGGGCGAAACGGGAATCGTTCACGCGGACGGCAGCTACTCCTACCCCCTCGCCTACCAAAACTGCGACGCGGCGACCGCGTCCGAGCGGGCGGAGCGGGCGGTCGGAAACATAATCGGGCTGGAGGACTACGACACCCTTCGCGGGCAAAAGTACGAGCTGTTCCGGCAGTTCATCCAAAGCGCGCTCGCGGACGGCGTTGAGATAAAGCTGGTCATGTTCCCCATAAGCAGCCACCTGTGCGAATCCATGAGCTACTTCAACGACTACTACAACGGACGATACGACAACTTCTTTGCGGCGGGCGACATGGTGCGGCAGCTCGCGGACGAGCTGGGCGTTCCGCTCACCGGCTCGTTCTACCCCGACGACCTCGGTTACGACATGAGCGATTTTTACGACGGTTACCACCTTCGCTCCGAGCGGGTCGCGGAGATAGTTGCGGGAGTCTGATTCTCCGTTTTGTTTTGTGGCATTGTTTTTTTACTCTTTGTATAACGAGGAAATAATGAGCTTTATCTCACTGACATTCGCTATATTTATGGCTTCGGTGCTCGCGGTATACTACCTGTTGCCGCAGCGCTTTCGCAACGCGTTGCTGCTTGCGGCAAGCTATGCGTTTTATATGTACTCATCGCCGCTGTTTGCCGCATATCTTGCGGCGGTCACGCTTATCGGTTATTTCGGGGCGCTCGGCATTTCCCGCGCGCAAAATGAACGAGGCAAAAACATCGCGTCGGCGCTTTCGGCGCTCGCGGTCATAGCGGGACTGCTCGTTTTCAAATACTTCGATTTCTTCTCCTCGTCCTTCACAGCGCTGTTCTCACCTGAGGCTCAGCCGATATTGCTCGGCGTCGCCGCGCCGCTGGGTATCAGCTTTTTTACCTTTCAGACGCTCGGCTACATCTTCGATGTTCGACGCGGCAAATGCGACGCGGTAAAAAGCATTGTCGATTACGCTGCGTTCATCTCCTTCTTCCCCCAGATTTTGTCCGGTCCGATAGCTCGCACCGACACCGTGCTGCCGCAGTTTTTTGAGCGCCATGATTTCAAAGCCGAAAATCTTCGGCTCGGGCTTTGGCGGTTCTTTCTCGGGCTGTTCAAAAAGGCGGTCGTCGCCGACTGGCTCAAGGTATTTGTGGACGCGTTCTATTACGACGTATCCCGCGAAGCTCCGCTGACGCTGCTCGCCGCGGTGTTCCTGTTCGCGCTTGAGCTGTACTTCGACTTCTCCGCTTACTGCGACATGGCGCTGGGCTGCGCGAAGCTTCTCGGCTTCACGCTTGAGGAAAACTTTCTCGCGCCGTATTATTCCAAGAGCTTTCGCGAAATTTGGAGCCGCTGGCACGTCACGCTTATGGACTGGCTGCGCGATTATGTCTACATCCCGCTCGGCGGCAGCCGCGTTCCCTACGCCCGCAAGCTGCTCAACCTGCTCGCGGTGTTTCTCATAAGCGGGCTGTGGCACGGCGCGGCGTGGAGCTTTGTGGTATGGGGTCTGTTTTTCGGCGTGCTTCGCATTTTCGAGGACGTGTTGTTCCGCCGCGCGCCCAAAGACAAAAAATCCTCCGAACCGGTGCGGCTGCTCAAAAACATCGCGGTCGTCCTTCTGTGGAGCTTCGGCTTTGTGTTTTTCCGCGCCGATTCCGTCTCACAAGGTCTGTCGGTCATTCGCGGTGCGCTGGATTTCTCCGGCTATTCCTACGAGAGCCTATACACCCGCATAAAGCTCATCCTTGAAGCGAACATCACAAGCTCGCCCGAATACATCAAGGCGGTGCTGCTGACCGTCATATTCTCGGCGGCGTTTATACTGCTGCTCGACTATATATACATTTATAAAGAACGCGCGCATCGAGCCGAGCGCTGCAACCTGCTCGCAAACCTGCCGACCGCGGCGCGCTGGGCGTGCTGTTTTGTTATGACGGCGGCGCTGCTCGTCTGCGGAGTTTTCGGAAGCTCATCGTTTATATACTTCAATTTCTGACCCTTTTTGCGGCTCATGTCCCATTCTTCGGCGCTTTTGTGAAATTCGGCATTGACACGCAACGTTGAATTTTGTATAATGACTTTTGCATTCGGCGGATTAGCTCAGTTGGCTAGAGCACTCGGTTCATACCCGGGGTGTCGTTGGTTCAAATCCTACATCCGCTACCACGGGAAGCCGTAAAGAAGTTTACGGCTTCCCCTCATATTCGGCCCGGTGGTCAAGCGGTTAAGACACCGCCCTTTCACGGCGGTATCACGAGTTCGATTCTCGTCCGGGTCACCACGGCGTCGCGGACTTCGTATCGTTCGCGACGCCATTTTTATGTCCTTTTTTAATGGCATCGCTCATTCACTCCGTCGCTCCGCCTTCACGCGAAAAGCATCCGCCGCACTTCGCCTGTTCGCTTGTAAACGCGCTCACAACGGCTCCGCTTGCTCCCGTGCTTTTCGCGTTTGTGCTTTGCACGGTCTCGTAAGGTCAAGGGCATAAGCGCGCGACGCTTATCAAAGAGCACACCCTTTCGGGTGTGCTCTTTTCAACGCTCTGCGGTCGCTCCTTCACGCAAAATCAAAGATTTTGCGCCTTGTGCTTCGCACGGGCGTGGGACGGGCAAGAGCGCGTTCGCGACGCCATTTTTATATCCTTTTTTAATGGCATCGCTCATTCTCGTCGTCGCAAACTGCGCCCGTTCAAAGACACGGTAAAGAACACCGTATCTTTTCACTTGCTCCGTTGCTCCTCCTCTGCGCAAAAAATCGTCGCCTCGCTTCGGCGGCTCGGTTGCAAGCGCCCTCGCTGCGCCTCCGCTTGCTTTGGATTTTTTGCGTTTGTGCTTCGCACGGTCAGGCTGAAGGTCAAGGTCAATCATGTGTCGGCGCAGCCGACTGAGGATTGCCCTTGAACCTCCGTACACCAAATCTCAAAGCGCCTGCCGATAATCGACAGGCGCTTGCTGTATACTTAAATTGTTATTTGCGGTTGACAGCGGAAAGTCGACGTGTTATCCTTTGGTTGACAGTTGTAGACCTTCTGTCAACTGTCCCCGTTTGGGCGCTTATTCCTGCTCGCCGAAAATCGCGTATATTCCGGAGCTTCCGTCAAACACCGGCCACGGGCTAACGCTTACCTCGTTGACCATGACCGCAAAGTGCAGGTGCGGTCCGGTCGCAAAGCCCTCCATTCCCATTAGCCCGACGGTGTCCCCGAGCTGTACCATGTCGCCCTCCTTGCAGCGCAGTTCTTTCATGTGCAGATACATCGTGTGCAGTCCCATGCCGTGCTCGATCATCACGGTGTAGCCGCTCACGTCCAGCCAATCGGCAAAGATGACCTTGCCGGAATTGCTCGCCGCAATCGGTGTGCCCTCCGAATTTGCGATGTCGATGCCCGCATGGCGCGTCGGGGTGCTCGCGCCGTTTGTGTAGCGCTTGATGCCGTACTCGGTGGTTATCGAGCCGTCGCACGGCTGAATGAACCGCTCGGTCCAGTAGACGTTCTCGTCGGTCATGGCGTTCAGCCGGTCAAGAGTGTTGTTGTAGGTGGTCATCGCCGTGCTGTTGCCGACGGTGCTCGAGGTGGTGGACGAGCTGACGGTGAGGTTCTGCACCTCGTACTCGACCTCGGTTATCTCAAAGGGCAGCGTTATCGTCTCGCCGTTGAACACGACGGTCGCCGTGTAGTTGCCCGGGTCGCGCTTGTAGTTGAGCGGCAGATATGAGCGCCAGCCGTCCTCGGTCTTTTCCAAATGCGGCTCATATGGATAATCGACCGAAAGCGAGATGTCCGCGTCGTGGGGAACGTTCTTTGCCGTGAACAACAGTGTACCGCCCTGCGGCACGGTTTCGCAGGAAAGCGAGAACTCCGGCTTTGTGTCGTAGGTCACGGTGAACGCATACTTGACCGTCGCAATCTCGGTCATCGTCTTGTACTTGCTCGTTAGTGCGAACGCATAGTCGCCGCTGTCCTTGACCGCGTATTTCTCGAACTCCTCCAGCGAGCCGCTGAACGCCGCCGAGCCGTCCGGCGCGGTTATGTTTATAAGAACCTCTGAGGGCTGCTTGTCAAAGGTGATTTTGCCGTTTGCGCTTTTTGCGGCAAGGTGAGAGTCCGATTCGGTGCAATCGTATGAGCGCGTGAGCGTCTGTTTTGTTTCCTCGTCGTTGGTCATGTACTCGCGCGAGAAGGCTTCGACGGGTTCGCCGTCGAAATACAGCTTGCTTTGAATCCCCAGCGCCGTCGATTGTGCTGCAAGCCGCTCGTCGAGCTGTCGTTCCTTTTCGAGCTTGTAGCGGTTGAGCAGTATCGCCCCGACGACGATAACCGCGAGCAGCAGCAATACAAGCAGTATGTACAGCGCACTTTTGCTTGTTCGTTTCCTCTTGGTCTTGGGCATACTCTGTCCTCCGTTGCGCGCAGCGTTATTATTTCATATTATAACAGCAATTCGTGCAAAATGATTGAAAAATAATAAAACGCTTCCAACGGCGACCGTGTTTTTCGGCAGATTGTTCAGTTTTTTACAGTTTACTTTGTTTGGGTGATACTGTATAATAGTTGACGGTTTATCCTCTCGCAATTAAAAAAAGGAGTCATACAAGGAATGAAAAAAATCATTGCACTGATATTGTGCCTCATACTTAGCTTCACACTTGTCGCCTGCGGCGGCGGTGGCGGAAGCGCAATCGAAATCGACCCCGAGCTGGACGAGCTTGAGGGCACCTCGGACTACTACGGAACCGTTGACGTAACCGCGACCAAGGACGCTTACAACTTCCTTACCGGACGCAACGACATGGCGAGCGATATGGTCGGGCTTCGTCCGTACGCCATTTCGGTCAACAACATCATCGACTGCTGGCCCCAGTACGGCATCTCCCAGGCGGACATCATCTTTGAAATGGAGACCGAGGGCGGCATCACCCGCATGATGGCTCTGTTCATGGATACCCGTGAGGTTCCCCTCATCGGCTCGGTCCGTTCGCTGCGCGACCAGTTCATGGAGGCGGTGTTCCCGCTCAACCCGATCATCGTACATATCGGAACCTCCATCTACGCCGACAAGGCGATAGCCGAAAACAACTTCCGCACCCTCGACGGCGGCAACCTCCCGCAGGCAATCTACGTTGACCGTCAGAGAATGCAGTCCTACGCCACCGAGCACTGTAAGTTCACCTCCGGACAGCTCATCGACGAGACCCTTCCCGTCGCCAAGATAAAAAGAGAGCTCACCACCACCGTTACGAGCGCGTTCAACTTTGTGCCCGAAGGCGAGACCACAGTCCCGACGAGCGGCGACGCGACCTCTGTAAAGTACGTTTTCTCGCAGGGCTATGACGGCGACTTCCGCTACAACGCCGAGACCAAGCAGTATGAAAAGTATCAGCACGGCAAGGCTCAGGTCGACGCCGGAAACGACAGCAAGCAGCTTTCCTTCGACAACGTGTTCCTGCTTTTCGCCGACATTCAGCAGATTGAAGGCAGCTACCTCGTACACGTCGATTACACCAAGGGCGGCGAGGGCTACTACTTCAGCCAGGGCAAATACGAGCACGTCACCTGGACCAAGGCGAACTATGCCAACAACTTCGAGTTCAAGACCGACAGCGGCGAAGAGCTTCAGGTCAACCCCGGCATCACCCACTTCGGCGTTGTCCGCGACACCCGCGCCAACGAGCTTGTTATCAGCTAAGTAATCATCCGAACCCTAAGCGCGTTGTTTTCACGAACAGCGCGCTTATTTGTTGGAGGGATATCCTTGAAAAAAGCGCTTTGCCTTTTACTCTGTCTTGCGCTGTGCGTATGCCTGTTCGGCTGCGCTGCGCCGCAGCCCGCCGAGCCGGCACAAGCCCCCGAGCCCGCTCCCGCTCCCGAACCGGAACCCGAGCCCGAACCGGAGCCTGAACCGATAAAGCTCAACTACAACTATCTCACAGGACTGTATGATTTGCCCGACGACCGCGTCGGGCTGCGTCCTTATGCGATTTCTGTCAATAATAACTATGCGAGCTGGCCGCAAAAGGGTATTTCCAAGGCGGACCTCATCGTCGAAATGGAGACCGAGGGCGGCATAACAAGGCTTATGGCGTTTTTCTCGGACGTCTCGGACGCGGGCTACATCGGCTCAATACGCTCGCTGCGCCACCAGTTCCTTGAGGGCGTGTACCAGTGGGACCCGATAATCGTGCACATCGGCACCTCCACCGTATGCGAGGAAAAGCTGTGGGGTTACGGCGTGACGACGATGAACGGCTACTATACCGAGGATTTCCTTTACGTTGACCGCGAGCGCATGGAGACCTATGCGTCCGAGCACTGCAAATTCACCAACGCCGAGCTGCTGCCCAAGGGCATCGAGGCGCTGGACATACGCGCGGAACTTGAAAAGGAAATGCCCCCCGCGTTCAACTTCAACACCGACGAGAGCACCCGCATTGTTCCCTCGGGGCAGCCGGCGGCGCTCATAAGCTATGAGTTCTCCGGACTGTACGACGGGACGTTCAAATACGACGCGGTCTCGCAGAAATACAAAAAGTTTCAGGACGGCAAGGCGCAGGTGGACGGCTCGGACGACGGCTCCGTCGCGACGCAGCTTGCGTTCGACAACGTGTTCGTGCTGTTCGCGTACATCGGCGGCATAGAGAACACCGAGCTCGTGGACGTCTACTATGAGGGCGGCGGCGAGGGCTACTACTTCACCATGGGCAAGGCGGAACCGATACATTGGGAGAAGCCCGCGTGGGACGAAAACTTTGTCTTTACCAAGGCGGACGGCAGCGAGCTTGTCGTCAACACCGGCACCACCTATCTGTCGGTCATCCGCGATTACTTCGACGACACGCTCACCATATCATAGCCACAACATTCGGAGGCACACTATGTTCCTAAAACTGTCCGGCGGCGCCGACTGGCTCATCGTGGGGCTTGGCAATCCCGGCAAGAAATACGAATACTCCCGTCACAACACGGGCTTTCGCGCGCTGGACTATCTCGCGGACAAGAGCGGCGCGCGGGTGACCCGCTCGCGCTTTTCGTCGCTGACGGGAAGCTGCAAAATCGACGGCGTACCCGTGCTGCTGCAAAAACCGACCACCTTCATGAATCTGTCCGGCACGGCGGTCGCGGCGGCGGCGAAGTATTATAAGCTCGACCCCGCTCATGTGCTCGTGCTGTTCGACGACGTTTCACTCGACCCGGGAGTTATCCGCATACGCGAGTCCGGCTCGGCGGGCGGGCACAACGGCATCAAGAGCATCATCGACTCGCTGGGCACCGACGCGTTTCCGCGAATCAAAATCGGCGTCGGCAAAAAGCCCAACCCCGAATATGACCTTGCGGACTTTGTGCTCTCCATGCCCTCGAGCGCCGACCGCAAGCTCATCGAAGCCCGCCGCGACGACGTCTGCGCCGCCGTCGCAATGATAGTAAGCGGAAAGCTCTCCCTCGCGCAGAGTAAATTTAACGGTTGAAAAAATGGATTATCTGTCTCCTGTAATAAAGACCGAACAATTCGGGACGCTTTGTGCCGCACTGCGCGGCAATGGAAAAGCGGCTCTTTTCGGCGTGCACCACATACACCGCTCACTTTACGCCGCGGCGCTCGCAAACGAACTTGAACGACCTGTGCTGTTCATCTGCGACTCGGACGCGGACGCCGTCAGCGCGAGCGCGGACATAACCGAGTTCGGCGCGCCCGCCGTCGCCTATACCAGCCGTGACCTTGTGTTCATGGAAGTGGAGGGAATCTCCCACGACCTGGAGCTGGACCGCCTTTGCGCGCTTGCGAAAATCGTTGCGGGCGGCATAAAGGTCGCGTGTGTCTCACTTGAGGCATACTGTCAGTTCACCATGCCCCCAGAGGTATTCCGCTCGCTTTGCGTGACGCTTAAGGTCGGCGAAAGCGTCAAGACCGACGAGCTGCTGCGCTCGCTCGTCAGCGCGGGCTACACGCGCGGCGACCGCGTGGACGGCAAGGGACAGTTCGCGGTGCGCGGCGGCATAACCGACATTTTCCCGCCCCACGCCGAGCACCCCTACCGAATCGAATTCTTCGGCGACGAGATTGACTCGATATGCGTCTTTGACGAACTGGGTCAGCGTCGGATCCGCCGCGAAAAGACCGCGTTCATAACTCCCGTACGCGAGGTCTGCCCTGTCGAGCCGCAAAGCGCACTTAAAAAGCTGCGCGCAATGCAAAAGAGCATGGCGGAGGACAGCCCGCTGTATTCGATTATTCAAAAGGACGCGGAGCTGCTGGAAAACGGCATTACTCCCGCGTGCACCGACCGCTATCTTCGCGCGTTTTACGAAAGCGGCTGCACCGTGCGCGACTATCTTCCCGACGCGGTGCTGTTCATGTGCGAGCCCGCCTCGCTCGAAAAGCGCTTTCGCGACCTGTGCGCGCTGCACACAGAAGAACTGTTGTCGCTCAAGCAAAGCGGCATGCTCCCCAAGAAGCAGCCGCCTTTCCTGCGCGACGATTTCTCCATTGCTCCGCCCGCGCGCGCCGTCGTGCTCGCGGATGTGTTCACCCGCTCGCTGGACGCAAAACTGGACGCGCTCATCAACGTGCGCGCAAACGTAATCCCCCGCTGGGGCGGCGAGTTTGCGCTGCTGCGCGAGGACGTCAAGGGCTATACCGAAATGGGCTATGCCGTGACCGTGCTTGCGGGCACGACCAAGGCAGCGTCCGCGCTGTGCTACGACCTTGAGACCTCCGGCTTCAAATGCGCCATCAGCTCGCAGCTGTCCGCAGCGGGAAGCGTCGGGGTATGCGTCGGTGCTTTGAGCGGCGGCTATGAGCTGAACGAAAGCAAGGTCTGCGTCATCGCCTCGCGCCGCGAAAAGCTCGCGTCGCCCAGAAAGGCAAAGAAGCAGGAGAAGGCGGGTCGCGCGATAAGCGGTCTGGAGGACCTGCACATCGGCGACTACGTCGTTCACGAGAACCACGGAATCGGCGTGTTTGAGGGCATTCAGCGAATCGACCACCACGGCTTCATACGCGACTATATTAAAATACGCTATCGCGGCACCGACACGCTGTTTGTGCCGGTCACCCAGCTGGACATGGTCTCGCAGTACATCTCCCCCAAGGACGACGGCGAAGTCAAGCTCGCAAAGCTGCGCTCCAACGAATGGGCAAAGACAAAGCAGAACGTCTACCGCGCCGTGCGCGAGATGGCGCACGAGCTCATCGAGCTTTACGCAAAGCGCGAGCATGAGGAGGGCTATGCCTTCTCGCCGGACGGCGAATGGCAGCGGGACTTTGAGGACCGCTTCCCCTATGATGAGACGGACGACCAGATACGCACGATAAGCGAGATAAAGGGCGATATGCTGCGCGCACGCCCGATGGACAGGCTGCTTTGCGGCGACGTCGGCGTGGGCAAGACCGAGGTCGCGCTGCGCGCCGCGTTCAAGTGCGTCGGCGACGGAAAGCAGTGCGCCATGCTCGTGCCGACCACCATTCTCGCCTGGCAGCACTACAACACATTCTGCGAGCGCATGGAGCCGTTCCCCGTCAAAATCGCCATGCTCTCCCGCTTCTCGACCGCCAAGGAGATACGCGCCGCGGTTGAGGAAATTAAAAACGGCACGGTGGATATCGCCATCGGCACCCACCGCCTGCTTCAAAAGGACGTCAATTTCAAGCGACTCGGTCTGCTCATTATTGACGAGGAGCAGCGCTTCGGCGTTTCCCACAAAGAAAAGCTCAAGACCGCGTTCCCCGGCGTGGACGTGCTGACATTGTCCGCAACGCCGATACCGCGA
>CAYXRE010000026.1:0-4654 GCA_964466125.1 uncultured Oscillospiraceae bacterium
TCGGTCGTGCCGTTCTCGCGCTGCTCAAGCAGCTCGCCGACACAGATTATCGGCTTGAGTCCGGCTTCGAGCGCTGCGCGCGCGCGGAGGTTGACCGTCTCGTCCGTCTCGCCGAAATACTGACGGCGCTCGCTGTGTCCGATGATGACGTATTCAACGCCCAGCTCTGTGAGCATTGCGGGGGCTATCTCGCCGGTGTAGGCGCCGGAAGCTTTGAAGTGAACGTTCTGCGCGCCGACTTTGATGTTGGTGCCCTTGCACATCTCAACTGCGGTCGCAAGGTCGGTGAACGGGGTGCAGATGATGACGGTGCAGCCCGCGTCCTTGACGGCGGGGATGAGTCCGTTGATGAGTTCCTTCGTCTCGGCGACGGTCTTGTTCATCTTCCAGTTGCCGGCTATGACGGCTGCGCGTTTGCTCTTATCCATGTTAAATCTCCTTAAAATATTATTCAGAATAAAGGCGGGAGCAGGAATTCCCGCTCCCGCATGAGAGACTGATGTTATTTGTCCTGAATGCACTCGATGCCGGGCAGGACCTTGCCCTCGAGATACTCAAGGCTCGCGCCGCCGCCGGTGCTGATGTGGGTCATCTTGTCGGCGTAGCCCAGCTGCATGACAGCCGCTGCGCTGTCGCCGCCGCCGATAACGGTGGTTGCGTCGGTCTCTGCGAGCGCCTTGGCGACCGCTCGGGTGCCTTCGGCGAGCACGGGGTTCTCAAACACGCCCATAGGTCCGTTCCAAACGACCGTCTTTGCGCTCTTTACGGCGTCGGAGAACAGCGCAATGGTCTTGGGACCGATGTCCAGACCCATCTTGTCGGCGGGTATCTTGTCGGAGTCAACGTACTCGACGTCTATCTTTGCGTCAATGGGGTCGGGGAAGGAGGCGGCAACCGCCGTGTCCACAGGCAGCAGCAGCTTGACGCCCTTGTCGGCAGCCTTCTTGAGCATATCGGCGCAGTAGTCTATCTTCTCGTTGTCCACGAGCGAGGTTCCGACCTCGTTGCCTTGGGATTTCAGGAAGGTGTATGCCATGCCGCCGCCGATGATGAGGGTATCGACCTTGTTGAGCAGATTGTCGATGACGTTGAGCTTATCCGCGACCTTCGCGCCGCCGAGAATGGCGACGAACGGACGGACGGGGTTGTTGACGGCGTTGCCGAGGAACTCGATTTCCTTGTTCATGAGGTAGCCAACGGCGGTGTCCTTGATAAAGTCGGTCACGCCGGCGGTGGAGCAGTGAGCGCGGTGAGCGGAGCCGAACGCGTCGTTGACGAAAACGTCCGCGATGCTCGCAAGCTCTTCGCTGAACTTGGGCTCGTTCTTGGTCTCCTCTTTGCGGAAACGGGTGTTTTGCAGCAGCACCACGTCGCCGTCCTTCATGGCGGCTATCGCCTTCTTGGCGTTGTCTCCGACCACGTTGTCGTCGTCCGCGAATACCACGGTCTTACCGAGCAGCTCGCCGAGACGGACTGCGGCGGGAGCGAGGCTGAAAGCGGCTTCGGGGCCGTTTTTGGGCTTGCCGAGATGGCTGCAAAGTATAACGCGGCCGCCTTTTTCGATGAGTTTTTTGATGGTGGGAAGCGCCGCGACGATGCGGTTGTCGTTGGTGATGACGCCTTCCTTCATGGGTACGTTGAAATCGACGCGCACAAGCACGCGCTTGCCCTTAACGTCGATGTCTTCAACAGTCTTTTTGTTGAGTGCGCTCATAATCATTCTCCTTGTCTGATTGTTCATAACGAATCACGGAATTATTATATTACTTTCATAAACTCTTAGCAAGACTTGAGAACCAAAAACGTTAATCAATTAACAATAAGTTCAAAACTTCCGAGAATTGACACAGGCGGGGCGGCGTGCTATCCTCGAATAAGCAATCAGTTATTTATAAAGGCGGAATAATTATGCTTTCCACGCGCTCAAAAAGGATAATCGCGGCACTGCTTGCAGCGCTGCTTACGCTCTCGCTCGCGTCCTGCGCCGAGCCGCCCAAGCCGGAGCCGGAGTATTGCGTCAACCGTCCCGCATCGCTTTCGACCGGTTCGGATTATCCCGGCGTCACCTTTAACGAAACGGTGCTCGCGTTTGTCGAGGAGTTGATAACCGACAGCTGCTTCAGCGTTTACTCGTCAGCGGACGACAAGAGCTACACCGTCGCGTGCGACTCGCTCAAGGGCACGCTTGAAAGCGAGAGCGACAACTACCTGCAGTTTCAGGTGCTGTCCACCGTGCTGGACGAATGGCAGATCGAAAGCTGGAGCTACATAGGCGACGGACCCAAGTTCCAGTCCGTTCAGCCGCAGGTGCGCTTTGAAAGCCTCGACGGCAACCAGAGCGTGACCTTCTGGCTCGATTCCAAGTTCGCCGCCGTTTACAACAACACCGCGTACTACATCTTCAACATAACCGAGAACGTCGCGAACGTCGTCAGGGCACAGTTCAACGAGCTGCCCACCCGTACGACCGAGCTGCTGTCCCCCGAGCAGACGGTCGCAAAGTTCTTTGAGTACATGAACGCCTGCGACGGCGAGGGGGTAAACAGCCTGCTCGCAAAGCCGCTCGACGAGCCGTACTTCACCCCCGGCATCGCCGACGCCAACGACTACATCACCGACATCGGGCACATTGGCGAATTCCCGTCGAGCTGGTACGAAAACCCCTATGCCAACCGCGTGGTCATCACCAAGTTCAAGCGAACCTACAAGGACAAGCAGGGAAGTCTGATTTGGGAGTTCTACCTTGTGCGCGATTCCGCTCAGGACAGCTGGAAAATCGCGGCGTACGGCGGCAAGTAAGCAATATTCAAGCCTCGGCCGCTCTCCTCGCTTGGCGGGGAGGGCGGCTTTTTTGCTGAGTGCGGCAGCTGCCTTTCACAAATCCCCGCGCGCGGCGAGACTGTACCGCAAAGGGGAAAGTATGATATAATTTCAGCATAATCTTTGAAAAGGAGACGCGCTGTGGTGAAAAAGAACATTACTGACAACCTGCTTCGCGTTCTTGCGCTCGCGGGAACGGTGCTGTTCGCCGTGCTGTGCTTTTTCTGCGCGGCTCCCGTCTCCTACGACGCTTTTTCCGACGTGTCGGTGCTGAAGCTCAATCCCGTCGCCTCGCACGGAGAATATGTCGGTCACTTTGAGCGCGGCGCAGCGCTCGGAGATACGGTTTGGGTCTATGCCTACAACCCCGAAACGAAGATTTCCCTCAACGGTGAAACGATCTTTTTCGCCGACGCGCCGGGGCGCACCGGAGTCGCAGAGGGGCTTCGCGGCGAGGGGTGGTATTCCTTTTCAAGTCCCGGCATAGAGCCGGACGACGAACTGATTGTCACGGTGCCGGGGTCAGACGGCGTCGCCGCCCGCACACCGGACGTCTATTGCGGCGACGGAGCGGGGCTGTATCGTTTTGTGCTGCGCCGCCGCGGCGGAATTGTCGCGCTCGCGTCGCTGCTGCTGTGTGCGGGAATGCTGCTGTTTGCGTGGGGGGCATTTTGCACCCCGAAAGGGGAGACGCGAAACAAGACGCTTGCGCTCAGCGCGTTTGTGCTTGCAAGCTCGCTTTTCGCCGCGAGCGGGGCGATTTACCCGTTCGGCGCGCTTTTCGTCGGCAATTCACCGCTTGCGCTCGCCGTGCTCACCGCCTCGCGTCTCGCTGTGCCACCTGCGGCGGCGACGCTGTTTTATCGCTGCGCCAAGGGCGAGAGGGCGTGTTCGGTGCTTTGCGGATGCCTTGTCGCCGCCTCACTGTGCGCGTGCGTCAATCTTGCGCTGGCGATCGTCGGCGATTCCCTGTTCCAAACGGTAAATGTCTGGTCCGCCGTGCTGTACGCCGCGCTGGACGTTGTGCTCATCGTGTGCGCTGCGCGCGAGTACTCCCGCCGCGGAACACGCGCGCTGCGTGCGCTGCTGCTTGCGGGAATACCGCTTTTGGCGGCGCGGCTGCTCGAGCTTGCTCAAACGCTCGCTTTTTCCGCCGTGCCCGCCGCGCTTGTGCCGCTGTGCTTTGCCGCTTCGTCGGCGCTCGCGCTCACAGCCTATGCACTGGATTGGCACGAGCAGACAAGCCGTCTTGAGAAACAGACGGCAATTCGCGAGACCATTGCGCACGAAGTCGCAAACTCGGTGCTCGCGCAGATGCGTCCGGCGTTCATCAGCGATATGCTCACCCAGATTCAGCGGCTTTGCGCGCGCTCGCCGCAGCAAGCGCAGGACGCGCTTGAGCGCTTCTCGCGCTATCTTCGCACCAACCTTGCCGCGCTCGAGAGCGACTCGCTCGTTCCGTTCTCGTCGGAGCTCGAGCACGTTCGCAACTACCTTGCGCTCGAAAAGCTCGAAATGGGAAGCAAGCTGAGCGTCGTGTGCGAAATTAGCTACACTAACTTTTTCGTCCCGTCGCTGTGCTTGCAGCCGCTTGTCGAGAACGCCGTCATACACGGGCTTGCGCCTCGCGCGCGCGGCGGTACCCTCACCATTCGGGCTGCGCGGGTATCGGGCGGCGCGCGCATAACCATTGAGGACGACGGCGTCGGCTTCGACGTCGCGCAGCAGCCCTCGCTCGGCAGCGCGGGCATTGCGAACGCAAAGCTGCGGCTTGAACACTACTGCCGCGCGCAGATGCGCGTGGAAAGCTCGCCCGGGCTCGGAAGCACCGTTA